>UQZX01000001.1 GCA_900545525.1 uncultured Prevotella sp.
TTTTTCAAAGGAGGGGCAGGGGTGGTTTGTAATATTCATCGAACTCACGTTAATTATCAATTATTAATTATCAATTGTATAATTAAGTCATTACCTTTGCATACATAACATATAATTATATCATCATGAAATACGTCGACGTAGTCCTTCCCCTTCCCCTTGAAGACCGTTTCACCTATTCCGTGCCGCCTTCTCTGGAACCCGGACTTGTGCCGGGAATGCGCGTCACGGTGGATTTCCGCCGCAAGAAGACCATGGCTCTCGTGGCATCCGTTCATGAAGTGGAGCCACAGTTTGAGTGTAAGGACATTCTCGGCGTGCCCGATGCGGTTCCTGTTGTCACTCCCCGGCAGTTCGGCTTGTGGCAGTGGATAGCCGATTATTATATGGCTCCGTTCGGCGAAGTATACAACGTGGCTCTGCCCGGAGGGCTGAAGACCCCCGGAGGCTACAGACCTAAGACCGAGACATGCCTCGCGCTTGCGCCCGAATACCGCGACGGCAGGGCACTCCGTGTGGCAATGGAGATGCTGAAAAGGGCGAAGGCGCAGGCAAAGGCGTTTGCCGCTTTCCTTGAACTGTCCCGCAACAACGGACTTCTTTCCGGCGGAGCGGATAACGTAAAGCCTGCCGTTATAACCCGCGACGAGCTGATGAACTCCGCCCACTGCACCTTGGCGGCGGTGAAGAGCCTTGTTGACAGAAAACTGCTTGTTACATACGAGCGCGAGGTGGGACGCCTCAACTGCGACACCGAGCCTTGCCTTGAGAACATAAAGCAGCTTAACGGGGCGCAGCAGGAGGCTTACAACCGCATCCTGATGTCGTTCCTGAAAAAGAACGTGGTGCTGCTCCACGGTGTCACGTCAAGCGGAAAGACCGAGATATACATACATCTTATAAGGCAGGCAATAGAGAAACACCAGCAGGTGCTTTACCTCCTGCCCGAGATAGCCCTCACCGTACAGATACGCCAGCGGCTCCAGCACGTCTTCGGAAACCGTCTCGGCATATACCATTCCAAGTACTCCGATGCAGAGAGGGTGGAGATATGGAAGAAACAGCTGTCCGACAATCCCTACGATGTAATCCTCGGTGCGCGCTCAGCCGTGTTCCTTCCGTTTACGCGCCTTGGGCTTGTCATTGTCGACGAGGAGCACGAGACGTCGTTCAAGCAGCAGGACCCCGCTCCCCGCTATCATGCCCGCAGCGTGGCGATAATGCTTGCCCAGGCGTGCGGGGCAAAGACCCTGCTGGGCACGGCAACGCCGTCTGCAGAGACATACCACAACGCCACGACCGGAAAATACGGGCTTGTGACGCTCAGCCGCCGCTATAAGGACATACAGCTGCCCGAGATACGGGTGGTGGACATACGCGACATGCAGCGCCGCAAGATGATGAACGGACCGTTCTCGCCGTTGCTCGTGAAGAGTGTCAGGGAGGTCCTGGAGAGTGGCGGACAGGCAATACTGTTCCAAAACCGCCGCGGCTTTGCCCCGATGATGGAGTGCCGGGTGTGCGGGTGGGTGCCGCGGTGCACCAACTGCGACGTCAGTCTTACATATCATAAGAACATGAACGCCCTTACGTGCCACTATTGCGGATATACATACCGCATGCCCGACGTGTGCCCGTGCTGCGGAAACACCGATCTGAAGGGGCGCGGCTATGGCACGGAGAAGATAGAAGACAAGGTGATGGAGGTCTTTCCCGAGGCGCGTGTGGCACGTATGGACCTCGACACCACGCGCACCCGTACGGCATACGAGCGCATAATATCCGATTTCTCAGCAGGGCACACCAACCTGCTCATCGGCACGCAGATGATAAGCAAGGGACTCGACTTTGGCGGAGTGGGGGTCGTGGGCATCCTCAATGCCGACTCCATGCTCAACTATCCCGACTTCCGTGCATACGAGCATGCCTTCACCATGATGTCGCAGGTTGCCGGCAGGGCAGGGCGCAAAGGGCGGCGCGGACTGGTGATATTGCAGACAAAGAGTCCGGAACTGCCCGTTATAGGTCAGGTGGTGCGCAACGACACGTCCGCATTCTATGCCGGTCTGTTTGAAGAACGCTCCCTCTTCCGCTATCCCCCGTTTTATAACATAATCTATATATTTCTCAATCATCGTGACGAAAACCGTGTCTCAACGGCTGCCCATGAGCTTGGCAACAGGCTGCGCACCCTCCTTGGCGACCGTGTGCTCGGTCCCGACCGTCCCGCCGTTGCCAAGGTGAAGACCATGAACATACGGAAGATTGTGCTGAAGCTTGAGAAAACCATCGACATGGCAAAGGTAAGGCGTTGCCTGCGTGCGGAGATGAGCCGTTTGGAGAACGACTCCCGCTATCCGTCGCTGAGGATTTACTGCGATGTTGATCCGCTTTAGATTGTGCCGTATGCCTGGTTCCCGGTTTCAAGAGGTGTCCTTTCGCATTCCGAAAGGGCACCTCTTGCATTGCAGGAGACGCCCTTTTAGGACCTGAAATGCCGTCTTTTGGAAGCCAAAAGGTATCATCTTGATTATCAATTGGTTGCAGAGCGGAATTTCGGCGGTAAAATAACGTGAACCAGATGAATATTACAAACCACCCCTGCCCCTCCTTTGGAAAAGGAGGGGACACAGGCGTAGGCATTGTATATAGACATATAATGAGTCCTTAAAGTCCTTAAGGTCCTTAAAGTTATTAAAGACCATAATGCCAATCTGCTCCT
This sequence comes from uncultured Prevotella sp., assembly GCA_900545525.1. Classification (GTDB taxonomy): domain Bacteria; phylum Bacteroidota; class Bacteroidia; order Bacteroidales; family Bacteroidaceae; genus Prevotella. The sequence continues at coordinate 2,723 of UQZX01000001.1, forward strand.
TACTCCTTTAACTCCTTACTCCCTTTACTCCTTACCTTATCATTTGTCCTTTAACTTCCTCTAACTTCCCATAACTTCTTTAACTTCCTAATACTTTACTCCTTACTTCCTTACTCCGCGTCCCCTCCTTTTCCAAAGGAGGGGCAGGGGTGGTTTGTAACGTAACAATAAAGATAAATTAATCGAACTCACTCTAAGATATTGCCTCCTGACAATGTGCCTGAACGGTATGAAAAAGTTACGGGTAGGATGTCCGGACATCCTACCCGTAATAAATAAAGGTCTTTAATGTTATCGTGAAAAAATCTTTTTAGAATGTCATGTCCACGCCCACGCCGAGCACGCGGTTGGTGCGTGTAAAGCTGTCGGATACGGTCATGCCGCCAATGTTCTGAACCTTGTCATAGTCTTCGTAGTTGGTCTGGAAGTAGGCAAGGTTCACCTTTATATTTTTCGCCACGTTGACACCAACGCCGAAACCGAACGAATAAGAACTTACGTTGAAGCTGATGTCGTTCATGCCGTTGTCTTTCATGTCGTAGTCGGTCTTTTGCATACCGCCGCTGATTTGTACATACTTGTTTATGTCGTACTCAGCGCCGATGAGATATTCGTTGGTGTCTCCCAGCATATCCTTGGTATACTGCTTTGTATCCACGTCGAAATAGTGGTGCCAGCCCGCCATGAGGCGCAGCGAAGGCAGCACTTCGTATTGCGCTCCCACCGTGAGCAGGGCGGGAGAGTCTTCTGCCACCCTTTTGCCGTTGGCATATTTGTCCAGCATGGCGATAGCCTTGGCACTCTCGCTGTTTGCCGACTCGTTCTTGAGACGCATGCGCGTCTTGAACTCATACTTGGCGGCGAGGTTCAGTTTTCCCGTCTTATAGTCGATGCCTATTATCGGAGCGATGCCCCAACCCGTTTGGTCGCAGTTAAGTTCTATGTCCTGTGTCATTGCGGCATAGCCCTGCATCTGAGCAGCCTGCTGCTTGAGTGCCGCCGCCTGCTCCACAGCTCCCGCCATTTCAAGCTGTCCCGCCTGCTGGTTCAGTGCCCCTGCAAGACCGGTGAAGAATGCCGGTGCGGCAACCATGGAAAGGTTTCCGCCAGCGTTCTGCTGGAAAGCAATGTTCTTTACGTAGCCGAAATAGTTGGCAGAGCCGTATATCAGGCGCACGCCTCCGTATACGGAGAGGTTTTTGTTTATCTTATATGCGCTTCCGAGAGTGAAGCCGTAGTAGTATTGGCGTCCGCGCATGTACGGGTCGAAAGAGTATCCTCCGGTTAGCTGTGTGCCCATTGCCTGAAGGCTGTTGTTGATGCCCCCGGCAATCAGCTGTGCCGGTATGGATGCCACGACACCCTCGAATGAGCCGAGACCGTTGTCGAACTTGCACTTGCCGCCGCCGCCCATGATGGCGAAACCAAACTGGAAGCTCCACTTGTCTTTGTTGTATGCAGCCTGTATGGACGGTATTATCGGGGCATCTGCGTCGCCCTTGAACTTGCGTATGAAGTTGTTTTCGGCTGTTGCCGGGTTGTTTACGTTGTTCTGAAACAGGTTGCCGTAGCCTGTTAGCACCTCACGTGTCTGCCGTGCGTTCTGTATGTTGAGCGAAAGATGAAAGCCTTCGCCGAGAAAAGCAACGCCTGCGGGGTTGCTGTATACGCCGTCTATGCCTATAGCGGCATCGCGTGCGGGATTGCGGAGGAAGATGATGTTCTGGTTGGTGTTGGTCAGAAGACCGCCGGCAAACGATGTGCCTGTCACTGTTAAGATAAGTGCCGTAATGGCAAATTTTAATTTATTCATTTTAAAAATACCTATTTAAATTGTCCGCAAAGGTATTTATATTGTTCTATATTTCCATTTTTACGCTTTTACGTTTAATGTTTGTTAACATAAAAGAATTGTTTTATTGCTCATTTAGTATGTTTTGTGCAATAAAACATTTGTGTTTGGGATAAAACTAAGTTGAATTCAAGTATTATATAAACAATCTTTTTGGGATGTGGCAGAATGCATCTCTTGCATGTGTATGGACATTTTTTTCACTTCGTTCAACAACACGTCTTGTAAATGTCCGTACGCATCGAAGAGGCGTTTATATTGGTATTTAAAGAAATTAAGACAAATATTTTGTTGTCTTATGCCTTTTCATGCTTATAGATATAATTCCTCAAGATTAAAGAACGCCTCTGTGAGGCGTGCGGACATTTACAAGACGTGTTGTTGAACGAAGTGAAAAAAATGTCCCTACACGTGTAAAAAAAGGATTTTGCAGCACCCTGTCGGGTTGTTTGTAATATATAATTATGAATGTAAATCCGTAGAATTCATGTTAACGAAAATGGTGTGTAAAAACATCGTAGATGTTCTCACACACCATTGTATGTATCGGCTGAACAATAAAATCAGCCCTTTTTCAGTTCAGGATAACTGATACGCGTATGATATATCGCCTTGAGCCTCTCTATGAGAACCTGCTTGGCAATGGCTATGTCGTGGAATGTTATGGGGCAGTATTCGAAGAAGCCGTCAGCCACCTGCTGGTCAATCAGCTTGTTTACGAGCGTGCTGATGCTCTCCGGAGTGTACTCCGGCAGCGAGCGTGAGGCGGCTTCTATGGTGTCAGCCATCATGAGTATTGCCTGCTCGCGGGTGAAAGGGTTGGAGCCGGGATATGTAAACAGTGCCTCGTTTACCGGTTCATCGGGATGCTCGTTCTTATATGATATGTAGAAGAACTTTGTCTTTCCGTTGCCGTGGTGTGTGGTGATGAAGTCTTTAATGGTCTTTGGCAGGTTGTATTTCTCGGCAAGTTTAAGCCCTTCGGTGACGTGGCTGATGACAATCTGTGCCGCTTCTTCGCGCGGCATGTTGTTAAGCGGGTTAACACCTACCTGGTTTTCGGTGAAAAAAGCCGGTTCCTTCATTTTCCCTATGTCGTGATAGAGCGCTCCCGTCCTTACCAGCTGTGCCTTTGCCCCAATCTTGTTGGCTATCTCGGCGGCAAGGTTGCTTACCATAATCGAGTGCTGGAATGTTCCGGGGGCAACCTCGCTGAGTGCCCTCAGCAGGTCTTTGCTGGTGTTTGAAAGCTCTATGAGCGTGACATTCGACGTAAATCCGAACATCTTTTCGATGACAAGCATCAGCGGATAGGCAAAAAGCAGCAGGACACCGTTTACTATTATATATTTATAAAGGCTGTTGTCCATGTCGTCAAAACTCTTGTCCTGCATCAGCTGCAGTGCAAAATAGACGGCACATCCGGACAGGGTTATGAGCAGGACCGTGCGGAACAGCTGTGCACGCTGTGACAGTTCGCGCAGCGAATATATCGCCACGATGCCCGCGGTAAGCTGTACGAGGATGAACTCATACTGGTATCTTACCACGGCGGCGCACAGCAGTATCATCATCGTGTGTGACACGAAGGCTGTACGCGAGTCCATGAACACCCTTATAAAAATAGGTACGATGGCAAATGGGAGAACGTATACGTTCATGATATTGTTCTCTATCATCAGCGATACGAGTATGGGGAAGATTGTTATGAGCACGTAGAGCATGGCGATGCTTCTCGGCTTGTCGAAGTAGTCTTTGCGGTAAAGTCCGAGGTAAAGGGTGAACAATACGATGATGATTGTAACGAAAATCACCTGTCCTGCAATGGTCGATGTGATAGTGTTCACCGTTGAGCTGCGCCGCTGCATCTCGCGTTCGAAGGAGCTGAGCACCCTGAACGTATAGTCGTCGACAATCTCGCCGCGGTCTATGATTTTCTGTCCCGTGAGCACCATGCCGCTTGCCAGGGGCACGCTTCCCAACAGGTCGTTAAGCTCGGTCTCGCTTCTTTCCTTGTCGTATATCAGGTTCGGCTCTATATATTCGTTGAGGTTGCATCTCTGGAGAATTTGTTTGTGCGGTGCAAGCTTTTCGTCCTGAAACAGTTTTTCATAGGCTCCGATCATCGGGTACAGGCGTCCTATCTGTATGCTCGTGGCTTTCTTGCCGCTGACAAGGCGCACCATGTTGGAAGAGTCCTTGACAATCTCGCTGAAATCCTGTGTCTTCATTATTCCCGTCTGGTACAGGCGGTGCAGCCGGTCGGCTATTATGGCGGTGTAGTTGCCCTGCAGTCCGGGTATGCCGGATTTGAAATCGTTGAGAAAACGGGCTGTTATACGTTTCTCAACCTCGGTGTCGTAGTTGTAATAAGGTTCGAAAATTTTGCGTATGCTGTCTTGTTCCTTCTTGACGGTTTCGTCTGTTTTGTATATAGGGAAGTCGAACTTGGCAATCAGCGAACTGTACATCCACGGCTTGCCGATGTCATACCGGTATTGCGGACCTGTGGCACGGGGCATGAACCATACCATTATTACAACGGAAATGACAATCAGTGCCATGCGTGTAAGGACGTTCTGCCAGTAGTGGTTGCCTGTTATGTTGAATTTGTTCATTTTGTACAGCGTTACAGGGTTTAACTTTGCGAAAATACAAAAAAAATATGCCATATTGCCGAAAATGTATTAAATTTGCACAAAATTTTATCTTCATTAATATAATGGCAGACAGAAAAGTAAGGGTGCGTTTTGCTCCGAGTCCTACAGGGGCATTGCACATAGGCGGTGTGAGAACTGCTTTGTACAACTATCTTTTTGCCCGTCAGCACGGCGGAGAGATGGTTTTCAGAATTGAAGACACTGACTCGAGCCGCTTTGTACCGGGTGCGGAGGAGTATATAATAGAATCTTTCAAGTGGCTTGGCATTGACTTCGACGAGGGCGTAAGCTTCGGCGGTTCTTTCGGACCGTATCGTCAGAGTGAGCGGCGTGCCATATATAAGGAATATGTGGACAGGCTTTTGGCAGAGGGGAAGGCATATATCGCCTTCGACACGCCGGAGGAACTTGATGCCAGGCGTGCCGAGATAAAGAATTTCCAGTATGATGCCCATACGCGCATGATGATGCGCAACTCGCTCACACTTCAGCCTGAAGAGGTAGACAGCCTTGTTGCCGACGGCGTACAGTATGTAGTGCGCTTTAAGGTGGAGCCGGGCGAAGACATTCATATACATGACATGATCCGCGGTGAGGTTGTCATCAAGAGCGACATTCTTGACGATAAGGTGCTGTATAAGAGTGCCGACGAGCTGCCTACGTATCATCTTGCAAACATCGTGGACGACCACCTGATGGAGATTTCGCATGTCATAAGGGGCGAGGAGTGGCTTCCCAGCGCTCCGCTGCACGTTCTTCTGTATCGTGCTTTCGGCTGGGCAGACACCATGCCTTCGTTTGCCCACCTGCCGCTTCTGCTCAAGCCCGACGGCAAAGGCAAGCTCTCAAAACGCGACGGCGACCGTCTCGGATTTCCCGTATTCCCTCTTGAGTGGCACGACCCCAAGACCGGTGAGGTAAGCAGCGGCTTCCGTGAAAGCGGATACTTCCCCGAGGCTGTCATCAACTTCCTTGCCCTGCTGGGCTGGAACCCGGGTACGGAGCAGGAACTGTTTACTATCGACGAGCTTATAGAGCAGTTCGACATATCCAAATGCAGCAAGGCAGGAGCACGGTTTGACTATAAGAAAGGTATATGGTTCAACCACGAGTACATCCTCCGCAAGTCTAATGAGGAGATAGCAAGTCTCTTTGCGCCTGTCGTTGCAGGCAATGGCGTGGACGAGACGCTTGAACGTGTGACGCAGGTGGTGGCAATGATGAAGGACAGGGTTGACTTTGTACATGAACTGTGGGAGCTTTGTTCGTTCTTCTTCATTCCTCCGACGGAGTATGATGAGAAGACAGTGCGCAAGCGTTGGAAGGAGAATTCGGCTGTTGTCATGGGCGAGTTGGCTGAGCTGCTCGGCTCTCTTGACGATTTCTCGATAGAAAATCAGGAGGCAAAAGTTTTCGCATGGGTGGAGGAAAAGGGCTATAAGCTCGGCGACGTGATGAACGCTTTCCGTCTTGCACTTGTCGGAATAGGCAAGGGTCCGGGAATGTTTGACATCTCGGCGTTTCTCGGCAAGGAGGAGACGTTGCGCCGTCTGCATGCGGCAATAGATGTCCTTAAATAGTGATATTATATAAAGGTGCGGGCGGAAGGCTTTTTCTTCCCGCACCCGATATTTTTTCCAATCAACCAAATCTGATACTTTTGTCGTGTATAATCTGGTTATTTATCTTTATTTGTTAGGCGTAGCCGTTGCCAGCCTGTTTGATAAGAAAATCAAAAAGATGTGGCGTGGCGGGCGCGAGGCATTCAAGGTGCTTGAAGAAAAGGTGGAGCCGGGAGCACAGTATGTGTGGTTCCATGCTGCCTCTCTTGGCGAGTTTGAGCAGGGACGGCCGATAATGGAGCGTCTGCGCCGTGAGCATCCTGAAAAGAAAATATTGCTTACTTTCTTCTCGCCGTCGGGATATGAGGTGCGTAAAAACTATGAGGGAGCCGACATAATATGCTATCTGCCACTTGATACGCCTCTCAATGCACGCCGTTTCTTGAAGATTGTGCAGCCCTGTATGGCGTTTTTCATAAAGTATGAGTTTTGGTGGAACTATCTCGCATGGCTCCGCAAGCATGACATTCCGACATATAGCGTGAGCAGTATTTTCCGTCCAGGTCAGATATTCTTCCGTTGGTACGGGCATCATTACAGGCATGTGCTGAAATGCTTCACCAAGTTCTTTGTACAGAACGAGGCAAGCCGCGAGCTTCTTGCCACGCTCGGCATCACCAATGTGGCGGTTACCGGAGATACGAGGTTTGACCGCGTGCTGTCAATAAAGGCACAGGCAAGGGAGCTGCCTATAGTCGATGCGTTCAAGCAGGGGCATAAAGTGTTCGTGGCGGGCAGCAGCTGGCAGCCCGACGAGGATATTTTCATACGCTTCTTCAACGCACATAAGGACTGGAAACTTATTATTGCTCCTCATGTGATAGGTGAGGATCATCTTACACAGATACTTTCCGGACTTGAAAGAAAGGCTGTCCGGTATACGCAGACCACTCCCGAGGAGGCTCGCGATGCCGACTGTCTGATAATAGACTGTTTCGGACTGCTGTCCAGCATATACCGTTATGGAGAGATATCGTATGTCGGAGGCGGATTCGGAGTGGGCATACATAATGTCCTCGAAGCGGCAGTGTGGGGCATACCAGTTATCTTCGGACCCAACAACCGCCGTTTTCAGGAGGCGCAGGGACTGCTGGCATCGGGCGGCGGCATTGAGATTGGCAGTTATGATGATTTCCGCGGCGTGATGGCACGCCTTATGTCAGACGCTTCCTGTCTTGAAAAGTGCAGCCGCGAGGCAGGTTCTTACGTGGAAGGAAAGTCCGGCGCGACGGATGCAATACTTGATGACGTATCTCTTTAGACAGACATTTACGCAACGAAAGTTCATTGTTTTTAGATATGAAAAAGTCTGCATCCGTTTACGGTGCAGACTTTTTGCATTATTGTATGCCGTTGTTATAGTCTTTGGCGGAAGCCTCCTGTTCTATTTTCAGAAATTTCTCGATATCCTGTTGCAGGCGCATGAACGGTCCGGAAGCCATGTATCCCGTATTTCTCTTCATCATCTGCCCTATGTCCTGCATGCTGTTGCTGTAACATGACAGCTCGTTGCGCATCTGTGTGCAGTGTTTTGCCTGCCTGCGTATCTCGTTTTCGCGTTCCTGTATGAGCCTGCTGCACACTTTGGTAACCACGGGCTGTACAATCTTGCTGAACAGATGATGTCCGTGAATGTACATATATGTTGTCTGCGGGGTAACTCCCAGCTTCAGTAGTTCGTGTTTCAGGGCGAGGTATGACTCCTTTGCGTTGGGGAAATGTCGCTGCAGCCAGCCCACTTTCTTCCTTACCTTGTTCCTTACATTGTCTATAGACACTTGCGGAGCATTCAGGTTGAAGCCTCCAATGTCCGTAATCTTGTTGAAGTCGGTTATGGAAAAGTCTTTGTATATGCCGCGCCTGTAGTGCCATACGGACCAGATGAAGAGCGGGAATACGGCTTCGCTGTACAGGCGCATGAACTCTTCAAAGTCGAAGATGGCATGGTCGTTGAGCGTAACCATTACGCATGTGTCGTGCAGCGACGGGGCATAACACTGGTAGTTCTCTATTGCATAGGCGTATGTATGCAGTACGTAGGGGCTGTCAAGTATTTTCTGTGATGTCGTTGTGGCACCCTGCATCATGTAGTCGTAGTCGGCATCGACACATGCAATCATGCTCCGTCCGACCTTATTGGATATGAGGCTCATCAGCGCAGACTTCTTTCCACGTTCCAGCTTGGTGCGGGATGGGAGCATCACTTCGAAATATCGTGTTTTGTCCTCATAACGGCTCAATGCCGTGCGCCAGAAGAACACATCGTCATAACTTTCCACGTATGCCACGATGCGCCGCCGCGCGTTTTTTGCCCTGAGCCTGTTAGCCGCCTCAAAATATGCGGATGTGATGTTCTCCGTAAGACGTTTTGCCATGAAGTCCTCCTTTCTCACGCTTTAATGTGTGCGTTCCCGTTAAATAAGAATGTCGCTTATCTCCGTAGTGTTGTCTGCCCAGCCTTTCATTATTACGGCTGGCGAGTGTGTGGCAAGTATTATCTGCACGTTGGGATTAAGCTGTAAGATAAGGTCGATGAGCCTTCCCTGCCAGTCGATGTGCAGGCTCACTTCCGGCTCGTCGAGGAATAGTACATGCGGCTTGTTGTCCTGTACGAGCACGGTGAGCAATATGATGAGCATTTGTTTCTCACCGCTCGACAGCTGCTGCGGGAAAAGCCGCTCGCCCATCTGTTCAAGCCTGATTTCGTTTTCGGTACGTATTATTGTCTTTCCCGTTTCAGAAAACAGGTCGTCGATCATGTCCTGAAACGTGTGCTTGGGCATGGACAGCTGTTGTGCCTTTTCTGCTGCATCGGCTGTTCCGCCCTGCAACGTCGCAATTATGCGGTTGCCGATGTTCACCTGATAGTCGAGATACTTGCGTTGGAGGTTGAACAGCTGCCAGTCTAACTCTGTGGCAAGGCTAATGTCAAGCTTGTTAAGCATTTCCGAGTTCATCACGGGGCGGTCGAACGAGCGTATCACGTCGTAGCGTATCCATCTTGCATCATCAGGAAATACCTTGAGATTTACTCCTTTGAGCATGTGGCTCGGAAACTCTCCGCCGGCTGCCAGACCTTTCACCACCTTGTTTATTATAGTGCTCTTGCCTGCTCCGTTTACGCCGCTGAGTATGTTTACACGGCGGTCGAGGTTCCACACGATGTGCCGCCTGCCGCTCCACAGCGACTCAATCTCTATCTGTTCTATATATTCCGCGTATTTCATAAAGGATAATGGTTAGTGTTTATACAAAGATAATGATTTTTTCCGAATGGCTTACGTAAAAACAAAGAATGGTGACTTTTTATCTCCCAGAGTTCCCCTCTGCATCTTTTTCCGGTCCTGTTGCGCGTACTTTTAATCCTTGTTGACATGCCTGTGGATGTCATTGGGTTTCATGACAATATTAACAAGAGCAGACAATTCCCCGTGAAAAAGAACTAATTGTAAAATACATGGCAGGAAGCATATATAATAACCCATAGCTTTATGATATGTAAAGCTATGGGTTACGGAGCGTAAAGCTATGCTTTTTGGACAGCTGTTTCAATACATTGCCCTGAACAGGAGCATGACGCCGTCAGAATTCAAGTATGAGTGTCTGGCGCGGTTTAAGCTTTATGTCGTTTGTGAGGTCAGCTTGTGTGCCGTCAATCACGTTGTGTGCCGTCTTATGGTTGCCTATTACCTCTGCGTAGTGTGCCACATCAAATGTGTTGTTCTCTTTCTTTCCGTTAATTATCGTGAGTACGGTGCGTCCTTTGTGCTGGCGTGCCACCACGTAAACGCCGTGTACGGGGATGAACTGTGTCTGCGAGCCTTTTGTTATGACATCGTTGCCCTGACGCCAGTGCAGAAGCCGGCTCATGAAGCGGAACATGGCGTTTTCTCTTAATGTGCGCCCCTCGGCAGTGAATGCGTTGCGGCTGTCACCCTTAAAGCCTCCGGGGAAGTCTTTGCGCACGTTGCCGTCGGTAACGCTCTTTGTCCCGTTCATCAGTATCTCCGTGCCGTAGTAAATCTGCGGCGTGCGGTTTATTGTAAGCAGAAGTGCCAGCCCCTGACGCAGTGCGAGCGTGTCGCAGCCGTCTCCCAAAAAGCGGTCGGTGTCGTGGTTGTCGAGGAAGGCGAGCACGTTCGACGGGTTGGCGTAAAGATAGTCGTAACACAGCGAGTTGTATATACGGTTGAAACCTCCCCACCAGTCGTCTGTTTCCTCGTTCTTCGCCTTGTTTATCTTTTCAAAGAAGCTGAAGTCCATTACCGTTTTCAGATAGCTGTTTACAGGCGACAGCTTTGAGTCTTTCTGCCATGCTGCGGTATATGCCGGTTCGGTTACCCATGTCTCGCCCACGGTATTGAAGTTAGGATATTCGTTGTCGAGAACTTTCATCCACTCTGCCATTGCCTTGCGGTCGGCATAGGGGTAGGTATCCATGCGTATGCCGTCTATGCCTGCCGTCTCTATCCACCAGATGGAGTTCTGTATAAGATACTTTATTACATGCGGGTTGCGCTGGTTAAGGTCGGGCATTGAAGCCACGAACCATCCGTCAACGGTTTCCGACATGTCTATCTTTGATGCGTATGGGTCGAGCACGGGTGTCAGCTTGTAGCTTGTCTGCATGAACTTGCCTCCCTTTACCGGCTGTGACGGGGTGCCTGCTGCAGCCGACTCTTTCAGCCACTCGGCAGTGTTGAACCAGTCTTTTGAAGGCATGTCAGCCACCCATGGATGCTCAAACCCGCAGTGGTTGAAAATCATGTCCATTACAATTTTCAGTCCTTTGGCATGCGCCTCGTCACACAGGCGCCGGTATTCGGCGTTTGTGCCAAAACGCGGATCAACCCTGTAATAGTCGGTTGTGGCATATCCGTGATAGGTGGAGTTGCCTCCGTTGTCGGGCGAATTGTTCTCCAAGACAGGCGTGAACCACAATGCCGTGACGCCAAGCTCGTTGAAGTAGTCAAGATGTTGGCGTATGCCTTCAAGGTCGCCGCCGTGGCGCAGCGATGGCGCAGAGCGGTCGCATTTGTACTGATGCATGCCTTTTATATTGTCGTTGGCTTCCGAACCGCTTGCAAAGCGGTCGGGCATGAGCATGTAGAGCACATCGGCGTTTGTAAAGCCAAGTCGCTCGCTGCCAGCCTTCTCGCGTTCGTGCAGCACGTATTTGATGCTCTGCTTCTTGCCTTTCACATTGAAGTTGAGAGTCATCTCTCCGGCTTCTGCCTTTGCAAGGTCAAGATATACAAGCAGATAGTTTGGCGAGTCGAGACGCACCACATCGGTGATTTTCACACCGGCATAGTCGGTCGACACTTCGGCATCGCGTATGCCCTGACCATAAACCATGAGCTGCAGTGAGGTGTCTTTCATGCCCACGAACCAGTCGACAGGGTCGATGCGTGTTATCTTCGGGGCAGCGGAAACAGCTGTCAGGCTCATCATAAACATTAAGGATATAAAAAAGCGTTTCATTGTGTATGTAATTTAATTGTGAACAATCAATGCCGACTGCGGGCTTACGCTGAGGCTTGAACCGTTAATGTGTCCGAGTCCCGACTCGTCTATACGCCCGTCGCGGCAGACAACGGTATAGTTGCCTTCCGTAACGTTGACGGTACGTGTCTCTTTGCTGCTGTTAAGCACGACGATAATGTCTTTCCATGCATCGCCTCCGGCATGGTCCTTCAGGCGGAATGCCACAAGGTTGGGCTGTACGGGCAGGAATTCAAGCGAACGCCTTACCGCATCAGCCTTGCCGAGGCGGAACGCGGGGTGGTTCTTACGCAGTGAGATAAGCCGCCTGTAGTATTCGAACACCTGCGGATAGCGTTTAAGGTTGTTCCAGTCGAGACGGTTTATCTCGTCGGGCGAGTTGTAGCTGTTGTGCACGCCCTTCTTGTCGCGCAGCATTTCTTCACCTGCAAGGATGAACGGTACGCCCTGCGATGTGAACACCGCGGTTTGTGCAAGCAGGTCGAGGTGTATCGTCTCATCCTCCGTTATGCCCGGTACCGACGCTCTGAGGCGGTCGGTAAGGCACATGTCATCATGGCAGCTTACGTACGATATCATCTGTGTAGGTTCGGCTGCCCATGCCTCTTTAGAGTAGTTTACCGCGCTCATGTCTACCTGCGGATGGCTTATCGCTCCGGCTATTCCGAATTTTATGCTCTCTTCCGAGCCGGGCATGCCGGCAAGGAAAGCCCCCTTCGTGTCGTCGGAGAACGGGCCGCGCAGGGCGTCGCGTATCTCATCCGAGAATGCGCCGATGCCGTTCAGCTGCCCGGTGTGTGCCTTTACGGCAAGCTTTTCGAGAGGATAGGCGCACGTTCCGGCGCTCCATCCCTCGCCGTAGATGTATATTGACGGGTCTATTTCATTTACGGCGGCGCGTATCAGGTTCATTGTCTCTATGTCGTGTATGCCCATGAGGTCGAAACGGAAACCGTCGATGTGATACTCGTTTATCCAGTATTTCACGCTCTCTATCATGAACTGGCGCATAAGCGGGCGGTCGGATGCCGTCTCGTTGCCGCAACCGCTGCCGTCGGAATAGCTGCCGTCAGCCTTTTGGCGGTAATAATATCCGGGATATGTGAGCTGGAAGTTAGAATTGTCTATGTCGAACGTGTGGTTGTAAACCACGTCGAGTATTACGCGTATGCCGGCTTTATGCAACGCCTGTACCATGCGCTTGAACTCGTTTATGCGCACTTGCGGCGTGTAAGGGTCGGTGCTGTACGAACCGTCGGGAACATTATAGTTTACAGGGTCGTAACCCCAGTTGTATTGCGGGGTGTCAAGTTTTGTCTCGTCTACCGAGGCATAGTCGTAGCTTGGCAGAATGTGTACGGCGTTTATTCCCAGTTCCTGCAAGTGGCTGATGGCACGCGGGTCTGTAAGGGCAAGGAACTTGCCGCCGTTGCTTATGCCCGACGACTGGTCGATGGAGAAGTCTCGGTGGTGCATCTCGTATATCACAAGGTCTGCCGGTGAAAGAATTTCAGGGCGTTTGTCTTCATTCCATCCTTCCGGGTCAGTCTCGTCAAGGTCTATTATCGCTGCTCGTCTGCCGTTTACGCCCACCGCCTTGGCAAATACTCCGGCACATTCGCCGTGTCCCATGTCAAAGGTGTAGAACTTGCCTTTCAGGTCGCCTTTTACGTTGGCGGTGCAAACACCGTCGCTTATCTTCATCTTTATTGTCTTGACGGGTCTGCCGCCAATGCCTTTGTCGTATATGCGCAGGGTTGCCTTTTTTGTTTCCGGCGAAGTGTTCTGTGTGAAAGCAGTCATCTTCTTTGTATAAACATCGCCGGGAATTTGCTGTGCAACAGAGTTCTGTGACATTGTTGCATATGTTATAAGGGTTATTATAAAATGGTAAGGTTTCATAAAGAAAAGGTTTTTACTAAAAAAATGAAGACGCTGGGAAGGGTGTGCAGGAGTTCGGTCCTTTTTACACACCCTCTTTTACAGCGCACCATTATGGCGTGTTATTTAGCCATCAGCGAAACGGCAAAACCGCCGCCGCGTGCCTCGCGTATGGTGAGCTTGTCGCCTGCCTTGACAGTCTTGCGTATAATGGTGTATGCTTTAGGATTGTTTTCATAGTCGGCATCCTTGGCATCCTGATATATCGTGCACTCATATTTACGCCCTTTGTCAAGGAAGTCGAGCCTGACGACAGCCGTGCGCGCCTCTTCGTTTGTCTTGCCGCCCACAAACCAGTTGTCCGTGCCTTTGGCTTTACGTGCCACGGTTATGTAGCGTGCCGGCTCTGCCTCGATATATTTAGAGTCGTCCCAGTCGCATGCGACATCACGTATAAACTGGAAAGCATCGTCGTATTTCTCGTAATGTTCCGGAAGGTCGGCAGCCATCTGCAGCGGGCTGTACAGTACGAGGTAGAGCGAAAGCTGGCCGCAGAGTGTCGTGTGTACGAAGTTTTGGTTGTCGCTCCATTCTGAAAGGCGGGTCTCGAATATACCCGGGGTGTAGTCCATAGGACCGCCCTGCAGGCGTGTGAACGGCAACGCCACGGTGTGGTGCGGCATGTTGCCGCTGAACGCTTCGTATTCGGTGCCGCGTGCGCTCTCGTTGCCCACAAGGTTTGGCCATGTGCGGCAGATGCCGGTGGGGCGTGTGGCTTCGTGGGCGTTGACCATTATATGGTGTTCGGCTGCTTTTTCCAGGACATATTGGTAGTGGTTGTTGGTGAGCTGGCTGTAATGGTGCTCGCCACGGGGAATGATGTCGCCCACATAACCGGTCTTGACGGCATCGTATCCGTATTTGTTCATCAGGTTGAATGCACTGTCGAGATGACGCTCATAGTTTAGTGCTGCCGATGATGTTTCGTGGTGCATCATCAGTTTTACACCCTTTGAATGGGCATATTCGTTGAGAGCCTTGATGTCGAAGTCGGGGTAGGGGGTTACAAAATCGAACACGTCAAGCTTCTGATGTCCGAACCAGTCTTCCCAGCCCTCGTTCCATCCTTCTACAAGAACCTGGTCAAGGCCGTTCTTTGCGGCGAAGTCTATATAGCGGCGCACCTCTTCGTTAGTGGCTCCGTGCATGCCGTGAGGGCGGCACTTCTTGTAGTCGGTGATGCCGAGATGTACAGATGGGTAGTCGTTGGTGTAGCTCCATGCTTTCTTGCCCACAATCATTTCCCACCACACGCCGCAGTATTTTGTAGGATGTATCCATGAAGTGTCTTTTATCTTGCACGGCTCGTTGAGGTTCAGTGTAAGCTTGCACGACAGCATGTCCCTGGCATCATCGCTTACAAGCACCGTGCGCCACGGCGTGTTGAACGGTGTCTGTATATAGCCTTTCATGCCAGTTGCGTCGGGGGTGAGCCACGATTCAAACGTCATTGTTGCCGGGTCAAGCAGCAGATGCATTGTGGCATAGTTAAGGCAGGCAGCCTCGTGTATGTTGATATACAGCCCGTCGTCGGTCTTAAGTTGCAGCGATGTCTGTACCCCGTTCTTTGAGAAAGGCGTGGTAGACGAGTTGTCTTTGTTGTAGGCGGCATCGAAGCGCCCCTCTATTTCAGACATTCTTGTTATCTGGTAGTCGTATTCCTGAGTGTCGTAGTCACCCGGAATCCAATATGCCGTATGGTTGCCGGTCATGGCAAACTGTGTGTGCTCTTCTTTGATTATGAAGTAGTTAAGTTCATCTTGCTGCGGAAACTCATAACGCAGTCCCATTCCATAATCGTATACGCGGAAGCGTATTGTTATGTTACGTTTTGTTGTTGCCTGGTTAAGGGTGACAGCCAGCTCGTTGTAGTTGTTGCGTATTGTAGCCGTCTCGCCCCATACAGGTTTCCATGTCTCGTCAAACGACGTTGTTTTGGTGCCTGCAATGGTGAAACCTTCCATAAGGTCGGTTTCTTTAATGCCTTTGCTTGCATGTTTGCTTTTTGCAAGCTCCAGTCCGAGACGGCTTGGTTTCAGTACGGTTTTGTTCTTATAGGTCATTTCATAATATGGGCGGCCTTCGTTCAGCGAGAATTTAACCGTCACATTGCCATTGGGAGACGTAACTTTCTGTGCCGTTGCCAGTGTCGGCAACAGTGCAAAGAGAATTAAATGGATGATTTTTTTCATAGGATTTCTTTGTTACTATGGTAGAAAAAGCTTTAGACTGTTTTAACTTTATGTTTAATGTCGAATGGTGTTGTTGCCCGTCCGGCAATACGTTGTTTATCAATGTCTGTCTTGCCGGACGGACGGTTCTGTGTGCACTTGTGTAGCTGTATCAGTTGCGGCCGCTGTTAATTATCAGTTGTGCCAGGTTCTCTTTGAAGTCGTTGTTCTTAATGAGATCTTCGATATTGATGTGCATGCGGTATCGCCAGTAGTGCTTTGGATTGGCGGGGATGTTTATGCGTTCGGCGTTTTGGTCGGCAAGCCGTATCTTCTCGTCAATTGCAAGCCAGTCTTGTATGCTCAGCACGCAAAGCATCGAAGGAGAGAATAAATGCTGTTCTATTATGTCGCGTGCCAGCCAGCCGGGAAGGGGATGCGGCACGGTGCCGCCGCGTTTAAGAACCTGATTGTAATATGCTTGTGTGCGGTTGTAGTCTTCGTCCCACCATTGCCGCAGGGTCGGCATGTCGTGGCTGCTTATTGTGCATACCGAGCGGTATGGGTTTTTAGAGAGTACGCCGAACCTTACACTCGGGTCTTTAGGCATAGACTGCAGTTCGAGGCTAAGGATGCGAAGCTCGCGCATGACCCAAGGCACGCAGTCGGGCACCATGCCGAGGTCTTCCGCACAGATAAGCATGCCTGTTGCCTGTGCAAGCTTGGGCAGCTTTTTCATTGCTTCGTAATACCAGAACTGGTTGTTGCGGCGATAGAAATAATCGTTGTACAGGCGATTGAACGCATATTTGTCGTTGTCGTATAATGCCATGTATGTGAAGTCGAGCTGAGCGGAAATGCGTGGATGGAACTTGTTGCTGTCCATGCGGTCGCGGACAAACAGTACGTTGCTTATAAGGGCATAAAGTCCGTCGCGTATCCAGATGTCGTCTGTGCCTGTCTTGCCGGCGAAAGCTGCCTCAACCTTGCGCTGTGTGTCGTATTCGGGCTTCATTTCATATATGTCGTCGTGCATGTGGTTAAGGTACGTTATGCGTACCGTTTCAGCATGCTCGCCGAAAATCCTGTCGATAATCCAGTCGGCAATGAATGGGCGTGTGAAAAACTCTTCCTGAAAGTTCAGACCGTAGTTGGATATTTCCTGGCGTGTCATTGCCAACGCCGGAGAGAACTGCCCCAACAGTCCGTGCACGGAATGGATGGGAATTTCCCAAATGCGGAAGAAACCAAGAACGTGGTCTATGCGGTAAGCGTCAAAATATTTTGCCATGTTCTGGAAACGGCGTACCCACCATGCGCAACCGTCTTCGAGCATTGTTTCCCAGTTATAGGTGGGGAAGCCCCAGTTCTGTCCGTTAACAGAGAAATTGTCTGGTGGCGCTCCTGCCTGTCCGTTCAGGTTGAAGTATTTCGGTTCCATCCATACATCGCAACCGTTGCGGCTGACACCTATTGGAATGTCGCCCTTTAGTATTATGGCGTTGCGGCGTGCATGTTCGTGTGCTTCCTGCATCTGTTTGCTGAGGATGAACTGCACAAAGTAATAAAACTCAACAGATTTGTATGCTTTTGTGTTTTTGGTGGTAAGAGCCTTACGGTCGGCTTCGTTCCATACGTTATGGTCCGGCCACTGTGTGAAATCGCCTGTGCCGTATTGTTCGCGCAGGGCGCAGTATTGTGCGTAAGGTACAAGCCAGTGTGCCGACTCGTCGAAGAATTTTTTATAAGCCTGTGATTTTATTGTCTGTGCACGTTCCTGATTGTAGATAATGCGCAGATATTCGGTCTTAGCATTGTTTACGCGTTCATAGTCTATTTGCGGCAAAGAGTTAAGCTCCTTGCGCAACGCTTCAAAGCGTTCGCGTTGTGTACAGTCTTTTATTTCAGGCAGTGCGCTGAGGTCGGCATACTGCGGGTGTATTGCAAAGATGCTTATACAACTGTATGGGTAAGAGTCGGTCCATGTGTGTGTTGTTGTTGTGTCGTTTATCGGAAGCACCTGTAATACACGCTGATGTGTTACGGCACAGAAGTCAATCATTTTCTTCAAGTCACCAAAATCGCCCACACCGAAACTTGTTTCCGAACGCAGCGAGAATACCGGTACGAGAGTTCCGGCAAGTTTTGTGTCGCATATTTCAAAGAAGGCCTGTGGCAGGTCGTATACAACGACATCGCCGTCTTCCATGCCCTGCAATGTCACATTACGGTTGTAACCGCATTCCCAAAGGCTGTTTTTTTGATTGTTGATGTTGATGGCGACGAATTTGAATTCTAATTCCGTGCATTCCAGCTTGTCGGCATCAAGGTCTATTGTCCACTCGTTGTGGTTGTGTTCAACCATTGGCAATGCCTTGTCTATATCCCATGCCCCCAATACATTGTCTGCTCCCGTTATGGCGAGACGCTCAAAGCCGCGCAATTGTGGTGCCCGTACAACCAGCCTTGCCACTTTGTCGGTGGTTTCACGCTGCGGAACGGAATCTGCGTGCCTGCGGTTGATACATTCTGTAAAGGCACTGCTGTACAGATAAGTGTCTTCGGGCATTTCCTTCCAACGGTCGTATATTGTATAGTTCTGTGCCTTGATTTGGTTGAATTCCACCCTGTGTGTCAGCCGTTGCCATTCCGTACACTTTGTCTTACCTGCATTTTCAAGGCTGTAATAGTAGTCAATGACAAGGTTCTCAGCATCGGTTGCCTGTTTTTTCATCTCAAACCACCAGTGGCAGCCGTCTATTGTATTCATGCGATAGCGCATTGTGCTTGTTTCATCGCTGCTTCCCGGTTGTACTATGTTGAGGATAAGCTCCTCTCCGAAGATAGTTTTGTAATCGATGTTAAAATATATGTTCATAGGTATCAAGTTCTTTTATCGGTTGTAAAATTAATTATATTCTTTATATAGGTTTGTTGCTTGGTACATTCAATGTGTAAATATTCCGTGCAAACGTTTGCATCGTGTCATAATAAAACTAATAAGTAAAAGCGCAAACCTGTTAATCTGCCTGTCACTCATTTCTTGTCTTTGATTACTGTTACACATATAGCTCCTATAAAGAGCAATACGCCGGCAACAATCATCATTGTGCTTTGGTGAGAGCCTACAATCCTTAGAATGATGCCACCCATTAGAGCCGCTATGATTTGCGGAATGCATATCGTACCGTTGAACAGTCCGAGATATGCGCCCATGTGACCGTAACCCTGCAGTGCGTTGGTTACGATTGTGAACGGCATGGCGAGCATCGCTGCCCATGCGCAGCCTATCAGGATGAAAGCAATGAATTGTATATATTGGTTGTGTATGAACGGTACGAGGGCAAATCCGATACCGCCGAGCAGCAGGCTTATGGCGTATGCGGCTTTGGCGTTGCGGAACAATGGCAGTATTGCTGCCCATGCCACGCTGCCTACAGCCTGTACGGCGAAGAGAATGCCAACCCAGTTGCCTGCCTTCTGGAATGCTTCAGATGCCGCATCGGTGGTATTCCAGCATGTTTCGGCAATGGCACCGGTTGTATAGTTCCACATGTAAAGGAATGCAGCCCAGCAGAAAAACTGTACCAGACCCACACGCCAGAATGTTGAGGGTGCCTTGCGCAGAAGCGTAAGCCAGTCTGCTTTGTCTTCCTTGCCGCCGCTGCTGCCTCCGTTGTATGCGGCATATTCTTCCGGTGTCCATTCCTTAACTTTGCTGGTAGTGTAGATAACACAGAGAATAAGTATGGCGGCACCTATGTAAAACGACCATATAACGCTGTCGGGCACCACTCCGCGCTCTGCCACATTCTTTACTCCTATCCATGTAAATAGGAAAGGAAAAATGTAACCGGCAACAGAACCGGCATTGCAGAGGAACGACTGTATGCTGTAAGCCTTTGTCTTTTGCTTTTCGTTCACCATGTCTCCCACAAGCATCTTGAACGGTTGCATTGCCATGTTGATGGATGTGTCAAGAAACATAAGGGCAATAAGCCCGAATATCATTGCGGCGCCGACTGTTAATCCGAACGAGCCGGAATTGGGCAGGATGCACATCACTGCCACGGCAATTGCCGCTCCAATGAAAAGGTAGGGGATGCGTCTGCCCCAACGTGTCCATGTCTTGTCGCTGCAACTTCCCACTATTGGCTGTACCAGTATGCCCATGAGTGGCGGAAGAATCCAAAAGTAAGACAAGTCGTGAGGGTCGGCACCCAGTGTGGCGAAAATACGCGAGATATTGGCACTCTGTAAAGCGTATGCTATTTGTACGCCGAAGAAACCGAAACTCAGATTCCATAAACTCCAAAATCCGAGATCTGGCTTTTGTCTGAATTTATTGTTCATAGGTTTGTTATTGTTTGATTTTTTATTTGCAAGATGAAAATATTTTCCTGTTGTACACATATAGCCAAAGGCGTCATAGGCGTGTTGTACCACGGATAACAAGCTTGGTGCGTACAATGCGTCTCTCTATTTTATCCATTGGGGTTATACCCTCAACCTGGTTGATCAGCACGTTCGTGGCTTCTCTTCCTACATATATTCCCCGCTGCTCTACGGTGGTAAGCGGAGGATCGCATGCAACGGCCCTCTCGCCGTTTGTAAAGCCGCAGATGCTTACATCTTCAGGAATACGGAGACCGAGGTGCTTCGCCGTATAAAGCACGCCTATAGCCGTATCGTCGTTTACGCAGAAAAAGGCATCAGGGGGGGTGGAACTTTTAAGCAGTTCCGGGGTTATTTCCTCCGCCAATTGACGGTTGTCGCAAAGCCGCATCAGAGATTCGTTTATTTTGATGTCGTGCTTCAGCAGGGCATCCTTGTAACCGTTCTGTCTGTTCTTTGAAATCTCGAGCGTATTTGCCGCACCATAATAAGCAATGTGACGGCAACCCGTTTCTATCAGATGCGACACTGCCGTATAAGCTCCGGTATAGTCGTCCACCACCACACGGCTGGCATTTACACCTGTTGATATGCGGTCGTAAAACACAAGAGGAATGTTATGGTCTATCAGTTTCTGAAAATGCTCATAGTGTTGCGTGTCTTTTGCTTGCGATACAATCACTCCGCATACCTTGGTGCGGAAGAAGTCTTCACATATTTTTACTTCGCGCGCGTATTGCTCATTGCTTTTTGCCACAATCATCTGGTATCCGCGTTCCGATGCTTCCTCCTCAATACCGCTTAGTATGGATGAAAAATAAAAGTGAGGCAGTTGCGGGATTATTACTCCGATAAGTCGTAGAGGCTTTTTCTTTGCATGACGCAACTGTTCACCGATGATGTTGGGATAGAAGTTGTTTTCTTTCGCAAAAGCCCGTATTGTCTCACGCTTTTCACTGCTTATACGCGGGTCGTTGTTTAGTGCGCGTGATACAGTGGCAACCGACACGCCAAATTCGCGTGCGATGTCTTTCATCGTGATAGGAGTTTGTTTTTTCATGGCAGTCTCATGGTTTACATTGCAAAAATAAGAAAAATATGTAATATTCTGTATCTCTGACATATATAGATGTTGATTGTAGTTTGTGCAAACGATTGCACAGTTTAATAACGCTTTTTGCATGTTAATTGTAATAACATGTTCTAAAACAACATTAAATTTGCAGCGTAACCTAAATGAGAGTGCGCTTTTACGGTGCATGATGAATACTGGGGAAACATACGTTATTTCAGACTACAACTATAAATGGAGAAACATAAATGTGATTTATAAACTATGTAAACCTTATATATAATAATATGTATACCGTGAATGGTCTAAAGAATCATGAACTTTTTTGTAACTAATCAATAACTTTAAAAACAAAATGATGAAGCAGGTAAAGTTTACAATGCCTCTGAGGATGCTCGCTTTTTTATGCGGGTTGTTCCTTTCGGTCAGTGCCTTTGCACAGCAGATAACTGTCAATGGCCATGTTAAGGATGCTACCGGCGAACCAATCATTGGCGCAACTGTCCGCATTGCCGGTCAGGATGGCGGTGTTGTTTCGGACTTCGACGGTAATTTCACCATTACAACCAACGAAGGTGCCACGCTGCAGATTTCCTACATCGGTTATCAGCAGGCTGTAGTGAAGGCAGCTCCCAATGTTATGGTGGTTTTGAAAGACGATGCGTCACAGTCGCTCAACGAAGTGGTTGTCATCGGTTACGGTGTTGCCAAGAAATCAGACTTGACGGGTTCTGTTACGGCAATGAAGCCCGACTCTAAGAACAAGGGTGTTGTAGTTAATGCCCAGGATCTGATGCAGGGTAAGATTGCCGGTGTTAATGTTACAAGTATGAGTGGTGAACCTGGTGCCAAGGCACAAATCCGTATTCGTGGCGGTTCGTCATTGAATGCCTCTAACGACCCGTTGTTCGTAATCGACGGCGTGCCTATGGATAATAATGCGGTAAACGGAAGCGCCAATATCCTGTCTACCATTAATCCGCAGGACATCGAGAGCTTTAACGTGTTGAAGGATGCTTCTGCCACTGCTATCTATGGTAGCCGCGGTTCTAACGGTGTCATCATCATCACAACCAAGAAGGGACATAAAGGTCAGAAGCCTTCTGTTTCTTACGCAGGTAACGTAACTGTAAGTAAGATAACCGACACACATGATATGATGAATGGCGACCAATACCGTGCATTCGTAACAGAACTCTTTGGACCTGATGCAGAAGCAACAAAGGCTCTCGGTACGGCAAATACCGATTGGCAGGATCTTATCTACCAGACTGCAATAAGCCATGACCATAATGTGACCGTATCAGGCTCTGTATCCGATTTCCTTCCTTATCGTGTATCATTGGGATATACAAGTCAGGAGGGTATCTTGAAGACTTCAAAGTATGACCGCTATACGGCATCTTTGAATCTCAATCCTTCGTTGTTGCAAAACCACCTTACATTGAACCTCAATGCCAAAGGTATGTACTCTAAGACCAGAAAGGCAGACGGCGATGCTGTCGGTGCAGCAGTCAATATGGACCCGACGCAGGACCCATACTCTTTCACATCTGAGCGCAACATGGCTCTTGGAAGCGACATGGAAAAGACATTGGGCAATTTTGGCGGTTTCTTCGAATGGGTCACATCATCTTCTGATCTTAACGATGCACAATGGCCATACACAAAGCATGGTGAAGCGACCGCAAACCCGTTGGCATTGCTTTATGGCAGTGAGGACTATCTGCGCTCGCGCTCGTTTATCGGCAGTGCAGACATCGACTATAAGGTCCATGGTTTTGAAGACTTGCGCCTCCATGCCACTTTAGGCCTTGAGATTGCATCTGGTAAGGAAAATGCCGACTATGCTGATTACAACCCGGCTTATATATATTATGGCGGTATGAGAAACAACAGGAACTTCAAGCGTAATCAGATGTTGACTGCATACGCACAGTATTATAAGGACTTTTCTGAGAAATATCATTTCGACATAATGGGAGGATATGAGTACTCGCGTTCTTATTTTAGCTATGACAATAGCTTCAAGCAGTTCTATCCCTCCACATCGCCAAAGGCTGGCGAACAGGTCAATAAACCTGAACCGGATGTTGACGCATTCGAGAATTATCTTGTTTCTTTCTTCGGCCGTGCCAACTATATATTGATGAACCGCTATTATTTCACAGCGACAGTACGCCGTGACGGTTCTTCACGTTTCGAGGACCACTGGGGTGTGTTCCCTTCATTCGCTTTCGCATGGAAAATTAACGATGAGAACAATTTACGTGATATAAAATGGCTTTCTGACTTGAAGCTCCGTCTTGGTTATGGAGAGACAGGCCAGCAGGAAGGTGTTGAGAATTATATTTACTATGTGCAATACAGAAAGAGCGGCGCTTATGGAAATTATCCAATTATAGGTGACGGAAAATACTACACTCCAAAATATTTCAACAAGAAATTAAAATGGGAGACCACGGCAACTTATAATATCGGTCTTGACTGGGGCATTCTCGACCAAAAACTGTCAGGTAGTGTTGATTGGTACTACCGTAAGACACGTGATCTTATTAATTCTGCACCTGTAGGCTCGCTTATGGGATTTGCCGACATGGGTCTCCAAAACATAGGCTCTCTGTCTAACACGGGTGTTGAGGCAACAGTAAACTGGCGCGTGATACAGACTAAGGACTGGTATTGGACATTGAACTACAACTTCACATACAACCACAACAAGATTACCGACCTTACAGGTGTGTCTGAAGGCGGCAAGCCCGTATTCACAGGTGAAACCATAGCTCAGGGTAATAAGGTGCTTGTCAACCAGGTAGGTTTCCCCGCAAACTCTTTCTATGTTTTCCAGCAGGTTTACGATGAGGCAGGAAAACCGCTTGAAGGTGTTGTCGTAGACCGTAATGGTGACGGTGAGATTACAGAAGACGACCGCTATATGTATAAGAGTATAGCAGCACCTGTTACGATGGGACTGGCTTCTCGTCTTGAGTATAAGAACTGGGACTTCGGCTTCTCTCTCCGTGCAAGTATCGGGAACTATGTTTTCAACGACTTCGAGCGTTCAACCCGTCTTACTACACAGAACGCTATTTGGGGACAGAGTGCATTCCTTTCAAACCGTCCGGTATCAACTCTCGGCTGGTCTACTGATGCCAGCAATTCCATGTTTAGCGACTATTTCGTACAAAACGCTTCTTTCTTGAAGTGCGACAACATCACGTTGGGTTACAGCTTCAGCAATTTATTGAAGTCTGGTAAATGGAAAGGTATTGACGGACGTCTGTATGTTACAGCTTCCAATGTATTCACTATCACTAAATACGACGGCTTAGACCCTGAGGTTGCCAGCGGTATTGACAACAACCTGTATCCGCGTCCTTTCTCATTCGTCGTAGGTCTTAACTTGAACTTATAATAAAAACATATAATTTATAATGATCATGAAAAAAATCAATATAAGGGTTATAGCTCCAATAGTAGCCGCTCTGTTAACTTTTAGCACAAGTTCATGTGTGAGCGACCTTGATACTGAGCCGATAAGTCCTAAAATAGACTTAGAGTCAACGCCGGAAGGTGTGTTCACAAAGTGCTATGCTGTGCTGGCTATGGCCGGAAACGGTGATGACGACTCTGGCGACAAAAACTCCGATGTTAAAGGTTACAGTGATGAAGGTATGACAAACCTGATCCGTCTGATGTGGAATGCCAACGAGCTTACAACCGATGAGGCTATGTGTGGCTGGAGCGACAACGGTCTTGACCAGCTCGTCGTAAACACATACGATGACTCAAACCAGATGATGAAGGCTTATTTCTCACGTGTAGGTCTTGCTATCAGCAACTGTAACCTCTATCTGTCAGAGTATAGCGATTATGACGCTACCATGACTGCCGAAATCCGTTTCTTGCGTGCATTGTATTATTCAATATGGCTGGATGCTTTTGGAAACGTTCCTTTCTCTGAAACTGTGGGTTCTGCCACACGCTACACACAGGCAGAACTTTTCGATTGGCTTGTCAACGAGTTGAAGACCAACGTTGAGCCTAACCTCAGTGCTCCGAAGGCAAAGAAATCAGGCGATGCCAACTATGGCCGCGTGGACAAGGCTGCCGCATGGCTACTGCTCTCACGCCTCTATCTCAATGCCGAGGTATATAGTGGAACTGCTCACTGGGAAGAGGCACGCTCATACGCAGAGCAGGTTATCAAGTCCGACTATCAGCTGAACACTGTAGGGCAGAACGGCTGGAGCGCATATCAGATGCTCTTCATGGGTGACAACGGTGAAACCAATGCTGCAAAGGAAGCAGTATTCCCGATTATTCAGAACTCAAAGGATGTCCGCAGCTACGGTAACAGCCTGTTCCTCATAGCATCTACATTCAAGGATGATATGCATGCCAATCCAAACGACCCGTCAAGTGTCAATGGCTGTGTGTCTCGGGCATGGGCCGGTAACCGTGCACGTCCAAGCCTCATTGCCAAATTCTTCCCGCTGCTTAATGCTCCTGAAACAGAAAGCTACAATATGACAAGAGTGGCTGGAGACGACCGCGCAATCTTCTGGAGTATAAACAGGACCCTCAATTGCGAGAATATTTCCGACTTCGCAAGTGGTTACAGTGTATGTAAGTTCGTTAACTTCAAGACAGACGGCAGTTCTCCTTACAACCCGTCGTTTGCTGATACCGACTTCTTCCTCATGCGCGTAGCGGAAGCTTACCTCAACTATGCAGAGGCTGATGCCCGTCTGAACGGCAACAAGACCACACAGCAGGGAACCAAATACATAAACATGATACGTGCACGTGCCAACGCATCGACACGCGATGAGAGCCGCGACTCTTACAGCACTGATGACATTCTTGATGAGTGGAGCCGTGAATTCTATTTCGAAGGACGTCGTCGTACCGACCTGATTCGTCACAACAAATTCGGTGGCAAAAACTCTTATACTTGGCAATGGAAGGGTAATGATTACAAAGGAACTTCTTTCCCGGAATACAGGAACCTGTTCCCTATACCTATGAATGAGTTGAATTCTAATTCTTCATTGAAGCAGAACCCAGGATACTAAAATCATAATGACGGAAGGGCAAGGTGGAACAGTTCCTCCGCTCTTCCTCTTAAAGAAGGAGACATAAAATGAAAAAAGCAATAAAATCAATTTTGCTGCTGGCTGTCGGCTTGGGTATGTTCACAGCGTGCAGTGATGACAGGGATGAAAATCCTACATTAAAGCCTGCTACAGAATTCAGGTTGAATACTCCGGCATTGGCAAACTCCCAGATAGATTTGGCAAACTCCCAGACTATTCAGTTTACATGCAGCCAGCCCAATTATGGCTATACTGCAAACGTGAGATACCATGTGCAGGTGGCTTTGACCCCGGATATGAATAATTTCGTTGAGCTTAGTGAGGCTTCACATGGTGCCAAGATTAATGTTGATGCAGCAGAACTTGCCAGCACGCTCACAAATATGGCGGTTTCAGCAGGAAAAACAGATGCTGATTTCCCGATGAGCATACCTGTTTATTTCCGTGTGCGCGCTAATGTGGAGAACTATTCGGGCGTGCCGATGGAAGGAACGGATATACTTTCAAATGTAGTGTCGCTGAACAATGTGTACCTTGTCTACTCCCTGCCACCGGTAAAAACACCTGAAAGGCTTTATCTTGTAGGCAGCTTCTGCAATTGGAACTGGGATAATTACGTAGAGATGGTTCCGGTTAATGGTGCGGCAAATGTGTTCTGGCATCTTGTATTCATCGATGACAGCGGTATTAAGTTCAATACTGCAAGAGCCTGGGATGGCGGCGATGTAGGCTTTGGAGGCATCAACGTTGGTGGAGACCTCGCAGGAGACATAATTGATGCCGGCGGCAATATCGCATCTTCTAATCCGGGATGGTATCTGATGATTGTGACCGCATCTGTATCCGGACGTAATGTCGTTTACGATGTACAGTTCAACAAGCCGGAGGTTTACCTCATGGGTACATGTATCGGAGATGCCAACTGGGGTGAGCTAAATCCTGCTGCCTTGTTTACAGTTCCGGCAACAGCCGACGGCGAATTTGTTTCACCTGCATTTGCGGCTGATTGTCCCGGCGGCGACGGCGACGGTGTGCGTGCTTACGTCAAGGTTCCGGGATATGACTGGTGGAAGGCTGAGTTCATGGTATTCGACAAGAGGATTGTCTACCGTGCCAACGGCGGTGACCAGGAGCGTGTTGCGGGAGCCGTAGGACAGCAGCTCTATCTTAACTTCGGTAAAGAAACCGGTGAGATTAAATAACAGGAGTATATCATCATGCCGGCAGCCAAAGGGAACACGTTTCCCTTTGGACCGGTGATGAAACAAGTAAAAAACTTTAGAAATTACAGATATGAAAAGTATTTCAAAATATTTGATGTCAGCATTGGTCGTACTGTTCTCTGCTTCATGTGAGGAAGCCGAGAGCGAATTTGCTGCTCCGCAGACATACCCTCAGGAGGAAGCGATAACTATTCCGGGATTTCATGCAAATTCTACTCCTGCCATTAATCTGGATACGGATGCAGCCGATGCCAAAGTGTTCTCTCTTAGTGATGTTAGCCTTCCTGAAGGATTTGCTCTCGGTGCAGCGCGCATCGTGGCTACGCCTGTTGAAGGTGAAGCCCAAGAGATTGAAATAGCTACAGATGCTGACGGTATGGTAAGTGTGGCAGAACTTCAAAGCCTTGTACTGAACACATACGGCAAGCGTCCTGTAAACAGAACGTTCAAAGCACATGTTTATGTTAATGCCGTCAAGGAAGGTCAGGCTGTGATTATCGATGCCGGTGTCGTTGATTTGAACCTTACTCCCAAGGCTCCGCAGATTTCTGATGCTTACTATCTGATTGGCGATATTGAAGGTACTGCATGGGATGTTACTAACAAGAACCTTAAGTTCAGTCACAGTGGCAAAGATGTTTATGAAGATGCTGTCTTTGTTATCACGGTTCCTGTAGCAGAGGGCGAGAACTGGTTTGCAATTACTGATCCTATAGCAATAGAAGCCAACGACTGGTCTAAAGTCTTTGGTTGTGTTGAGGGTAACGGAAACAACGGTATGACAGGTAAACTGGCACGTCGTTCTGATATTGGCAATGACGGTTCTTTCAAAGTGGTTGTAAACGGCGATGCCAAGTTTATCAGGATTACTCTTGACATGATGGAGTACACTTACAAGATTGAGAAGCTCAACTTCCAGGAATATCTTTGGGTTGCCGGCAGCGGCAACGGCTGGGCACATGTTGACATGGTAAGCTCACCGAATTTTGATGGCAACTATACAGGCTTCATGAACCTTGGTAATGAGTTCAAGTTCTGTTCAAAGCAAGGCTGGGACGGAACGAACTACGGGGCAGGATTCTCTACAGCCCCTGATGCTGCCAACATGACTCTTCCTGAAGGCTATGCTGAGGGATATTATAAGGTTGACATGAGCCTTGCTGCCAACACGCTTTCACTTACACCAATTTCAACCATAGGTGTTATCGGTGACGCTACGGCAAACGGATGGAATGCAAGCACCCCGCTTACATATAACGCGGCTGCCCGTTGCTGGGAAGGTGATGTGGTATTCACTGACGGTGAATTTAAGTTCCGTGCCAACGACGGATGGGATATCAGCTGGGGTGGTGAACTTGACAACCTCTCAATTGATAACGGCTCGAACATCCGTGTTGCTGCGGGTGCATACCATATAGCCCTTTATCCCAACTGCCCGGGCAAGGCTTATTGCACGCTCGATAAGAAATAATAAGCAGGCAAGACCTGTCTTGCGGTAAATAGAGGAAAAGGCGGATGCGCAACGTGCATCCGCCTTTTTTGTTTGTAGAATTTGTAGATAAAACAATGTTAGTTCAATAAATTTATATTTACCGTTATATAATAGAACTCACGTTAATATTAAAAAGTTTATGCGATTTTGCCGGTTTCGTTTGTTGAATTCCTGTAAGGTTAAAAAGTCTTTCATCTGTTAAATTCCTTGATGCTTTTCTGTCAGGAAAAATATCTGAAATAGATAAGGCATTGCACAAAAATAACAAAATGTGCATGGATTTTCACTAAAAGGCAGATAATTATTTTATTGTTTCTTGCACAAAAGGGATGTCGTTGTGCAAAAAGACAATGATGGTATACATATTTTAACATCTCTTTCGCGCTTTTTGCCTTGTTATTTCAGTCTTATAACCCCTGTTTAAGCATGTTCCACAGGCAATAAATACTGTATTGCCTTACAACGGAGCATTAATTACCATGCAACGAAGTATTAACTGTATCGCAAAGTGATATTAATTGCGTGGCAATATGGCATTAATTGCCGCACAATTAATGCTTCTTTGCAGTGTAAGGAGGTATTAACTGCAATGTGTTTAATACCTCCTTACAAGCTTTTTATGTGCTTCTGAACCATTGCTTGTTTGTAATGATTTGGAGTACAGGATGTTATGGCACACTCGTCGCATTGCTGCAATATTATCAGATATGATGAATTTTACGTTTTCTAAGTTTCGCGTATTTTCATGAAAAGTGGATACCTGTTTGGAAAGTAGGGCAAGGAAATGTTAAAAAAACAACAGCCTATTTCCATGGTTAGTGATATCTTACAATTTGATTTGAGCTTGATTAAAGTCTTTACGGTCATTAAAGACCATAATGCCAATCTACTCCTTTACTCCTTTCTCCCTAAATCATTTGTCCTTTAACTTCTTTAACTTCCCTAACTTCTTTAACTCCCTAATTTTAGACTTTTCTTTTTGTGCAAACGTTTGCATGCGGAAAGATGTCGAAAAAGGACATTTAATTAACATAGAAAGCCTATTCGTTGTATATTTGCAACCGGAACCTAATAAAAGAATATCAGATGAAAAAACTTTACACATTTTTGATTGCGCTACTGTCATTTCCTATGACAATGAATGCAGCCGACGGATGGCCCGCCGGATATAATGGTGTCATGCTGCAGGGATTTTATTGGGACTCGTTCGATGCGAGCCGTTGGACACGCCTTGAGCGTATGGCGCCGCAGTTTTCGGGATATTTCGATTTGGTATGGATACCGCAGAGCGCACGTGCTGCCGGTGCCACCTCAATGGGATATGACCCCCTGTATTGGTTTTCAGACTATAATTCGAGTTTCGGTACGGAAGAGGAGCTGCGCAGCATGATTGCCACATTCAAGGCAAACGGCATAGGCACAATTGCCGATGTGGTTATAAACCATCGCGGGAATGTAAGCACATGGGTCGATTTCCCTGCCGAGACATATAAAGGAGTTACATATCAGCTGCAGTCTACTGATATATGCAAGAACGATGATGGCGGCAAGACACTTGCATGGGCACAGGCAAACGGCTTTCAGCTTAGCGCCAATAACGACTCAGGCGAAGGCTGGGACGGAATGCGCGACCTCGACCATAACAGCACCAACGTGCAGAACAACGTGAACGCTTATCTTGCGATGCTGCTTTCAGATATGGGTTATGCCGGCTTCCGTTATGACATGGTAAAAGGTTTTGCCGGACGTTTTATAGGCATGTACAACAAAGCGGCAAATCCGCAGTTCTCCGTAGGTGAATATTGGGACGGCAATGCCTCGGTTGTAAAAAACTGGCTTGACGCCACACAGGCAGACGGGGCGGTGCAGAGCGGTGCCTTCGATTTCCCGTTCCGCTATACCGTCCGCGATGCCGCCAATAACGGCGACTGGACAAAGCTTAAAAATGCAAGCGTTATGAGCGATGCGGCATACAGGCGTTACAGCGTTACCTTTATTGAGAACCACGATACGGAGAAGCGTGAGAATGCCGCGCAAGATCCCATTGTCAAGGACACCCTTGCCGCAAATGCCTACATGCTGGCCATGCCAGGCACACCCTGTGTGTTCTATAAACATTATCTTGCTTATCCCAACGAGATAAAGGCGATGATTGATGCCCGCAAGGCGGCCGGCATAACAAACACATCCGGATATTTCAGTCTTGTGTCGCAGGCTAAAGGCGCGGCTTATTGCACAACCGGAACAGTGGGGCAGCTTATTGTGGTGGTTGGCGACAAGAGCGTTTATCAGCCGACCGAACAGAGCTATACACGTGTATTGACAGGTCACCATTACAGCTATTATCTCGACCGCAGATGTGAAACAGTTTTTGCTGACCGCCCCTCGGGCGAGTATGACAAAGCGTTTGAAGTTACGCTTACTGCTGTCTCGGCAACAGACGGGGCGCAGGTTGTATATACAACAGACGGCACAGTGCCCACGGCGTCAAGTGCCAGGTTTACAGGTAGCGGCAAGGTTGCTGTCTCTGACGACTGTACGCTGAACGTTGGTCTGCTTGTAAATGGAGTTGTGAAGTCGGTGATAAGCCGCAAATACACATTCTCCAAGTTCGAGCCGTACGACATCAACGTGTTTGTAAACACCGATGCCGTAAAATGGAACACGGTTAACTTCTGGACATGGGGCGGCGACGGCAGCCATACAACGGTGGCTGGTGTATGGCCTGGCGATAAGGTTACTGCAACACAGACGGTGAACGGCAAAAGCTGGTACACCAAGACGTACACCATAAATTCGGAGTTCGACTATGTTAACTTCGTGTTCAGCACCGGTACCGGCAGCCCGCAGACGGTGGATGTCACCGGTGTGAACAAGAGCACATATCTTGAGATTTCTACAGAGAAGGACGGAACAAAATATAAGGTCAATGATGTAACCGGAACTGTTACCGGTATCGGCTCGGTTACAACCGGCAGTAGCAACACCAGCAATGTATATAGCATCAGCGGTGTGCTGGTTCGCCGCAACGCTAAAGATCTTGACGGATTGAAACAGGGTATTTATATATGTAATGGTAAAAAGATTGTTGTAAAGTAAGTAATTTTAACTTCTTAAGAACCCTGAAAGCCAATGTCGTTTTCAGGGTTCTGTTTTTTTTCTGAGCGGGTGGATTACAAATCCACCCGAACTTAGGATAAATAGATGCGGCACAGATTCGGGCGGATTGTAAATCCACCCTCATGCAGAGAGGAGAGAATGACAACAACAGCTGCACATATTTACATATAACAGTGCAACCCGAATGGCGATTAATGATGTAACTGTAATCGGTATCGGTCAAGTTTGGGTGAATTTGTAACCAACAAGTTCCCTAACCAACAAGTTCGGGCGGATTTGCAATCCGCCCGCATTGAATATTCCCTTCATTGAATGTTTTTTAAGACAAACGGAAAATAAGCGATAACATTCAAAGACAAATATCAAAGGCAGATGGTATGCGCTATCATATAATAATGACATCAAGCAGTCCTTTACTTCCGGCATAATCAACAGCAGAACTATACATGTAGTCTTTAGGAGAAACAACAAATTCCGCCCGTACAGGATTTAAATGTATGTAGTTCAATTTCTGTCGGAAGAAATCTTCTGAGCATACTGTTTCCACATTGTTCCCACTCTGCCAAAAACGGCAGTCCTTTATTTTCAGGTCATCGGCAGCTGCAGCCCTAAAGCGTTCGAGCATCCATTTACGGCGGCTTTCCTTAACATCATGCATCATTTCCGAAACAATTTTCTTGCTTGTAAACTTTTTGAAATCACGCAATATATCTGCTATTCTATACCGTCCGTTTACTCCTGAAATCATGTGAAGGTGATTGGACATAAGTACCCATCCGTATATTTCAAGTCCCTTGTTTAGCTGACAATACTTTAAGGCCTCTATTACGATTTGCTTATAAAGCGGACGTGTAAAGACATCCACCCAATCCACAACAGTTGAAGTGGTAAAATATAATTCTTTTGTAAAACGTACTGAGCCTTTGTCGTTTATAAACATAATATGTATACGCTATATATAAAACAATAATACTGCAAATATCGGCAAAAGCATATACACCGGCAAAACTTTGCAGACTTAATTTTATGACACAGCAAACAAAAACTTTCAAAGCGGCACTTTTTACTATATAGGCTGTAAGAAACCGATATTTTAATAAGATAAAAGACTTAAATCAATGTGACAGGACATAAATGCGGGCGGATTGCAAATCCACCCGAACGTGAGGGTTCTGTTTTTTCAGAGCGGCTGGATTTGCAAATCCAGCCGAACGGCGTGCAATCCGAACGGCGGTTAATGATGTAACTGTAACCGGTATCGGTCAAGTTTGGGTGAATTTGTAACCAACAAGTTCCCTAACCAACAAGTTCGGGCGGATTTGCAATCCGCCCGCATTGAATATTCTCCTCATTGAATGTTTTTAAGACAAACAATGGGATGATTTCATGTTCTGCAATACCCTCGAACTTGTTGATTGCAAATTACCCAAACGTAGAGAGTAGAGAATGACAACAACTGCTGCACATATTTATATATAACAGTGCGACAAGTTTATATGCAACAGTGCAACAAGTTCGGGCGTGATTTGCAATCCGCCCGCACCGGATAAAAATCCTAAAAGCGCTCTTTCTTACAAAGAAAGACGTAGGCACTATTGTAAAGAACAAACAGCAACAAACAGACAAGGCTTTTCTTTCAAACTAAGATGTGGCTTTTTGGCTTCCAAAAACCACATCTTGGAAGCTAAAAGACCTTTCATGGCATGAAAGACCACTTTCTGGAATGCCGGGTGGGGCCTCTCATCTCCTCTTTCCTTATGAGAGCCACTCCGGAGCTGTTGGCGAGGAACCAGTCTCCATTGCAGGTGGGGCGCACTATCCCGTCGTAGATGAAAGTTCTGAGTATATAAGGTGAAGATGGGGCAGTGACTACATACTTGCATTTGTCGGCGTTGTTGGAATAGAGAGTCCCGCTGTCGTGGAATAACACGCTGTCTGCCGGTATCATTTCCGCGCTGCCATCGGAGCGTATGACATATACATCCTTGTCGTACAGCTCCACTATCAGTTGGCTTGAGTCGGTGCAGATGGGATGCAGGCTGTTGTTTTGTACAATCCATACCGTATCGCGGATTACTTTGTCCGGGTAGTCGGGAACGGGTGTCCGGTCGGTCTTAGGCTTCCAGTTTATCCTGATAACGTCTGTGCTGCCCTCATCGGTGTAGCTGAACCCCCGGTCATCCTGCCAGTATGCCCTGCCATGTACAAAGCTGCCTCCCGTGAGCTTGTTTTTTATATCGGGCATCGCCGTGCCTGACAACTTTCCCGTTAAACGGTCGAGTGTTACAATGAACGGTTTGCCGCATCGTCCCATTAGTCCGCTTTGGAAAGCCACGCCGTATCCGGCAACGAGCAGCCGGTTTCCGTCCTCAGTTATATGTGTCTTGCATTCGGCTTCTTCGGGCAGGAGTGTTGTCCAAAGTATATTCAAGTCATGGTCCATACAGTATACCTGCTTGCCGTCTGCCACGAAGAGCGAGTCGCCGCTGACTATCCAGTTGCTGTGTGTCCCTGTCAGGATGCCTTTGTTGACGGCATAAGAGTTATATGCCTCTTCTTGCCATTCCGTGCTGTTCATCATGCGCCTTTTGATAAATGATAATATAGACTTTAACGGTTCTTTAACACCCGCTGTGAATGGCATGGATTTCTTCTCGCCCGTTCTTGGGTTGAGCCGATAGAGGGAGTCGCCCATCAGGTACATGTCCTGTCCGCCACGTCCTTTTCTCATATTGCACCAGGGCTGGTGGAACTTTCCCGATATTGTGTTCTGCCACAGCATTTTGCCGGTGCTCATGTCGTAGGCGGTATAATCATGTCCTCTCTCCTTGTCCTTGCATATCACAACATTGCTTTTGGTATCCATAAGCAAGCATTCTTTCTTGGAAGACCATACTTTCTCTTTCTTGAAGTTATAGAAGGCAGGGCGCCGGTAGTTTATTATTGCTCCCGGCTTTATGAGTATGTAACCGTCATTGTTTATCTGCAGTGGTTCGCCCTCCGTCTTCCTAAGTTGTGTCATCAGGACCATTTCCGGCAATTTGTAGATAAAGCACGTTCCTTCATTGTCTTTTACTACTACATAGGGCAGGTCTTTGCATAAGCGGAAGCTTTTGCATCCTCCGTAGAAAGAGATAAAAGTACCTTTCAGTTTGGCACCGCCATCACATTTTACGATAGGAGTTTCTTTTATTACAGTCTGGGCGAGCGAGGCGGTCATGGTCAGAATGAGCAGGTAGCCCAATACAAAGGATTTTTTTATCATTTTGGATGTTTTTATTCTTATAATCGCAAAAGTAACAAAAAAGGTGGGATGAAACAAGTATGTGGAAAATAATTGTGCAGAGGCGTGAAAGGCAGGGATGCCTTTGCCTTGCAAAAGATGCCGGTGTGCCTGTGCGGCAGGCTGTGAAGCAGATGGCAGGGTTCCTAAATATTGCCTCATGGTAAAAATTCTTCATTCTTCATTCTTCATTCTTCATTCCTTTTAGTACTTTTGCAGCCGTAAAACAACGCGTTTTTATGGTATTTAAATACGACTTTCTGATTATCGGCGCAGGAGTTGCCGGTATGAGTTACGCCCTGAAAATTGCAAGAGCGCACAAAGGTAAGGTGTGTATAATATGCAAGACCACGCTCGACGAGGCAAATACATATTTTGCACAGGGAGGCGTTGCCTCGGTGACAAACACTAAAATCGACAATTTCGGCAAGCACATCGAAGACACGATGATTGCAGGCGATTATATAAGTGACCGCCGTGCAGTGGAGCAGGTGGTGAGAAACGCCCCCGGACAGATTGCCGAACTGGTGGAGTGGGGAGTAAACTTCGACCGCCGCGACGACGGGACGTTCGACCTTCACCGCGAAGGCGGACACTCTGAGTTCCGCATATTGCACCATGCCGACGACACCGGAGCAGAGATACAGCGCGGGCTTATGCATGCCGTGCGCAGCAATCCCGACATAGAGATAAAGGAGAACCATTTTGCCGTGGAAATCATAACGCAGCATCATCTTGGCATAACGGTGACGCGACGCACTCCGGATATAGAATGCTACGGGGCATACGTGCTCAATCCCGAGACGCAGAAAGTTGACACCTATCTGAGCAAGGTGACGCTGATGTGTACGGGCGGATGCGGTGCCGTATACCAGACGACGACAAACCCCATTATTGCCACTGGCGACGGCGAGGCTATGGTATACCGTGCCAAGGGTACGGTGCAGGACATGGAGTTCGTGCAGTTTCATCCTACGGCGCTTTATCATCCCGGTGAGACGCACCCCGCGTACCTCATTACCGAGGCAATGCGCGGATACGGAGGCATATTGCGGCTGCCAACAGGCGAGACATTTATGGAAAAATACGATGGGCGCCTGTCTCTCGCTCCGCGCGACATCGTTGCGCGTGCCATTGACAAAGAGATGAAGACACACGGCATAGACCACGTGTGCCTTGATGTGACGCACAAAAACGCAGAAGAAACCAAGCACCATTTCCCAAATATATACCAAAAGTGCCTTTCCATAGGCATAGACATAACTAAGGAGTACATCCCTGTGCGTCCGGCAGCCCACTATATGTGCGGCGGCATAAAGGTGGACTTGGACGGGTGTTCAAGCATAAAAAGGCTTTATGCCATAGGCGAATGTTCGTGTACGGGGCTACATGGCGGCAACCGTCTGGCAAGCAACTCGCTTATCGAGGCGGTGGTATATGCAGACACGGCGGCGAAGCACAGTCTTGAGCATGTCGATGAATACAGCTTTAACACGGAGGTGCCCGAGTGGAACGATGAGGGTACGATGACCAATGAGGAGCAGGTTCTCATTACGCAAAGCCTGAAAGAGGTGGGGCAGATTATGAGCAACTATGTGGGCATCGTTCGCAGCGACCTGCGCCTGAAGCGTGCATGGGACCGTCTTGACCTGCTTTATGAAGAGACCGAGGCTCTCTTCAAGCGTGTGAAGGCAAATCGTGATATATGCGAGTTGCGCAATGTCATAAACGTGGGATATCTCATCACGCGTCAGGCAATAGAGCGCAAGGAGTGTCGCGGGCTGCATTTCACCACCGACTATGCT
Source organism: uncultured Prevotella sp. (assembly GCA_900545525.1). Classification (GTDB taxonomy): domain Bacteria; phylum Bacteroidota; class Bacteroidia; order Bacteroidales; family Bacteroidaceae; genus Prevotella. Next base: position 39,963 of record UQZX01000001.1, read on the forward strand.
CATCATGCGTACGATGGGGAAATTAAGAATTAAGAGGTAAGAATTAAGAATTACGAATTAGGAGTTAAGGATTAAGGGATGAGAATGATAATTTGCATTCCTGTAGTGCTGATTTATGGAAGAGAGATTTTGTAAGAACCGGAAAAGGTAATTATAATTCTTAATTCTTAACTCTTAATTCTTAATTAAAAAAAAGGATGATAAGAAATAACAGACCGCTCATTGCCCATTTGTGCCTGTTCGGAGCCTGTGCCTTTTGGGGACTTATGGCTCCGCTTGGCAAGGATGCCATGACACACGGACTTACAGGAATAGACATGGTGACATTCCGCGTTACAGGTGGTGCCGTGCTCTTTTGGATAACATCGCTGTTTACAAGAAAGGAGCATGTGCCGCCAAGAGACCTGCTGATGTTTGTTGGGGCAGCCGTGCTGGGACTTGTCACCAACCAGTGCTGTTATACGATAGGGCTAAGCATCACATCGCCGATAAATGCCAGCATCGTGACAACGTCCATGCCGATATTCGCGATGATATTGGCTGCGCTCATACTGAAGGAACCTGTAACGGGAAAGAAAGCCGGCGGTGTGGCTATGGGATGCTGTGGCGCCATAATACTGATTGTTACAAGCGCGGCATCGGCGAATGCCAAGGTCGGTGACATACGCGGTGACCTGCTGTGTATGGGTGCCCAACTGTCTTTTGCCCTTTATCTCTCGCTGTTCAGCAGTCTTATAAAGCGCTATTCGGTGTTCACCGTCAACAAATGGATGTTCACCTACGCGACACTTCTTATACTGCCGTTTTCATGGGGACATGTGGCAGATATAGACTTTGCCTCCGTTCCGTTGAAGACCTGGCTCGAAACAGGCTTTGTGGTGTTCTTCGGCACATACATAAGCTATATACTCATGATGGTTGGGCAGCACACGCTCCGTCCCACGGTGGTGAGCATTTACAACTACGTGCAGCCGCTCGTTTCGGTAACGGTCAGCATACTTACCGGCATCGGCGTGTTCAAGCCCAGTCAGGGACTTGCCGTGTTGCTGGTGTTCGGAGGAGTGTGGCTTGTCACCAAGTCGAAGTCGCGCCGTGACATGGAAAAGAGCAGGGCGGGGGCCGATATGTCCCGATGAGTTTTCATAATAATACTAAATAAAAGGAGCCGGGCTTGTATGTAACATGCCTTGCCTGCCAGTAAAGATAATAATATGGAAGAAATCAGAACATTTGCAGAGAACCTTTTCGGCATAGCAGGAGTGTCTGGCACTACGGCAAACATCGCCGTATATGTGCTTATGGTTGTTATTGTGTCTGTATTGTCATGGTTGGCTGGATATATATGCCGCAGGGTTCTCATGCCCATGGTCCTTCGGCTGACAGCCCATACTGATGTGACGTGGGACGACAAGGTATTCAACAAAACAGTATTGACATCCGCATGCCGCATTGTTCCGGCAATAGTAATATGGAAGCTGCTTCCCCTTGTGTTCAGCGAGAGCCTGTTCCTGAACGAGTTCCTGAAACGTGCCACGGCGATATACATCACCGTAATGTCCGTGCGCACAATGATAGTGCTCGTAGACTCGGTAAAGGAGATTGAGAGTGAGAAATATGTATCCATGCAGCAATACCTGCGTTCGTTTTGCGGGGTGTTCAAGATAGTGCTGGTATTCGTTGCCGTGATAATAGTCGCAGCCATACTTATAGACAAAAGCCCGTTGAGGCTGTTCGCCGGACTTGGCGCCACATCGGCAATACTGATGCTTGTGTTCAAGGACACCATAGAGGGACTTGTGGCTGGCATACGTCTCACAAGCAACGACATGCTGCACAAGGGCGACTGGATAACGGTGCCCTCCACCAATGCCAACGGAACCGTGGAAGAGATGACACTGACGACGGTAAAGATACGCAACTTCGACAACACCATTGTCACCGTCAGTCCTCAGACTCTTGTCAACGGCTCGTTTCAAAACTGGGTGGGTATGCAGCAGAGTGCCGGAAGGCGCGTCACACGTACATTATATTATGATATCCATACTATAAAGGTGGCAGACGACACCATTAAGGAAAATCTTCTAAGACATGGATATTTTACGGAGGAAGAGCTGAATGGCGAGCATGTTAATATGACGTTATTGTGCCGGTATATGGAAAAGTTTCTTTCCATGCAGCCCGAGGTCAACACTTCCATGCAGTTTATGGTGCATCAGCTTAACCCTACAACAACCGGACTGCCTGTGGAGTTTTATTTCTTCCTTACAGAAAAAGACTGGATACCATACGAGCATCAGCTGGCGGATATCATGAACCGCATATATGCCATGACGCCCGATTTCGGACTGAAGATTTATCAGCGCTATCCGCAGGTCTGAAATGCTTTTATTGATATAACGTGAGTTTGATAAATTCAAGATAAACTCACGTTATTTTAGATTGTATCTCGGCTGCAAACCGGATGCCGTCTTAATTCTTAGTTCAATAAAGCACAGCTTTACGTCCGTAACCCATAGCTTTATGGTACGTAAACATGTGAGTTATGAATTACGAATTTGGAGTTACGAATTTTCTGTCCTGTTGACAGGGGTGGCAGGATATAAATTCACGTATCTTATAAATTATTTTTCACATTAATTTATTTATTCTTTTGTTTATTCCCAAAGAATAATTATTTTTGCAAACGTGCTTATGAGAACTCAAAGCACATCTTTTTATTTGCTCAACTTTCCCATACGAACTACCACCTCGAACTGGAATAAACGAGCAATCTCAATAACAAGGAGCTGCGCCCTATACGGCGCAGACTTATCCATTTGTTATTGAAGGCTGTGGTAGGCCTGTATGGGAAAATGGCAGGTCTGCGTCGTTTTTCGTATCTATACGTGAACGAGCTGGGAGTTGCCGAGGAGGGAACACACGATTATAAAAAGCAAATAAAAAGAAAATCATGGCTGACAATTCTTTATTTGGAAGTGGCAACTATAATGTCTTCAGTGAAGATGTGTTGCAGAGTTATCCTGATATTTGTGCCATAAAGTCTCAGCAACTCATTTTAGAGTCTAATGGCATAGATTTCTCTGAGTCGGAGCTCCGTGATGAGGCTATACGAAACGGATGGTATAGTCCGGGATACGGCACGCCGATGGAGAACGTTGGCGATTTGTTGGAAAATCACGGAATGGAAGTACACCGCTATGTGAATGCTACAGTTTCGGACATAGCGGATGAATTGTCTAAAGGGCATCAAGTCATAGTAGGTGTCGATTCTGGTGAATTGTGGGATTCCGGGCCGGATGAGACATTTGAGGACATTATCCACGGAGAGCAGGCAGACCACGCTTTGCTTGTCAGCGGCATTGTGGTGGATCCATTCACATCGGAAGAAAGCGTATTACTGACTGATCCCGGCACGGGTGATGTCTGCATGGAATATCCCGCCGATCAGTTTGAGGATGCGTGGGAGGATTCGGGGGATTTTATGGTGAGTGTAATGTAATTTTAATTGTAACAGATATGGATTTTATTATGGAAGAAATGGAATCTGTCATCAATGAAAATATTGATGACGATTGGACAAATGAAGAGCCGGAAGAAGTGCAAGAGGATAATGAAGATGTCGGTGATGATGAACTTGAATCTGACATTTCTTCGGAAATGGATGAAGATGAATTGCAGCATCAGGACATAAATGAGGAACCTGTTTTGGATGAGGACACATTTCATCATGACAAAATGACAGATGAAAATGAGGACAATACACAAAATCGTGCATCAGTTAAGCGTGATTACTCACCAAGTTTCACCGGATTGGGGAAATGCAAATGTGGCTGTGGCTCATTCGTTGGTTGTGGCAGTATATGTGAAGCATGCGGCCACTCCTACAAAGCACATGGCCCGTATTAATAATAAACTAACAATGAGTATTATATGAGTGCAATAGTAAGTCTGTTCCTCGGAGGAATGTTAGGTAGGGTTGCGGGGCCGATAGCTCAGGATTATTTTGAGAATGAGACGGAAATGGGGCGCCGCATACAAGAAAGAAAAAAGCAGAATAAGATTGAGGACGAAAATCGTGCCGTACAAAACAAATTGCGTATCAGCGAGGTTGAGCATCAGAAAAAGCTGGAAGAAATGAAACTGCAGTTTGAAGCTAAACGGCAGGATGCGGAGAGACAATATGTAATGCTATATACAGACGCAAATCAGAAAGCTTTTCTGCGTGATTGTTGGCCGTTAAGAAATCCTTTTGATGCTCCAATTGCCATGAACACGACATTTGATGAAAACGCTAAACAATTGGAAGAATGCAGGTTAAAGACAGTAATGTTGCCAAACAAAATGGAGATTGTGCCTTTGAGGTTTATTTCAGCCTTGAAAGATGATGTCCATCCTACTGCGGCTACGATTAATAGCGAATTGTCCATGTTCTTGGTAAACAACTATTCCTCTAATGGTTCGCATGCGGTTGTTTCGGAGATTGGAGCATGGCGAAACGACATTCCGGTTAATGACGCATCCATCAATTATTTGTTTAAGGGGATGCAGGGACAACCTGTTATGGTTCTTGCCCCTGAATACACAAATGGCGGGTCATTTATACGTTTCAAAGTGTGGTCGTGGGGACTTGGAGAAAGGCTCACATATCCCGTCGGATTTGATTTTGGCTGGATAGATTTGGAAGTTCTATACAAGCGTTTGCTTGCCAACGAGACACAAGCGATGACAAGGACACTGGAGAAAGTAAAGATTCCCGTATCGAATGAAATGTTGGCAAAGAATTCCGAGTTGCTGTCATTAATCATAAAGAACAGGAATACATTGACTAATGAAGAGCGTGGCAGGTTACTTTCATTACTTGTTACTCCAGTTGAGGTAAACTCGCATTTGCGTAAAGAATTTGCATCTGTGATATCCAACGTGTATTCTGCCATTGTAGCCATGTATGCGGATGGCTACCATTTGACTGAATATGGGTGTTTGCCTCAGTTGCCGCAACTGCTTTGGAACATGAAAAACATTGCATTCATGATGCCACAGATAGAAACATTCTATTTGGCTCTATTAAACTCTGCAATACAGAATAAGATTATTACAGGTGAACAAGCTGTTTATGTTGAAATGAAACTGGCTAAAGCAATGAAAAGTATAGGCTGTAAGCCGCATGTATATGAGGAACTTGTGACTGACATCAGGATGCTCAACCATAACATACAAGGAAATTTGCATAATGAAATTGTGGCACAACTAAGAGAATTAAATAAAAATATTAATCTTAAATTAACAAAACAATGAACGAGAACACAAGATTGGAGTTCTTTGATGAACTCACCTCCCTACTGAAAGGGAATGTAAAACCTAAAAGCGAGGACACCATAAACGGGGAAGCCTTTTGTGATGCCTTGAAAGTGCAGATAACGAAATTACTTGAGGAAACCCATAAACTGGATATTCTTTCAAATGATTTCAATTTGTCGTCTTTCCTTTCCGAGAATGTGGATTTCCCGATAGAAAGGATGAAAGAACAAATGGAAAAAACTTGGCTCCGCGACAAACTGACAGTCGGACTGATGGGACATTTCACTACTGGAAAGACAACAGCATTGAATCTTCTTTTTGGTGAGTCTTTCCAGACGGACAAGCATGAGAACACGGCCCTTGCCACATATTTGACATATGGAAAGAGCACAAATGTCATGACACTTGTAGACAAGAGTGGGCAATCTCAGGAACTTCCTTTGAAGCAATGTGAGATATTTGACTATGCGAAATGGGATGTGATGGATTTCCCGTTCGCGAGGATATTTGACTATATGGTCAAAGAAAACAATACTCCCCTTCTTAAAGAACTGACAATCATAGATACTCCGGGACTGTTCTCCTCTCAGACGGGACATTCCGCACCGACAATGAAAGTCGTTTCAAGTTGCGATGCTATTTTTTGGTTCATAAAGATAACTTCCAGTTTGACAAAAGCGGACATAGATGTGATAAAAGCCAGTTTGGGCGGTTTGCCTTTGTATATAGTGTTTTCCTTTGTGGACGCAAGGGGAACAACACCTGATGCTGCCAAATCATCAATCAACAATATGCTTGGTGAATTGAAAAAGAACGGCATTGAGTGCAAAGGACACATGATGCTGGGAAAAAAGGAAAGCATAAGGGAACAGTTCAAGAACGAAACCCTTGCTGTCTTACGCAAACTGTCACAAGAACACGAGACATATAATCCAGGTGCGCATATAATGAGTGTAATACACTTCTTGGAGGATTTTCTTGTAAAAGCTAAACAGTATTTTACGGAGCAAATAGGGAAATTGGATTCCGAGACAGACCAACTTGTTTCAGACTATCAAAGTTCCAGTAGGGCATTTGTCACAGAATGTAATAATAGCACGTCTAAATTCAATAATATGATTAATACCTTTAATAACAGATGCAATGGAGCTACATTCTGTGGTGGAGCTGCCGACGCATTATGCAATAATATCAACAGCATCAGCGATTCTTTGAATGGCATGATGAGAGCATATAACAATATGGATGTTTCCAAACTTGTGGAATATGGCAATAAAACTGAAGAAATGGGACGAAAACAATATGTATTGAACAAAATTTCAGCCATACTTGAAGATTTGACAAACTTAAAGAACGCATTAAATTAGGAATATTATGTTAGAAAGAGCAGAAATCAAAAATAAGATAGCGTCAATCTTGGACGAAATGAAGAAGTCCGGCAGGATTGATGAATCATATTGTCAAGAACTTGACAAAAGTTTTGAAAGTCAAGACCTGCATATCGGCGTTGTCGGCAAAATGAAAGCTGGCAAGTCTTCGTTGGTGAATGCTGTCATTTTTGGCGGCAATATACTTCCGACAGGCGTTGCCCCAGTTACTGTCACATTGACGGAAGTAACATACGGAGAACAGGAAAAGGTGGAAGTGACATTGATGTCCAAGCAGGATATTGAAGATTTGAAGAATAAGGCGAATTACACAGGCACCGATGCCATGTTCATTTCCAAGGCGGAATCTGCGAAAGATACACTTAGAAGTCTTGCTCCCGGCTATGAGAAGTATTTGGGACAGCCTGTTCAGACAATAAGTATTAATGACCTGAAAGAGTACGTTGCAGCAGACGGAAAATTCTGCGGACTGGCAAAGTCGGTAAAGATATTTTTGAACAATGACAGTTTGAAAGGTATTACGATTATTGACACTCCGGGATTCAACGACCCTATCGCTTCACGTGGCGAGACAACGAAGAGTGCATTAGGAAAATGCCATGTCTTGCTATTCGTTCATAACGAGGACGGATATGATGCCACAGATGTGGAGCTACTAACAGAACAAATTGAGTATTCTGGAATTTCAGAGTTGGTAGATATATTCAACAAAATAGATATGTCAGAAAAGCCAATTGATGAATGGTCAGAAGAATTGATGTATTTGACAAAGAAACGTGATGAATTGAATGTGTCCCAAGCGAGTATAAAAGAACTGTTGAAAGAATCTCATACTTTTTATATAAGTTCCCTGATGGCGTTGTGCGGACTTGTTCCCTATGACAAGATGGAAGAAGAATTAAAGTATCAGTATAGTGGTTTTGAAGAAGACTTTGAGGAACTTTGTCAATTCTCCGATAAAAAAGGGCAACAGGAGGCTTTTGTGAAATACAGTAATGTCCTTTCGATTGTAAACGAAATTAATCGTTTGTCAAGAGATGGCTCAATCTATCTGATAGAAGGACCACTGAAAACATTGGACGGAAAGCTGAAATCCATAAAAGAGTTGATTCAATCTGAAATTGAAGAAAAGGAAGCGCAGTTAAATTCGCTGAATGTTAGTATAGAAGCGAATAAGAAGAATTTGGAGAACTTTGAAGACTTCATAAGTGCTGTCATGAGCAAAGTGAAAGTGTCATCCCTGAAAAATGATTTGAAAAGTTTTATTGGGAGTTCTATTAAAAACACTCAAAATCTACGCGAATCCGAATATAACAGAGAATTCAGCAAAGAACGATATCCTGAACCAAGTTTTGGAAGTAGAGGGATAACGAAAGGAAACATTGCTAGTTATAACACTTTTATTTTTGGTTTTGAGAATAAAATAAGGGATCTACAAGATGATTTAAAAGACCAACTTAACAATACCTGCAAAAAGGAAGTAAACGCTTTGATAGAAAGTTTGTCTAGTAGTTCTTTGATATCTCAGGAACATATCAAAAACTTAAAAGCTTCACTCGTTAATTATTTTACAGATGTTATTTCAGATATTAATGTACTAATACCGTCTAAAAGGATAGATGACATCCCAGATGGATATCAAGAGCAATGGGATAAACTCAGAGCTAAATTCCTTTGCGATTATGATGATAATTCAATAAAAGAGTTATTTGAAGATATCAAACAGATATGTCAAGACTTAGACTTTGTAGGTACAGCTATGCAAGAGTTGGAATCGCTGAAAGGAAAAATAACAGAAAGCCTGAATAAGACACCTGAAGCAAAGAAAGAAGAAGCAAAGAACATAAAAGAAACTCTCAAGAAACTTCACGATGAAATGCTTGGAATAGACAGTCATGTCACAGAAATAGAAACATTAAAAAAACGATTGTAATTATGTGGACACATGTAATATGCTCTATACTTGGGTTCGTTGCCGGATGTTCCTTTCGGGAATTGCTGGGAAAGAAAAAAACACGAAGGGATAGTTCTAAAAGAATTTATCCTTCACCAGTAGAAGAACAAAAAGATTATAAAAAGAATATTGAAAAGAAACAATGTAACAATGCATTTAGTTTGAACTCCATAATTGAAGTGTTTTTAACTTATAATGTAGACATGATAGGTGCGAGTTCATTCAGTGTTTTACGGAGAAAGATAAAATCTGATTGTTATAAGAATCTTTTAAAGTTGTTCATAGATAAGGCTACTTCACCAGAAAAGATGGTAACAATGCTAAAAGAAAATACGACTCCTACATTTGTCTTGAATTTGAAACCATCCACTCAGCCTCCTTTTATCGATGAAGAAAAATTGGATAAATACATAAAAGAAGAGAATGCTTTGCCAGATGAAATCGGAACAATGGACGAAAAAGTGAAGTTCCTGCTGACGATGAGTTATGGCCGTGGAATTGAAAATTTCAAAACAACATTAGGTGCGTATCTTACCGAGATTCTTGACGGGGATGAACGTGGTGAAGATATAACAGAATTATATCAGCAAGCCATGAAAATAATAAAATCGCGGTATGAATATGTGTCATAGGATTAATTCTTGAATTTAAGCGATATGGGATAGTTCTTTCATCAAGAAGCAATCTCCCATATATACTTTTTCCAGATATATGTTTTAACAAAAAGATAGTATGGCAATACTGAGCATTGATTATCCTGCTCTTTTGGGAAAGTTGGATGAATTGGCAAGAAAAGTCGGGCGTGCGTCAGCGCGTCCGATACTGTTACTTTATTATGTAATGGTTGACGAGAAAACGCCAAGGAGTGACAGAATGGTAATATTATCAGCAATATCATATTTAATATTGCCTGTTGATTTAATATCGGCAAGGCGCTTGCCTTTTATCGGTTGGATAGATGAAACTTTTTCATTGACGGTGGCTTATCGGAAAGTTTGTAAATATATAACCCAGGAGATTGAAAAGAAAGCAGATGCTGTTCTTGACCGTTGGTTTCCGGAATATACGAATTTTGTTGAAGTGTATGAATAATATGTAGTCAGCAATATAAAAAGTTTTGTGTATTGACAGATTTTGTTAATTTTACCACTCTATAAAATAAAAACAAGAAAGATGAGACAGATTTTGTGGATATTGGCATTTGCGTTGACAAGCAGTTTTGCAGCGAGCCAGACAGTTGGTACAGTTACTGTGCCGGAGACAAAGAGTGAAGAAGCAGATGTGAAGGCGCTTATAGACAAAGCCCGTTGGGGCGATGGGGATGCGTTCCTGAAACTTGCCGACTGTTATCGTGACGGTAAAGGTGTGAAGCAAGATTTTTGGAGTATGGTTTGTATGCTTGCACAAGCAGAAGAGCAAGGCAAAATCAAGGATATGGATGATTATATGCGGAATATGCCGAAAGACAATGTGTACAGACAAATGCTTGGCTTGTTTAATATCAGCAGAAGCTATGTCCGGGAATATCGCGACTCTATTGAAAATGTATGTTCTGCAACAGGCGTGCCTGATGCATACGTGATTCGTGGAATGCTGGCATTGGAGGAGAACGATTCTGTATGTGCTTCTGAGATGTTTAATATAGCGGAGGAAAAAGGTTGTAAGTTTGGCGTCATAATTCAGGGCATACATGATTTGCAGAACAATAAAGAACTGGATATCACAAAGATTGAATCCATTGCCACATATTACCCGATTGCTTATCTTTATCTTGCAAAAAACAGTCTCTTCAAAGGCAACATTAGGAAATGTAAGGAATATCTGTTGAAGGCGGAAGAGAATGCCATGCTTAATAAGCGTGAGGCTCAGTGGCTGCTTGAATATTGTAAAGGAGATATGTCGGAGGAGGATATACGACGTATCAAGAGCTTTGCCAGTGTTGATGATGTGTGTGAATCTGTAGAAGGCTCTGTTTATGTAGACACAGTTGCCGTAGATACGGTTTGTTTGGATGACGGGGCTTTAAACTGATTGGTATATGGGGAAACGTTCGGAACTTGTGAAGCAATTCTTCCGGTATCTTAAAGATAGCGGTATGAAAATTGAGACCGTGGATGCGTCTTACGGTGTATATGCCTTTGAGTATAGAGGCGTGGAGCTGTATGTCTTTACAGATATGGGCGATGATGTTATAACCTTGGCTTTTAAGTATTTGATGCGTGGGATGCCGAGCGACAAGGAGTTTAACTTCAACAGGATGTTGGAGATATTGCCGGATGATTATAAAGGTTATCAAATAGAATTGCTGCCTTATGGCGACTGCTGCATGAGCCGGGGCTGGCAGCTTGATGTTGAAGATGACTCTGCATCAGGCGTGTTGTTCAAGAAAATGCTTGAGGAAATGTTCTCTGCTGTGGTCGGTCTGATTAGTGCAATAAGACGTACTGAAAAGAAGTATGACTATTATTGATTTTTATATGCCGGATATTTAACTCTTAGTAAGCAGAATTTACGGAGGAATATATACAGGTTTGCATGGATAAATTTTTGTAAGTTGTTGTAAATTCGTATCTTTGTGCCGATACGGAGAAAATCCATGAAACACTTAGAATAAACATTACAACATTTATCACATGAAACATTATCTGTTATCCGTTGCATTTTTTGCATCGGCAATGCTGTTTACAAACTCAACGGTATCTGCACAGGCAAAGATAAATCTTGCCGGCATCTATGAACTGAATATCAAAAAAGACGGCGGTACGCATCAGATGTATCTTGAGCTTGACTTTATCAACCAGCGTCCGGACTTTACACAGACCTTTACAGGGAAGACATCTGCCTTAAAATTTCTGCCGGAAGACTTTATGAATGTGAAGAAACTGAAACAGAGATTCAAGGGAACGAAAGCACCCGGATTCGGACGATACCGCGAGAAATATCTTCTGAGCCTCACGGAGGAATTCAGAATAACCAACCCGCACATGAAAAAGGGTGTTGTCATTGCCGACTGGGAGAATGACATGGGGACGACTGGAAAGGTTATAATCATACCCAACGAAGACGGTTCTATCGTTACTTACGGTCTTACGCAGCTTGACCGTTCATTAAGTCCCGACGGCATGCGGCTTGAACTTGTAAAAGACCTTACGGACGGCAATGCAGGAAAGAAACCGTCGGACCTTGCAAAGAACGGCACTGCCACCGCTGGATTTATCGAGAAAATAAGAACTTCATGCGGTCCTGACTTCAAAGGAACGGTAGAGCGCCTGGTAAGCATGCCCGACGATAAGGGAGATGAACAGCCCGGGAAGTCTTCTTCCGCAGGCAGACAGCCGCAGCAGGGGGACAACGGAGAAATAAAAATACAGTTATGGGGAGACAACCGGCCGGTGATATTCAAGTTCCACACCATTGCAACAGGCGGCGACTACGGCAAATTTGAAACAAACGCAACTTTGGACTTCTGGCAGGAAGACAATGGTGAGATATCCATGAGAATGTATGCTACCACCGTATATGTCAACAGCGGCAGGCTGAGAGAATATGAATATATCTATACAGGACGCCGTAAAGGCAACAAGATAATTTTCACCCGCAGACAAGACTCTCTGAACGGTGGCGGTGTCACCGCCCTCGAAAGTTGGATGCCTTCGGTCTTGACGATTAAGAGTCCCACAAGCGTGGTGTTTGACAGATGTACATATTTGCGGGAGAAATAACCCTCCTTTAATATAACCTGTTGAGAGACATTAAACAGGCATAATCATGACATCATTTTATAGGCATGCACCATTACTTATTCATAATAGGTAATGGTGCATGTTTCAATGCGGCTGTAATGTCCTCTGTTGATTATTGCCTTGCGCCGTGTCCAGTTGCCGTATTTATCACGCTGTATTACTTTGTAAACGCCCTCGGTGTCTCTTCGTTGTCCCGAAGGATTGGTTACGACAATACCCTCACGATATATATCGCCATTGTCATAACTCAGATAATATTTGAACTCACCTTCTTCATTTATTCCTTTAAAACTTCTGGTTTTACCTTCAGGAGTAATAAAGAATGTTTCCTGATGGTTGCCTTCCCAAGACTCGTATTTAAATGTCACTTGTTCTTCATCACGGGTTACCGTCATGACGCCAAGAGCGTTGTTGGGCAGTAATGTGCCATCTTCGGAAAAAGAGCGTGTCACCGGCTTATTGGCAGGGAAACTTTGATAGGAAAGAACGGTATCGAAGGTTGCAGTCTTAACAGGTCCTTTAAGATTGAAGAGGACACGGTCGTCAGCCAATGACTGAATGCAGCAAGCCATGCCGATTGCAATAAGAATGCCGCGCATTATACGTTGTGAGATTATTTTCATCTTTTGAGTTATGTTTTTTCGTTTGGTTTGTTTGATTGAATACTGTTTGCAAAGATAATTATTTTCTTCAAAAAAACAAGATATCAATTATATATCACAATATCAATATAATATATTCATCCGTAATAAATCGCTCAAATTCAAATCGGTTGTCATGTCTTTTTTATATTTTTGCATGTCGTACAGGAACTGTCCTGCTAACAATATAAGAGAATATGATAAAGAATGAGCATCTTTCCCGTGAAAAAGAGATATACAGAATAACGCTTTGGGGCAGCATGGTGAACTTCATGCTGCTCATATTCAAGTTTGTTGCCGGTATCGTCGGTCACAGTTCTGCGATGATAGCCGATGCGGTACATTCTTTATCCGATTTCGCAACGGACATCATAATCATTGCTTTTGTGCGTATTTCAGAAAAGCCGCAGGATGAAAGTCACGATTATGGTCATGGCAAGTATGAGACATTTGCAACAGCAATTATAGGAACGGTGCTGTTTGCCGTAGGTATCGGTATACTTACTGACTCCTTAAGAAACATCATGGCTTTCTGTGGCGGTGAGCAGATTGGGGCACCTGGTATGTTGGCATTGGCGGCAGCCCTGATATCTATATTGTCAAAGGAAGCAATATATCGGTATACCATAATAAAAGGCAGGATGCTTAATTCAAAGGCAGTCATGGCAAACGCCTGGCATCACAGGAGCGATGCCTTGTCTTCCGTAGGAACACTTGTCGGAATAGGCGGTGCAATATTTCTTGGAGAAAACTGGAGAGTGCTGGATCCCTTAGCTGCATTTATTGTAAGTCTGTTTATTATAAAGGTGTCTGTTCACCTGATAAAGCCCTGCATAGACGAATTGTTGGAGAAGTCGCTGCCTAAGGATGTAGAAGACAAGATACTCGATATCATCCTTTCGTTTCCGGAAGTAAAGTCTCCGCATCATCTTCGCACCCGGTATATAGGCAACAGAATTGCAATAGAGGTGCACATACGCATGAACGGCGGCATGACGCTAAAAGAAGCACACGATATCACAAAGAAGATTGAAGTATCATTAAAAGAAGAGTTTGGAGAAAACACTCATATCGGAATACACATGGAGCCACAGGATTAAATGGTTGTGCAATTAAGTGCGTTTGTTTTGTACTGTATTTAGTTCACATAGACATTTCATATAGAACCGCCTTTGTTAATAAAAAAGATGCAAAGCAGTTTAGAACTGTCTTTGCATCTTTTATAGTTGCGGAGGCAGGACTCGAACATGCGACCTCCAGGTTATGAGCCTGGCGAGCTACCAACTGCTCCACTCCGCGATATTTATATACCTTTGCACTCATTTCTGAAATGCGAGTGCAAAGGTATATATATTTATTTAAACTGCCAAATAATAATGGTCTTTTATACCCTAAATATACAGTATTTAACAAAAATATAGTGTCAGGAACATGCTTGAGCGTTATTTGCATGTATGTAAATCTTAATATCCGGTATTAATGGACGAGGCTGATGCTCACCGAATTAAATGTAAAAATATTTTGTCGTATCAAATAAATATAATACTTTTGCACAATACAAATCAAATGTGCAACAATCAGAGACGAAGGAGGCTTTTACGATGTCTATATCTAAAACGAGGCAAACTCTTGTGGACGTGGCAAGGCAGCTGTTTGCTAAAAAAGGGCTGGAAAATACAACAATGAACGATATTGCATTGGCATCCGGCAAAGGAAGGCGCACGCTGTACACTTATTTCAAGAGCAAGGAGGATATATACTTTGCCGTAATAGAATCGGAACTGGAGCGTTTGTCCGACAAGATGGACGAGGTTGCCATGCGCAAGATAAGACCGCAAGAAAAAATAATCGAACTGATATACACCCACCTCAGCATGATAAAAGAGACGGTGATGCGCAACGGTAACCTGCGTGCCGCCTTTTTCCGTAATATATGGATGGTTGAAAAGGTAAGGAAGAATTTTGATGAGGATGAAATAGAGCTTTTCAGAAAAGTTTATTCGGAAGGTGTTGCGGAAGGTGAGTTTGACATAGACAGCGTAGAACTGGTGGCAGACATAACCCATTATTGTATAAAGGGACTTGAGGTTCCATATATATGCGGGCGCCTCGGACACGGGATGACTCCGGAAACAAGTAAGCCGCTTGTAGCAAAGTTCGTTTATGGAGCACTTGGAAAGCTTACAGCCAAATAGCTGTTATTATATAATATGTGAAAAAACAATATTACATTCTTAATTAAAAAAACAAATAAGAAAATGGGATTACTTACAGGTAAGACTGCCCTTATCACAGGTGCAGCACGCGGTATCGGAAAGGCTATCGCACTTAAATTTGCTGAAGAAGGGGCAAATATCGCTTTTACTGATTTGGTAATAGATGAAAACGGCAAGGCTACGGAAACAGAGATTGCTGCAAAAGGCGTTAAGGCAAAGGGGTATGCGAGCAATGCGGCTGACTTTGCACAGACAGAAGAGGTCGTTAATCAGGTGAAGGCTGATTTTGGAGCCATAGATATATTGGTAAACAATGCAGGTATCACAAAGGACGGTCTTATGATGCGCATGTCAGAGGCGCAGTGGGATGCGGTAATAGCAGTAAACCTTAAATCGGCATTCAATTTCATACATGCCTGCACACCTATAATGATGCGTCAGAGAAGTGGCTCTATAATCAACATGGCTTCAGTGGTAGGCGTACACGGCAACGCAGGACAATGTAACTATGCTGCTTCAAAAGCTGGTCTTATCGCACTTGCAAAAAGTATTGCACAGGAGCTGGGCAGTCGCGGCATACGTGCCAATGCCATTGCACCGGGCTTTATAGAAACAGCCATGACGGCAGCCCTGCCTGATGACATACGTAAGGAATGGGTTCAGAAAATACCTCTCCGCCGTGGCGGACAGACTGAGGACATAGCCAACGTGGCTACATTCCTTGCGTCAGACTTGTCAAGCTATGTTAGCGGACAGGTTATACAGGTTGACGGTGGTATGAACATGTAAATTAAAATAAAGTGAAGAATGATGAATGAAGAATGAAGAATTTGCTGCCGCCGTCATTTGGCTAATTAGACCAATTAGTCCTATAGGTCTTATAAGCCTTATCGGATGACGGCGGCAGCAAATTCTTCATTCTTCATTCATCATTCATCATTTATCATAAAGATGAAAGTAGTATACGAAGACAATCATATTATTATTGTAAACAAAGATAGCGGAGAGATTGTCCAGGGAGACAAAACCGGAGATAAGCCGTTGTCTGAAACAATAAAGGAGTATATCAAGGAAAAATATGCAAAACCGGGGAATGTATTCCTTGGTGTTGTACACCGCCTTGACAGACCCGTATGCGGGCTTGTTGTCTTCGCAAAGACATCGAAAGCACTGTCACGCCTGAACGAAATGTTCCGTAGCGGCGGTGTATCAAAGACATATTGGGCTATAACGAAGAACTGTCCGAAAGAACCGGAAGCAACGCTTACGGGGTGGATGACACGTAACGAAAAACAGAACAAGAGCTATGTTTACAGCCGTGAAGTGCCAGGGGCAAAGAAAGCCATACTGCACTATAAGGTTATCGGATGTTCAGAAAACTATACCCTTTGCGAGATAAACCTGATGACCGGGCGTCATCATCAAATAAGGTGCCAGCTGGCAAGTATCGGATGTCCGATAAAAGGAGACCTCAAGTATGGTGCAAAGCGCAGCAATGCAGACGGAAGCATATCGCTGATGTCACATAAAGTGGAATTCATACATCCGGTCTCTAAAAACAAAATCTGTGTCGAGGCTCCTCTCCCCGACGATAATTTATGGAGGGATATTTCCAAATCCATATTGTAACTTGGGCTTATTATTCAATAAAGCTTAAAACTTTTCATTTTTTCCGAAATAATTGTTTACTTTGCATACTTCTATATCGGACGACCGATAGATGAAAATAAGTTTGTACACGTAAGCCATTATGAAAAAAATATTTAAGTGGATTGGCATAGTAATCCTTGTACCGATACTGCTGTTTGTAACACTTGCAATACTTATATATATTCCTCCTGTCCAAAACTGGATAGTAAAACAGGTAACATCATATGCTTCTGAAAAGACAGGAATGGAAATATCCGTGGAGCATGTGAGCCTTGCCTTTCCTCTTGACTTGAGCATAGAGGGATTTAAAGCAATAAAGCAAAACGACTCGATACCGCAGGTAAAAGACACCGTTGCCAATGTGAGGCGTCTTATAGCCGATGTAAGGATGCTGCCGCTTTTCAGACAGCAGGTGGAAATTGATGCCCTTGAGTTTAACGGTCTGCAAATTAATACCACAGATTTCATTCATGAAGCGAGAATAAAAGGAAATGTCGGACTGTTAAGCGTGCAGAGCCACGGAATAGACATAGGAAAAGAAAAGCTGAGAATAGACGATGCAAAGCTGAAAGACGCCAATGTAACGGTGGAACTTAGCGACACCGTTCCACCCGATACCACAAAAAGCGAGAACTACTGGAAAATAGATGTGGACAAACTGTCTGTCGAGAATACCGGAGTAACAGTGCACATGCCGGGAGACACCTTGCAGATATGGGCATATATGGGAAATATTTCTGCAAGCGGTGGATTTTTCGACTTATACGAAGGACTGTATCGGATAAAGAGGTTCGACTGGAATAACGGCGCTTTGAAATATGACAATAATTTTGAGACACGTACCCAAGGACTTGACTATAATCACATTTCTCTTACCGACATTAATATAGGCATAGACACATTGTTCTATCATGCTCCAAAACTGACAATGGCATTACGGTCGTGCAGTTTCAAGGAGAAAAGCGGCATAGAGGTAAGAGAACTGAGCGGCCCTATAGCCCTTGACTCTTCAAGAATAAATATTCCGGCATTGCATCTGAATACGTCTGAGTCTTCATTGTCGGCAAACGTGTCAATGGATTTCAATGCTTTTGATGATAAAAATCCGGGGAAAATAAAAGTGAGTGCCGACGGCTCATTCGGCAAACAGGACATCATGCAGTTCATGGGCGGAATGCCGGCAGGCTTCATCCGTCAATGGCCAAACTACCCGTTGACGATAAAGACAGCCATGAACGGTAACTTGAAACATCTTGACATAGCAGGACTGAACGTAAACCTGCCTACAGCTTTCAAACTTACGGCAAAAGGATTTGCCGACAATATAACGGATACCGACAACCTGAAAGCCGACATCGATATCGATGCAAGTACATACAATATAAACTTCCTTACGGCGTTGGCAGCCGGTGCAATGGATGATATACGCATACCTTCAGGAATTGGCATCAAAGGAAATATCAAGGCAAACGGCAACAATGGTTATTCGGCAAGCCTTACGGCAAGGGAAGGAGCCGGATTGCTAAAGGCGAAAGGCAGTTTCAATGCTAAAGCCATGCAATATGAGGCAGACATGGAAGCAAGCAACTTGCAGATACAGCATTTCATGCCTAAAAGCGGTATGCGTGATTTTACTGGCAATATATATATAAAAGGTAAGGGAACCGACTTTACATCAACTTCGACAAAACTTGAAGCCGATGCAAAAATAGTAAAGTTTAATTTCGGACAGTATAATCTCGGCAATATCAAGGCAAATGCAAGAATAGACAAAGGCGTGGCACATGCCGATATAGACAGCGACAACCGTATCGTAAGGGGAATAATATCATTCGATGCACTCATAAATCCCAAGAAATTGCAGGCAACGGTGTTTGCCGACCTTCACCATGCCGACCTCAAAGGTCTTGACATTGTGAAAAGACCCATGTCAGTGGCACTATGCGGACATGTCGACTTGTTGTCAGACATGAAAAAGCTTTACAGCATTCAGGGCACAGTCGGAGACCTTACAGTGAGAGACTCATTGAAAGTTTTCAGACCGGACGAAATAAAAATGAACGTATTCACAAGTGCGGATACAACACGCGCGTATGTAGACTGTGGAGATTTTCACCTGAAAATGAACGCAGGCGGGGGATATGAGGCACTTATCAACAAGAGCAACAAGTTTGCCGACGGACTTATGACACAATTGAAGAACAAACATATAGAGCATAAGGCACTGCGGCGGATGCTCCCTTCTGCAAAAATAAATCTCACCACAGGTAAGGAAAATCCGTTCAGCAGGATGCTTGCCTACTTCGGACTTACATTTAAAGATGCCGTCATTGACATGACTTCGTGTCCCTATTCAGGTCTGAACGGCAAAATGCAGATTACGGAACTGCGGACAGACAGCATGCTTTTAGACACTATAAGGTTTGCGGTGGAGTCTGACTCTGCAAGATGCAACTACAAATGCCAGATACGTAATGGAAAGAATAATCCGCAATATGTGTTCAATGCCCTGCTTGATGGATATATACACGAGAAAGCCGCAGGTCTGAATATAAAATATTATGATGCAGAAAACCGCCTGGGAGTAAAACTTGGGGCAAAAGCCACGCTCGAAACGGACGGAATAAGGCTGCACATGCTTACGGACAACACGGTATTGGGATATAAGACATTCGATGTTAACGAAGACAACTATATCTTCATGGGCAGGGACAGAAGGATTTCAGCGAAGCTAAATCTTATAGCAGAAGACAAAACCGGTGTACAAATATACACAGATGATGAAAATGCCGAAGCACTGCAGGATATTACCGTGAGCCTTAATCGTTTTGATTTGGACAAGATAATGTCGGTCATACCTTATATGCCGCATGTGACGGGAATGATGAACGGTGATTTCCACATGATACAGACAACCAGTCAGCTGTCTGTATCATCGACATTATCGGTAGACGGCATGACATACGAGGGCTGTCCCATGGGTGACATAGCAACAGAGTTTGTATATATGCCTAAAGAGGACGGCTCGCACTATGTGGACGGAATGCTGATGAACAACGGCAAGGAAGTTGGAAGCATCGTCGGAACCTATTCTTCGGAAGGCAACGGTTCTCTTGATGCCAAAATGGAAATGAAGCGTTTGTCGCTTTCTCTTGCCAATGGCTTTATACCGGACCGTATAATAGGTTTCAAAGGATATGCTGACGGGTCGGTGGAAATAAAGGGAGCACTTGACAAACCGCAGGTAAACGGCGAGATATTCCTTGATTCGTCTTATCTCGTAAGTGTTCCCTATGGTGTGGAGCTGCGTTTCAGCAACGATCCGGTACGTATAGTCGGAAGCCACCTGCTGCTTGAAAACTTCGAGATGTTCTCTTACAATAATAATCCGCTTAATCTTTATGGTGACATCGATTTTACCGACCTTGGCAACATGAAGATGAATTTAAGGATGAGGGCACAGAATTATCAGATAATAAATTCTAAGGAACAACTCAACAGCATTGCATTCGGAAAAGCCTTTGTTGATTTCTTCGGCATGATAAACGGTTCTATGGACAATCTGCGGATGCGTGGAAAATTAGACGTGCTCGGGTCCACGGACATGGCATATATCCTGCGTGACTCTCCCCTGTCAAACGACAACAGGCTTGAGGAACTTGTAAAGTTTACCAACTTCAACGACACTACACAGACAACTGTCAGCCGCCCGACATTGTCAGGACTTGATGTAGACCTGACAATAGGTATTGCAAGCGGTGCACACATTATATGCTATATCAATGCCGACCAGTCGAATTATGTTGATCTGACCGGAGGGGGTAACCTGCGCTTGCAATATAATCCTACAGACAATATCATGCTCACCGGAAGATATACTCTTGACAACGGAGAGATGAAATATTCCCTTCCGGTAATTCCTCTTAAAACATTTACAATCAAGGATGGCAGCTATATTGAATTTACAGGCGACCCGATGAACCCTCGCCTTAATATAACCGCGACGGAACGTACCAAAGCCTCTGTTTCTAACGACGGAAGTCAAGGTAGGACTGTTGAATTTGACAGCGGAGTAATAATCACCCGCACGCTGTCGGATATGGGACTTGAGTTTACAATTGACGCTCCCGAAGATATGTCACTTCACAACGAACTTGCCGCAATGAGCGTGGAACAGCGCGGTAAACTTGCTGTTACGATGCTGACTACGGGTATGTATCTTGCCGACGGCAATACAGGAAGCTTCTCTATGAACAATGCGCTAAGTTCGTTCCTCGAAGGAGAGATAAACCAAATTACGGGCAATGCACTGCGGACGCTCGATCTCAGCGTGGGAATGGACAACACGACCGATGCCGGAGGTAACATGCACACAGACTATTCGTTCAAATTTGCAAAGCGTTTTTGGAACAACCGGCTAAAGATTGTTGTGGGCGGTAAAGTCTCCACAGGTCCGGATGTGATGAATCAGAACAATTCGTTCTTTGATAATGTGATATTTGAATACAGATTGGACAACACTGCGAACAAATATGTAAAACTGTTCTATGACAACAACGCATACGACTGGCTCGAAGGAACCACACGAGAGTTTGGAGTGGGCTTTATATGGCGTCGCAACCTGCAACATTTCAGAGACATCATAAAGTTCAAGAAAGACAAAGAGCCGGTTCTTGTTCCAAAGGACACAACAAAAATAAAGAAAAATGAGAAGGATAAATAAATACAAAGACAGCTGGCGTATCAATAAAACAGGCATAAGGCATATCCATGCTGTCGTTGCAGGCTTGGCTATGATATTGGCATCGTGTTCCACAACGAAGCACATACCTGACAACGACCAGCTCTTTATCGGCTTAAAGACCATACAATACGACAACTACGAGAAAGGTGGACACTTCGATGAAACCAAAGAAGAAGTTGAGGCTGCACTTGCCACAGCCCCAAACGGTGCGTTGTTCGGAAGTTCTTATTACCGGACACCTTTCCCATACGGACTATGGATATGGAATGCCTTTTCCGGTTCGGACGGAAAGGTGGCAAAATGGATAACAAAAACTTTCGGGAAAGCACCGGTCCTTATGAGTCAGGTTAATCCGGAACTGCGCGCATCGGTGGCAAAATCGGTTATGCGCAATCACGGTTACTTCCATGCCAATGTGGATTACAGTATCGTACCGCAAAAAAATCCGAAGAAAGCTAAAATAAGCTACAATGTAAAAGCAAATCAACTGTTCACGATAGACACCGTTCAATATATAAATTTTCCGGATTTGGCAGACAGCCTTATACGGGTAACTGTGCCTGAGCGGATAATTCGTCGGAATGATCCGTTCAACGTGGCATCGCTCGATGCAGAGCGCATGCGTATAACTAACCTGTTCCGCGACAACGGATATTACTATTATCAATCGGGATATGCGTCGTATCTTGCCGATACCATTGCCGTACCGGGAAAGGTACAACTGCGCCTGCAAATGGCAGACGGCATTCCAGAGAACGCAAAACACAAATGGTATATAGGGAAAATAAAGATAAACTTCATGAAACAGTTCATGGAAAATCTGAAAGATTCGTTCAGCCACCGCCATTTCACCGTGCGATTCAACGGCAGGCGCCCGCCGATACGTCCGCGTATCATACTGCGCGACCTGAAGTTGCGTCCACGCCAGATGTACAGCTACAGCAAATATCTTGAGTCTGCAAATAAAATCAACGGTTCGGGACTGTTCAACATGGTGCAGTTCGGATTTACTCCACGCGACACAACGGCAGCATGCGACACTCTTGACCTTACCCTGACATGCGTTTTCAACAAGCCTTACGACTTCTACATAGAGACAAACTATATCAACAAGATGAGCGGTCGCACCGGACCGCAGCTTGTAATGGGTCTTACAAAGTACAATGCGTTTCGCGGAGGGGAGAAGCTCGACATCAACCTGCATGGTTCTTATGAGTGGCAGACAGGAAACGACATGGACAACGTGCCGTCCGGCATGAACTCGTATGAATATGGTGCAGATGCCTCAATAGAGTTTCCGCGCCTCATAGTGCCGTTCCTCAAACGCCGGCGTTTCTTTACTACGCCGTCTACTGTTGCCAAGGCATCGCTGAATGTGCTGAACCGCCCTGATTACTTTAAGATGCACACGGCATCGGGAGAATGGACTTACCGGTGGCAGCGCAAGGCAAACAAGATGCACGAGCTGAGTCCGCTGACACTTACATATCAGTATTTGAACTATACGACTGAGAAGTTCAACGAGATAATGAATGACAATCCCTATCTGTATGCAACCATGCAGGACGTGCTTATCCCCAAAATACGCTATACATATAAATATACAAGTCCGCAGACATACCGCAATCCGGTGGCATGGGAGACAACCGTGTCAGAAGCGGGAAACATCTTATCGCTGGGGTATATGGTGGCTGGACATAAGTGGAGTGAGAAAGAGAAGCTGATGTTCAAGAATGCATACGCCCAGTTCTTTAAGGTAGAGACAAGCCTAAGCAAGACATGGCAGCTCGGAAACAAGTCGCAGCTTGTTGGACATGTCGGCACGGGCGTGATATATTCATACGGCAACTCCGAAACATCGCCATACAGCGAACAGTTTTATGTGGGAGGTGCAAACAGCATACGTGCCTTTACCGTGCGAAGCATAGGTCCGGGAAGCTATAAGGCAGATAATTCAAGACTGTCATATCTTGACCAGACGGGAGACATAAAGCTTCAGATGAACTTGGAATATCGTTTCAATATCTTCGGAAGTCTTTACGGTGCGACGTTCCTTGATGCGGGAAACGTATGGAGCATTAGGGACGACGGGTACAGAAACGGTGCGCAGTTCAAGTTAAAGAATGCACTGAAGGAAATGGCTGTGGGCACAGGTGTGGGAATACGCTACGATCTTGAGTTCCTTGTATTGAGACTTGACTGGGGACTTGGGCTGCATGTTCCGTACAAAACAGAGAAAGGCGGTTTCTACAACATACCCAATTTCCACGACGGACAGAGCCTGCACTTTGCCGTAGGCTATCCGTTCTGATAAATAATAACCGCCGGTCAGGAACAATAATCCATACATTCGCAAATCATAACTCAAAATACAACAATAATGGAAATATCAGAATTATATGAAATATTCCGCAAGTGTACATCGGTAACCACCGACAGTCGCAACTGTCCTGCCGGATCGATGTTTTTTGCGCTGAAGGGTGTGTCTTTCAACGGCAACGCTTTTGCAGAAAAAGCACTTAATGAAGGTTCGGCATACGCTGTGGTAGACGAAAAAGAATATGCCGCAGAAGGAGACAGCCGCATGATACTTGTTGACAACTGTCTTGAAACAATGCAGCGACTTGCCAACTATCATCGCCATAAGACAGGTACAAGAATTATAGGCATAACCGGAACAAACGGCAAGACAACGACAAAAGAACTTATAACCGCCGTACTTTCAGAGAAATATAACGTTCTCTGTACACAGGGAAACCTTAACAACCACATAGGCGTGCCGAAAACATTGCTGCGTCTTACCCCGGAACACGATATAGCCGTGATTGAAATGGGAGCAAACCACCCCGGAGAAATAGAGGCGCTTGTAAACATTGTAGAGCCTGACTATGGAATAATAACCAACGTAGGCAAGGCACATCTTGAGGGATTTGGTTCTTTCGAGGGTGTAATAAAGACCAAGGGGGAACTGTACGATTACCTGCGAAAGAAGCACGGAACCGTATTTATCGACGGCGGCAACGAACATCTTATGAATATTTCGGACGGGCTGACAACGGTTAAATACGGCACGTACAATGATGATAGCCTTTATATACGCGGCGAAGTGATATCATGTGCACCGCTGTTGAAATTCAGATGGAAGAAAGAAGACGGCGAATGGCACGAGACACAGACACATCTTATCGGCTCATACAACATCTGCAACATGCTGGCTGCGGCATGCGCCGGACTGTTCTTCGGAGTAACGGAACAGCAGATAAAGCATGCCTTGGAAAGCTACAAGCCCGAAAACAACCGTTCGCAGCTTGACATAACACCATACAACAAGCTGATAGTAGATACATACAACGCCAATCCCACAAGTATGGGAGCAGCCCTTGCCAACTTCCGCGACATGGAAGTATCGCCCAAAATGGCAATACTGGGAGATATGCGTGAGTTGGGGGCGGCAAGCAGGGAGGAACACCGTAAGGTGACGGACTTCCTTAAGACGGCTGGAATAGACAATGTATGGCTTGTGGGCGACGAGTTCGGACGGACAGAATGTGGCTTCCGCAAGTTCCGTAATGTGGAGGAAGTAAAAGAAGAAATTGCCCGTCACCGTCCTGAAGGTTTTTACATACTTATAAAAGGAAGCAATGGCACCAAGCTGTTCCAACTGCCCGAATTGCTCTAACGAGTGTGAAAAACAAACATTTTTTACTAAATGGCATACACATATATGTAAAAAGGCGTATCTTTGATATGCGATATAGCATGACATTAACATATAAACAATATAACTATGGATGAAAAAAGACTGTATGATTTGATACAAGAGAAAGAGGGATATGCGTCACTGGCATTTCCTGCACTTATGCGCAAGGTGTACGTATGGATGACCCTCGCGCTGGTTATAACAGGATTTACGGCATACGGAGTTGCTTCAAGTCCCGGCATAATTACAGCAATACTTACAAACAAGATATTGTTCTTCGGACTTATCATAGGAGAGCTTGCACTTGTATTGAGCCTGTCGGCTGCAATAAACCGTCTGTCGCTCACTACTGCCACACTGCTCTTCGTACTCTATTCGGTACTTAACGGAGCCACGATGTCCATGATATTCCTTGCCTTTACAATGGAGTCGATAGCAAGTGTATTCTTTATAACAGCAGGAACATTTGCCGTCATGGCGTTCATCGGATACGTAACCAAGACGGATCTCACGTCTTTGGGCAAGATACTGTTCATGGCTCTTATCGGCATAATCATTGCAACGCTCGTAAACGTATTCTTCGTAAAAAGCGGAACGATGAACCTCATCATAAGCTATATCGGTGTATTGGTATTCGTTGGTCTTACGGCTTACGACTCGCAGAAGATAAAGAACATGCTGATAATGGCAGACAGCATGGATGAGGGTGCACAGAAAATGGCTCTTTTAGGTTCGCTTACACTGTATCTTGACTTCATTAACCTGTTCCTCTACATGCTTAGAATATTCGGAAGCAGCAGAGATTGACAAAAGAATATACAGCGACTTGGTACATATTGCTTTACACTGCTTGATTTTTATACTATGTAAATCAATCTGTACCAAGTCGCTTTTTAATTACCTTTTATATTTACCGTCAGCTCTTATGATATAGCTGCTGCTTTATTGCCGCTACATTCAGTGGATATCTTTGGATCAATAGAAGTATGAATACAATATTAGCATCGCAATAATATTTAACGCTTTCTATGTATTTTTGAAGTGGCATTTTAAATTTGCATAAATATGAATAGGTTCTAAAAAATGGTATCCATTGCAACCGCCTCGTCAATCTGCACAAATCGTATCTACAGTAACTGTATCTACAGAAACTGAGTCTTCAACAGATTCAAACATACCTTCAACACAGGCAAAGCTCCCTATACGACGTATATCCTCCTCTGACAGCCTAATCGTACTGTCGCCTTTGCAGTAGTCAAGCAGCCATAGTGCCGCACTCCTATTAAGCATTGCGCTCTCCTCTGCTTTCAACAGATATTCCGCACATTTCTTATAGTTGCCCTTGGCACGACTGTTTTTCGCAAGGTAAAGATAAGCAATTGGGTAAGATGTGGCAATGGATTCAAACTTTGCTACATCCAGTTCTCTTCTATTCTGCAAGCAATACGTGTCCTGAATTATAACAGCAAACATACTGCCGTTTTCCTCCGCTATCTTAAACATCTCAAAAGCACGCACAGAGTCTTTCTCCTCCAATGCCAACATTCCACGAAACACGTATGCCTCAGGAACGCCTGCTGCAGAACACGCCTCCTCAATAGAGTCGTGCTTTTCTTTTATAGAACTTCTGCCGTTTTTAAGCAAGTAAAACAGTCGTCGATACACATTATCTTTGGGCATATTCTGCATATAATCATCTATCTTAATTTTGCCACACTCCTCTGCTTGTGCAAGCATACAAACCATTTTACAAAAGTCTTGCTTCACACCTTTACCATCACGATAGCAGTCGGCAAGTTTCAGGAACGCATCTCCATCGCCCCAACGGGCTTTGCCAATAAGTGCTTTCACATCAGTTTCTTCACTCTTTGTCTCCAGCACAGTAACTGTACCAACTGTCTGGCTCGCTGCAAAACTTCTTGTCAACGCAAATGCCAATATCCACAAAATATGTCTCATCTTTCTTTTTTTATTTTATAGAGTGACAAAATTAGCAAAATCTGTCAATACACACAACTTTTTATATGAATGACAGGAACGGATTAAGATATAATCTCCTATTTAATAAAAAACTAATACTATTTCTCGTCATATTCTATACTCATCTCATCATTCACATTTAAGTATTGATTTTTTAACGGTGATGTGTGTATTTATATTCAAGTAAAAAATCAACTTTGAATCTAATTCTATAATAAACGAAAGAGAGAACCATAGCATTACTCTTAATTGAGTTTGTATGGCTCTCCATTATTTACAAGTTGCGATTTGTAGCTGTAGTATAAATGCACAGAACAATCTTACCAAATAAAGACATATAGCAA
The DNA here is from genome assembly GCA_900545525.1 of uncultured Prevotella sp. Lineage (GTDB taxonomy): Bacteria > Bacteroidota > Bacteroidia > Bacteroidales > Bacteroidaceae > Prevotella. Next base: position 67,621 of record UQZX01000001.1, read on the forward strand.
GAACCAAATTCCTAACAAAATCATTCCACTAATAAGAAATGTTTTAATTGTATCATCCTTATCTAAATTAAAGACAGACTTCAATATCATACTTATGATACCTGCTATAATCAAAATTGGGATACAAGCAACAATCAAATCAATTGCAAAATTGATAAGAGTTTCTAATAAACCAAATGCTTCATCTGGATGTTTATAGACTGTATAACCAGCTCCTTTTAAAACATCAAATTTTCCTGCAAACGTTAAAGAACAACAATGCAAAGTAATAATCAATGTTAATAAAAATCGTTTCATTTTCTCATCCATTAATTTATTTCTGATACAATTCCTATAAATTCTACCAACTTCTTAATCCATGTCTTTCCGGGCTATGACCACACCTATGACCATAATTATCCGTATTCAAACAACTCCCTTCATAAGTTCCATTTTTATGTTTGTAACCATGATAACCGGAACAACTACATTTTGAACATTTATTTCTTGTCTTTACAAATGTTTTATCACTTGCACCAGACAAGTCAGTTCCTTTCTCAATACTTGCTATACTTGTGGCTGATATACCAAGTATAACTGTCACGACAACACCGATAATCTTCTTTTTCATAACAAAAATTGTTTAAAATATTAATTAACACTACATTAAGTATCAAAACTCATTTTTACTTTAATTCCAGGAAAAGTCTTCAACATATCCTGTGCCCTCACAAAACGAGCATGCACCTGACCCGCCACAACTTTTACAGTCTATATATCTTCCGTCAACGACTTCATCACCATCAAAGACGGAGAAAGTCTGACCAGAACCACCACAAACACTGCATCTTGTAAGACCTGCACATATAGGACATTGTTTATATTTTTTAGCCGGTTCAGGAACTTCATTTTCTCCATCTTCCATGTTAGTATTTGATTCTAGAGAATTTGTATTTGTTTCAGGAAGCACTGATTCACGTATTGGTTCAGCTATTATTTCAGTTTCTTTCTCATGATTTTCTATTATTGAGTCCCTAATAGATTTTATAAAAAGACCAACCACGACAAAAGCACCAATAAACAATAATTTTTTATCTATCTTATCCATAAAATATTTTTATACACCAATTAGTAATTCTATTTAACAATCTCAAACAATATCCGTCCTGTATTTTTACATACCGCATCATCTTTACGGTAAAAACTTATACCCGTTATTTTGTCTCCGGTCTTTATCGTCTGCGGAACAGTCCACTTAAATGAAGGCTCTTCTCTTGTAACTTCTCGTATAGTACCGTCTGGCAAGGTTAATGTTGCTTCATTTTCATCAGCATATGGATTGAATGTCACTTCTATTTCATTGCCAGCCAGTACAGGAAGTACATTTTTATTTGATGTTCCTGAGTATAAATACTTATTGCCGTTTACATCAATATTGATATTCCACGTATATGTAACATTTTCATCGGTACTTTTTACAATTGTTCCATTTAAATCACTTAGATTTTTTACAGAAAAAGATAAACTATTTATCATTATAACCGGATCATCATGTGAACACGCTTGTAACATGCCCATTACGGATATTAAGGTTACTAAATAAATGATTTTTCTTAAATTTCTCATAATAAAACACCCTTATTCGTGTCGGGCACAACTTCTAACGTTGAACATGAAATATAAAGACACAAAAAAGCGTGAACCGTCTGCTGTCCGATCCACACTCTGAGGCCGTGAGAATTGCCCTATACTGCTGAACGAACAACAGTATAAGCCCACGCCGATATGAATATATGTACAACGAGAATATGGATTAATGACATGTATGCCCTTCACAAAAGGACATGACATGTGCATACACTAATCCTATGTTGGATAATATAAGCATACCCGGAGCATCTACCGTTGCTATGTCCGAGGCAGTATCAATCATGAAGTTTCTCACGTTTCAGAGTGTCTGCTGAACGTAGCGCTTGTAAACGCCTAATATGTCTTGAATACCCGCAACCCACCCTTCCGCATAAGAACTTTCGTTCGTCGCCTGGCGTGAGCTACATCGCATGCAGAATAGAAATGGAAACATCTCCATATATCTGCTTTTGCAATAACACGGGTTATCAATTGCAAAAATAATAATTTATTTTAAATACTGTTACTGATTTGCAAAATAAAAAACAACATATGGTTTTTTTACCCACTGCTTGTCTCTAAACGATATAAACTTCTCATATATTCACTATTATTCCATTATTCCCACACAATATTATATATAAAATATAAGACATTCAAATTATTCGATTTGCATAATTCAAATAGAATAATTATCTCATCATAAGCTAAGCTGCACCTCAGCAATTTCAAGCAAGCTTGATTGCATTCGGTTTGCATTATCTTTGCAACAAACTATATGCACATGGCAAAAACAGTAAATCATTTCATTGTAACCGGGAAAATTGCTCCGGAGAAATATTGTCCAACAATCCTGAAAAGCAGAATGAACTGCTTTATGCCATTGCAAAAGAAAGGGAGGCGGAGCGTATAACATCGGCAAAATGCGGAGGTATCTCAATCATACATTTAATGTATGGTTGCGTATGGATATATATGAAATCTTTCTAATTTTGCAAACATTGGAAATAATTGGAGGCGACTACAGTCATTTTCAGGGATTATCAATATTGTGTGATATTACACGATATGGTATTTTTCTTTATCCCTATTGTATAAATCATGTATCACAGCGTGTTCATGGATAGTTATGACAGCGGTCTCAGAGAATGATGATTTGACATAATAATAATGTGAAGAGACCGTGACGTTTTCTCCTCCCCGTGCTTCCGCTTCATTGTTTATGGTGTCATTCTGCTGTGCTTTTCTTGTCGCCGGTAATTTTTTCCGAGGTCTTGTCTTTTGCAAAAATCCTCATGTTCGCAAGGTGTCTCAACACCAGTTCTTTCATTCCTTTGGCGTCTTTATCCTTTATTTTCTGCAAATATTCGCGGTGTTCTGAGCGCACGATGTTTCTCGGCGAGGCGCAGAAACGGAACTTATGATAATACCTCATTATATCGGGCGTTATCGTGAGGAGCAGCATGCTGATAACCGGATTATGGCTGCTGCGCGCTATGGACTGGTGGAATGCGAAATCCTTTTCCACACGTTCCTCTGACGATTGCGTCTGTTCAAACTCATCAAGAGTCTTTTCTATCTCTCTGATGTCGTCTTCCGTACGGTTGCGCGCGGCAAGTTTGCACGCCTCGATTTCAAGAAGCACGCGCACATGTACCAATGAGCGGAAGTCGTATTGACTGACTCTCAGCGCGTTGGTAATCATCTTGTCCATCTGGTCCTTTGTGAATTCGGCAACCACGGTACCGCTTTGCGGAAATGTTTTCAGTATGCCATATAGCTCCAACTTCTTTAATGCCGCCCTTATGTGTGGGCGTCCTATGCCCAACATATCAGACAACTTGCGCTCGGACGGCAACCTGTCGCCCGGCAAGAAGGTCTTGTCCTCAATTGATTTCCGTATGTATTCAATTACGTCGTCAACCGTATTACACTGCTGTTTGTTCTGCATATATAAATTAATAGGTATATTTTGCTGTTGGCCGCATGTTTTTTCAACGTTACAAAGGTAAATAGTTTCTTATAGACAACCAAAATTTAAAATGATATTTTGTCCTTTCCGTTCCAATGCAGGTCATGACATTAATTTTTTATTTGAGTTTTTTATTATTCCTCTTCCAACTGCCTTGATTTACGGTTTTTTACCTGTCGTTTTCCAATAAGGGTGTGTTAAAATACTCATACAGTAACTGGTAGGGACATATTCTTGTATTTGTCCGCTAAACAGCCATTGAATATTACGAATGGACAAATACAAGAATATGTCCCTACCAGTTGGAAGAGTTGAGTTTTGATACACTCTCTTTGGAAAGATGTTTCTTTTGGGCGGCTATGTTACTCATTAACTGCGTGTTATGATTTAGTCCGCCAAAGTCTGTAAAAACTTCGTAAGGCTGGCACGCTCATCTAACCCGAGCTTCTTTCTCAGGCGGTATCTGCCTATCTCGACACCTCTCACCGAGATGTTCAGCAGCGGCGCAATTTCCTTTGTCAGCATGTTCAGTTTTATGTAGGCGCAAAGCATTTTCTCCTTGTGCGACAGTCCGGGACATTTCTCGTCGAGCACTTTGAAGAAGTCATGGTGCACGGCGTCAAATGAGTTCTGGAACGCCTTGATGTCGTCGTCGTGCCCTATGTTCGTGTCGATCTGTTTCAGCAGTTTCGATATACGCCGTTTCGCGCCCGGCAGGTTATCCTCGTTCATCGTGTTGTATATGCCTTGAACCGTCTTTTTTATTTCGCTCAGCATCTCGTTTTTCCTGACGTTGTTGACATGTGATGATATAAGTTCGTCAGACTTTGAGCGCAGTTCTATCATCAGGTTCTTGTCTTTCAGCGTCTCGATTTTTTTGTCTTTCTTCTCGCTTTCAATCTTAAAGCGTTCTTCCTGATGCGCCAGCATCTCCTCGTTGCGGCTTATCAGTAGCGTCTTGCTCTTTCTTATGCGGTAATAGACGGTGCCTATGGCTGCCAATACCATTAATATATATAAGGTGTACGCCCACCATGAGCGGTACCATGGCGGCAGTATCACGAACTCGATGCTTGTCGTTGCCACGTCAGTGTTGCCGCCAATGCTTGCCCTGACGGTAAACTTATACCTGCCTTCATGCAGGTTGGTATATTCTTTCGAGTTGGCTTCAGCATATTCGCTCCAAGGCATTCCGTCCGGTCCTTCCAGCCTGCATGAATATAGTACGGCACCTGTCTTCTCGTAGCATGTCATCCCGTATTCTATGCGCAGCGAGTTTTCACCGTATTTTATGCGGATCGGCGGCATTCCCTTCGCTATGTTTTCCATTATAAGCGAGTCCATGCCGTTGGTAACGAACAGTTTTCTTATATGTAGGGACCAGTTGTTTCCGTCCTTTGCACTTGGCTGTATGTTCAGGCAGGTGAAGCCGTCCTCCGTGCCGATGATTGCCTTTCCGCCGGTGATGGTTATGCTCTCATAGTCTTCCACCAGGTTCCCGTTGAGCCATGCCTCACCCTTGTTCTTGGTATACGACTTCCTGCGCTTGTCATATCTCAGCAGAGCCAGTTGTCCGTGGGCTACATACCAGATGTTCTTGTCTTTGTCCTGATGGATGAATGTGTACGGGACTTTTCCGTCAAGCATCTTCTCCATGTTGGCAAACTCTTCTATACGGTCGTCGGTGGCGTTGTATCTGAACAGCCCGCGCCTTGTGGCAAACACCATGGTCCCGTCTATCTTGGATATGCAGATGTTGCTTTGTGGAAGTTTGTTGCCGTTGTATTCCTTTTGTCTTACGGCACGTTTCATGTCATTGGAAAGCACTATCCGCACTATGCCTCTTTCCTTGTTGGCAATCCAGATGGCGTTGGAGCCGTCTTCTACACAAAGCGATTTGGGTGATATTCCGCTGTCTTTTATCTTCATGGGCATGCTCCATGTGCCGTTGTCGCACGTCATAAGGTACAAGCCCCAGAACGTTCCCAATATCAATGTGTTGCCGTCGGATGTCAGCGGGGTTACGTTCCATACTCCCCTTATCGGATAATAGGTTGTTCCGTTGCGGTCTTTGCGCATGAAAAAGTTTCTTCCTCCGCAGAAAAGACTGCCGTTGATTTCGGTAAGACAGTAAACGATATCGTTGGTGCCGTTTACAAATTCAGGATTGGTAACGCTGTTCGCGCCCTGCGGAATGTCTGTCGTGTACAGCCCTTGGTTGGTTCCCAAATAGAGTTTCCCGCCGTATATGCACGACGCGTAGCCCGCTCCTATTGCCGAAAGGCGGGTGTAAAGGTGCAGTAGCGGCGAGTTTAGCGAAATGTAATCGATACCGTTGGCGTAGCCAATCCACAGGTTCTGCCTGTTGTCAAGCTTGACATCGAGAACCGAAAGGTTTTGCATGCCGTTGTCAAGTCCGGCTTTCTCCTTCTGCCCGTCAGACAGGTTGTATAATATGATGCCCTCACGTGTGGTTCCCATGACGAGCGTCTGCCCTTTTATGTCAGCGCACGAGACGTCCTCCCCGTCGTTGGGCAGAAACTTTTTCCATGTCTTGTCCTTATATAAATATACGCCGTTTCTTCTTGTAACAGCCAAAGGCGCGTTGTTGTAGGACAGTATTTCGACAACATCCGACAAGGTGACATCTTGTTGTACCTGCATCTTTGTCAGTTCATTGCCGCTCAACGAGTATAGTCCCTTTGCCGTTGCCGCGTACAAGATGTTGTTTACGATGCCTGAACATTGTATGCTGTAAGGGCTTGAAATCTTTCTTATGGTGCCGTTGTATATATACAGCGAATTGTCTGCCTGAAAGATAACGGAGTTTTCAGACCTGTGTATCTTCCACACGTTTATGGTCCTTTTCTCTTTAAGTTTTCTTGAAAGAGGGTGGTATCTCAGATGTCCGGCAACATCAGGGGCAAAGAAACCGAACTCTCCGAGCCCGCCTACGTATATCCGCTTGCCGTATGGCATGACGGCTCTTGCCTTTATCTCCTGCCCGAAAGGATAGATATTCCAGAACACGCCGTCAAATTCGAGCAGCCCTTTGTTGTTTGCAAAGTACATCCAGCCATTGGAGTTCTGCGCGATAGACCAGTTCTGGTTGCTTGCCTTGTATTCAAATCGTGAATAGTTGGTTATCGGACGCTGCCAGTAAAGCTTCGCATGCGATAGTATCGGGATAGAGAATAAGATGAAAAACAATGCTTTTTTCATGGCTTCAGATATTTTCTGCAAACATAATAAAAATACATCATGTTTGCAATTTATAAACAACTTTTTTCTCGTTTTCATGTATGTAATAACTTGATAATAACCTTTTTACATATATAAGAGAAATAAATGTTGTATTATTTTCAGCTTTCTAATGTATCATTGATGTAGTTTGAAAATTGGAAAAGATGTTTCCTGAACTTAAATTTGCGGAAAATCTTTGCCTGAAAAACCGCAAACGTTAACCCGGGTGGCTTGTTATTGCAAAAAGGTACAAGCCCTGATGTAAAACGGAATAAATGCTATTGCAAGAAAGAACGAATACTAACTTAAAATATTAATTATGGAAACAGCAAACATTTTCTCGCTTAAAGGTAAGAATGCCTGGATAACCGGGGCTTCTTACGGTATCGGCTTTAATATCGCAAGGGCATTTGTTGCGGCGGGCATAAGCACGATTGTCTTCAACGACCGCAATGAGGAGGCTCTTCAACGCGGACTTGAGAACTATAAAAAGGCGGGCATTGACAACGTGCGTGGATACATCTGCGACGTCACGGATGAGAAACAGGTGCAGGAAACGGTAAAGAAGATAAACGGGGAGGTGGGCAACATCGACATCCTTGTCAACAATGCAGGCATTATCAAGCGTATTCCCATGCACGAGATGAGCCGTGATGAGTTTCAGCAGGTTATCGATGTAGACCTTGTAGGACCGTTTATCGTGTCGAAGGCAGTAATTCCTGGGATGATGAAACGCAACGAAGGGAAAATCATTAATATATGTTCAATGATGAGCGAGCTTGGACGTGAGACGGTATCGGCTTACGCGGCAGCCAAAGGCGGGCTGAAGATGCTTACGCGGAACATCTGTTCTGAGTATGGTGCTTACAACATACAGTGCAACGGAATAGGTCCGGGCTACATCGCAACTCCCCAGACCGCGCCCCTGCGTGAGCGTCAGGCTGACGGCAGCAGGCATCCTTTCGACAGCTTTATCTGTGCCAAAACGCCGGCAGGACGCTGGCTCGGACCAGAAGAACTGGGCGGTCCGGCTGTCTTCCTTGCGTCTCATGCCTCTGACGCAGTCAACGGACACATCCTCTATGTGGACGGTGGCATACTGGCATATATAGGCAAGCAACCTGAATAAAGGGCATTCGTATGGTACGGAAAATATTTATTTTGGCTTTGTCCGTATGCTTCGTGAGCGGCGTCGTTACCGCCCAGACCATCTGGAACGCGGAACATCTGGCAAAGGTAAAGGAGCAAATAAAGCAGCCGGTGTATAATACGGCTTACAGACAGCTGATAAAAGATGCTGACAAGGCATTGAAGAAAGAGCCTCTGTCGGTAATGATGAAGGACAAGGTGGCGGCAAGCGGCGACAAGCACGACTATCTCAGTCAGGCACGTTACTACTGGCGTGACCCTTCAAAGCCCGACGGTAAGCCTTATATAAATAAGGACGGGGAAAGCAATCCGGAGATTAATAGGCTTGACAGGGTGCGCCTTGCCAACATGGCAGGTAATGTTACGACCCTCTCGTTGGCATACTATTTCAGCGGCGAAGAGAAGTATGCGGAGAAAGCAGCAGAGCAGCTGAGGGTGTGGTTCCTTGACAAGGAGACGAAGATGAACCCCAACCTGAATTACGCCCAGATAGTTCCCGGCAAGAACGGGGACAAGGGCCGTTGCTTCGGAGTTATCGATACATATTCTTTTATAGGAATGCTTGATGCCGTGCAGCTGCTTGAAAAGTCGGCGGCTTTTACCCCCGCAGACTCTGAAAGGCTGAAAGGCTGGTTCTCAGAACTGCTCGACTGGCTGCTGACAAGCGAACTCGGGAAGCGCGAGTCGCAGTCTGTCAACAACCATGGAACAGCATACGACGTGCAGGTCCTTGCTTACGCGAAGTATGTCGGCAGGACGGATGTGGTGAAAGATGTCCTGAAAGACTTTTATCCAAAGCGCATATTAACGCAGATAGAGCCGGATGGCAGGCAGCCGCTGGAACTGAAACGAACGCTCGCTTATCATTACAGCCTGTATAATCTGACGCACATCCTCGACGTGTTCTTTATCGCGAAGAACTTGGGACTGGAGGTCGGAGACAATACCAAGACCTCTTTTGAAAGGGTACACAAGGCGTTTGATTTCATTGCAGGCTATCTCGGCAAACCTGTTGAGGCATGGCATTACAAGCAGATAAGCGGCTGGGAGGAGACACAACAGCTGCTATGCAAGGACCTTTATCGTGCATGGCTGCTTGACACGAAGCTGAAAGAATATCCCAAGTTGTATCATAAGTACGGATTGCAAGACTGGAGCGACCGTTTCACCCTGCTCTATTTGAAGAGCGACCGTTCGGACAACGGCTATGCAAGTGCGGCAAAGCAGCTGCGCTTCGCCCTGAAATGCGCGGAAGAAGAGTATTCCCGTGGCAAGACAAAGAATGGCGACAGGCTTGTCTCTCCACGCTGCTTGGAAAAAGACGGGTCGCTCCGGCTTGTCGTTCCGCGCGACTGGTGCTCCGGATTTTTTGCCGGAAACCTGTGGCAGATGTATGGTTACACACATCAGGAAGAATGGAAAAAGGCGGCTGAAAAATACACGTTGCCGATAGAAAAAATGAAAGACTGCACTGGAACCCACGACCTCGGCTTCGTCGTTTACAGCTCTTTCGGCAACGCATACGCCCTTACGGGCGAGCAATCCTATAAGGATGTCGTGCTGCATGCCGCCCGTTCGCTCGCTTCGAGGTACAGCCCCAAGGTGAAGGCGATACGCTCATGGGACCACAACAGCGACAAGTGGCGCTACCCCGTCATAATAGACAACATGCTGAACCTTGAACTCCTGTTCGAGGCAAGCAGGCTCTCGGGCGACGACACCTATTATAATATAGCCGTGAACCATGCCAACACCACGATGAAAAACCACTTCCGCAAGGACTGTTCATGCTACCATGTGGTAAGCTACGACCCCCAGACGGGTAAACCGGAGAAGAAAAACACCCATCAGGGCATAGCCGACGAGAGTGTGTGGAGCCGCGGACAGGCATGGGGCTTGTATGGTTATACAATGTGCTACCGTTACACCCGTGACGAGAAATACCTTGAACAGGCGCGCAAGATAGCCTCTTTCATCTTCTCGCAGCCCGGTATGCCCGACGACCTTGTGCCATATTGGGACATGAAAGACCCCGCCATACCAAACTCTCCACGCGATGCCTCGGCGGCAGCGGTCAGTGCTTCGGCGCTTTATGAGCTTGCCCTGTATGTCACGAAAGAAGAGGCAAAGGGCTATCGGAAGACTGCCGACAAGATATTGGGCAGCCTGTACAAGGGCTACCGTTCGAAAGTCAACGCCAACAAGGGCTTCCTTCTGCTTCATTCGGTGGGCAACTATCCGGCAAACGACGAGATTGACGTGCCCATTGTCTATGCAGACTATTATTATCTGGAGGCACTCAGCCGCAAGGCTTTTATGAAACGGTAAAACCATAAATGAGTGAACGATATGAAACGAATATCCTTTTATGAGAACGTCTGCATCCGGCAGTCATGTATCAGACGCTCATTTTCATCGCTTGCATTGTCTCTGCTGTTGGCTTTTGCCTTGCCGGTGATGCGCTCTTCCGCTACGGATGTCAAGCCGCTTTCCGGCGGATGGCAGTTCATCCGGCAGGACATGGCAAACGCCTGGGAGGTGTTCCGCCCGGTCCAGAGCGGCAAGCCCGAGTCTGTTCCGCTATGGACAGATGTCGTGTTGCCCCACTGCTTCAATGCAACGGATGCCGTAGAGCCTTACTCCAACTATTATCAGGGAGCCGGATGGTACCGCACTTACATCGACGTAGACAACCCATACCGTGGCGGCAGGACGCTTCTGAGGTTCGACGGCGCGGGTCAGAAGACCGAAGTCTATGTCTATACGGAGAAGGTGTGCAGCCATGTGGGCGGCTACGATGCGTGGACTGCCGACATAACGGATGCCGTGGCGAGGTTCAGGGAGACGGCAGCCTGCCGCGACAGGTTCGCAGGCAAGGTGCCTGTTGCCGTGAGATGCGACAACAGCCGCGATGTTGAGATGATACCGTCAGACATGTCCGACTTCAATCTCTACGGCGGATTGTATCGCAAGGTCAGTCTTGTCTACGCTCCGCCGGTACGCCTCGACAACATCGCGGTGAAAGCTTCGGCAAACCGTGTGGACGTCTCCGCCGACGTTACGGGTGCCGTCTCTGATTATGACATCGATGTGGAAATATTCTCTCCGGCAGGCAAACGTATATATAAAGGTAAGGGGCGGAGCAACGGAAACACCTTCGGCATATCCGGAACTAAGGTCGCCAAGTCCGAACTTTGGGACGTAGACAACCCCCGTCTGTACACATACAGGCTGAGGCTTTACGCCGGCGACACGGCCGTCAGCTACACCGGGAAGTTCGGTTTCCGCTCTTTCGAGTTCCGCAAGAACGGTCCTTTCTTCCTCAACGGTAAGCGTCTGCTCCTCAGAGGCACCCATCGCCATGAAGACCATGCAGGAGTGGGCGCCGCCATGACCGACGAAATGATTGTCAGGGAGATGAAGCAGATAAAGGACATGGGAGCCAACTTCATACGTCTCGGTCACTATCAGCAGTCGGACCTCGTGCTGCAGCTCTGCGACTCGTTGGGTCTGCTTGTGTGGGAGGAGATACCCTGGTGCCGCGGAGGCATTGGCGGCGATGCCTATAAGTCGCAGGCAAGGCGTATGCTTGCCGGCATGATAAGCCGCCACCGCAACCATCCGAGCGTAATACTATGGGGATTGGGCAATGAAAACGACTGGCGCGGCGACTTTGAAAGTTTCTCTGCCGACAGCATCAGGGCGTTCATGACCGAGCTTAACGCCATTGCCCACGGGCTTGACGACAGCCGCATGACGTGCATAAGGCGTTGCGATTTCGCCGCCGATGTGGTGGATGTGTACTCGCCTACGATATGGGCGGGATGGTACGGACGCACCTTCCGCGACTACCACGACATGGAGACTGCCGCCATGAGCAGGCACGAACGCATGTTTCATGCCGAGTGGGGCGGCGACAGCCATGCCCGCCGTCATGCCGAACAGCCCTTCGGCGCGGCAGTTGAAGGCGACTGGGGCTCTGTTGTCAAGGGCGACTCCAAGGGCGACTGGTCGGAATCCTACATCGTGAGACTCTTCGACTGGCACCTGAAAGAGCAGGAGCGCATGCCCAACCTTACGGGCGCGGCATTCTGGACGTTTAAGGATTTCTCAACGCCCCTGCGCCCCGACAACCCCATTCCCTATGTAAACCAGAAGGGAGTGGTAGAGCGCGACGGCACGCCCAAAGAGAGCTATTACGTCTTCCAGTCGTATTGGGCACGTCAGCCGATGCTACATATCTACGGTCACACGTGGCAAGTAAGGTGGGGCGGAGAAGGAGAGGCGAAGGAAGTGCTCGTCTACAGTAACTGCCCCGAGGTGGAACTGTTCGTCAACGGCGTGTCCCAAGGCGTGCGCAAGCGCGACTCACAGGATTTTCCCGCTGCCGGACTGCACTGGAACGTGAAGCTTAACAAGGGCGGGAACATTGTCCGTGCCGTTGCCGGAGGTCTTGAAGACGAAGTCGTGTGGCAGTATCAGACGGAGAAGTGGGGCAGACCTTCGGCTCTGAAACTCAGCGTGGTGGAAAATGACAGTACGTTGTCCACCGCCCTTGTCATTGCCGAGCTCGTAGACGACAGGGGGCTGAGATGTCTCGACAGCCGCGATTGGATAGAGTTCGGTCTTGCCGGCGACGGCAGGCTGATTGACAACCAAGGCACCTCTACAGGCTCGCGCAGGATACAGGCATACAACGGTGTGGCAATGATACGCGTTGAGCGGCGTGGCAGGAGCGTGGTCTCGGCAAGCTCGCCGGGTGCCGTTACGGCATTCGCAGATGTGGAATGACAATCCGTCTTGCGGTGTAAAAAAACGCAGGCATATAACGGCGGATTTCCAAAAGATGTCCTTTCGTGTTCCAAAAGGCGTCCTTTCAGGCTCTAAAAGGTCACCTCTTAGAGCCTAAAAGACGGTCTTTTGCAGGCTAAAAGACGACCTCTTGCAACCCGTCTGATTATCAGGCTGTTACAAAGGTGATACCAGCCCGGTCTCAGATGATGCCTGTATGGCTCTTAGATGTCCTGCCCCGCATCTCCTGAAAGCCAGCTCCGATATTATGAGAACTGATATTTAACAAGTGTAAATGAATGTAAACGCAAGCCAATAAAGTGTTAATTAAAGATAATTGGTAAACCAAATAATTGGTAGACCAATATATCTCTTTATATTTGCAAACAAATAATCATGAAAAAAAGAGAACCTATGAACCAACAAATCAATCTAAGGCACATCGTGCTGACATTCATCCTGGCAGCCATGTCGGTAGCAGCCAGTGCCCAGCATGTGGTGAAAGGTACCGTGAGCGACGGTAAAGACCCGCTTATAGGAGCGTCGGTCTATGTTAAAGACGGCAAAGCACAAAGCGGTGCCATTACCGATCTTGACGGTAATTTCACAATCACAGTGCCAAACAAGAAGTCTATCTTGATTTTCTCTTATGTGGGATACCGCGACAAGGCTGTCGTGGTAGGTGACAAGAATACCATTAACGTTGTGCTCGACGGAGACACAAGGATGCTCGACGAGGCAATTGTCATCGGTTACGGCACGCAGGTTAAGTCGCATCTTACCGGCTCTGTCGCAAAGCTTGACGGCGAACGCCTCACCAACGCGCCCGTAAGTGATGTTACATCGGCACTTCAGGGAGCCATGCCCGGACTTAACATAAATAATATAACGTCGGAGGTCGGTGTGGCACCGTCGCTCCGTGTGCGTGGCACAGGCTCTATCTCGGCTGACAGCGAGCCGTTGGTAATCATCGACGGCATGCCCGTTGAAGGCGGACTTCAGTATGTAAACGCCTCAGACATCAAGTCGGTCGAAATATTGAAAGACGCCGCTTCAGCCGCCATTTACGGTTCACGCGCGGCAAACGGTGTGATAATGATAACCACCAAAAGCGGCACTCCGGACAAACCGAAGTATACGTTCAAGTTCTATGAAGGTGTGAAATACGCTTACCAGCTGCATGACATGATGACCTCAACGGAGTGGTATAACCTCATGCAACAGGAAGAAGCGTTGGGCGGACGCAAGGTGATGGCACAGGCGAGAAGTGCCTCTTGGCTTGAGCAGATGATAGGTTCCACCGACTGGCAGAAGGAAGGTCTCAACAGCGGAGCAACCATAACCAATGCGCAGTTCAATATCTCCGGTGGAAAGAAAGATACGCGTTATTTCGTATCGGCGGCATATACCAAGGACCACGGAATAATGAAAAACAACGAATATGACAAGTTCACGTTCCGCGGAAAGTTGGATACCAAACTTTCAAAGAATGTGGCAATGGGCATCAACCTTTCGGGAACATATCAGAAGGCATCGCGTCCGAAAAACAATTTTATTGATTTCTACCGCACGCCGTCGTTCCTTCCGGTATACCATAACGACTTTACTTCCGAGCTTACAGGCTATACGGGCTTTGCACGCGGAAGCCATTTCAACAACATACAGACGCCGACCGGTGAGCCTGATGATGAGGGCAATCCCACAATAGAGTCAACAAGTCCGTTCTCATCGGCAAACAACAACCCGGCAAGCGTCATGGCAAATACCACACGTTGGAGTGAGAATTTCCAGGGCATGGGCAACATTTACTTCACCGTAGACCTCTGCAAGGGCTTGCAGTTCAAGACCTCCAACGGTGTGAACGTTCGCTTCCAGCCGCAGTATTACTATGGAAACAAGAATGCGACGAAGGACGGTGAGGCGAGCCAGGCTACCTATTTCAGCACCCTTTACGTGGACATGCTGACGGAAAACACCCTTACATACCATCTCGATTTCGGCAAGAACAAGGAGCATACCATTGATGCCCTGCTCGGATATACCGCCGAAACGACGCGCAACCAGCGTGTGGCGATGACTGCAACGGGCTTTGCCACGGATGATATCCATACGCTCAACGCCGGAACCATATACAATCTGGCTAAGGACGGCAACGGAAACACGGCGGGAACGGGTACGTTCCGCTATCCTGATGTGGTGCTCGAGTCATATCTCGGACGTGTCAATTACAGCCTGCTTAACCGTTATCTGCTCAGCGCTTCGCTGCGTCTCGACCGTTCGTCGCTCTTCTCCAAAGGCAACCGCAACGCATGGTTCCCGTCTGTTTCACTGGGTTGGCGCGTGAGCGAGGAGCCTTTCATGAAGAACATAGACGTGATAAGCAATTTGAAACTGCGTGCCTCTTACGGTGTTACAGGTAACAACCGCATACAGTATCAGGCGGCTCTTGAAGTGCTCAACAGTGCCAACTACGTTACAGGAGCCGGCAACGGAAGCATCGTAAACGGTACGGCAAACACCCAGTCGACACTTGCCAACGACAATATTACATGGGAGAAGACCGATGAATATAACATCGGTTTGGACCTCGGACTGTGGAACAACCGCGTCAACCTCTCGCTCGACGCATACTATTCGGTTACACGTTCGCTGCTTTTCGCACAGCCCACACAGTCATTCACGGGCTTCAGCAACTACTGGAACAACATCGGAAAGGTGAGCAACAAGGGTATAGAGATACAGCTCGACACACGTAACATAACCAAACGGAACTTCTCTTGGGAGACAAGTCTCAACTTCTCTATGTCGCGCAACAAGCTTCTTGAGATCGGAGGAGAGAAAGAAGTGATTACACAAGGCGAGCGTAATGAGTGCTATATCGCACGTGTCGGCGACCCGCTGATACAATATTACGGTTATAGGGTTATCGGAGTATGGAACTCGCAGGAAGAGATTGATGCCAATCCGCACTTCCCGCAGGATGTTCCCGGCGGTCTGCGCATAGCTGATGCGAATAATGACAAGGAACTTACGGCTGCGGACCGCGTGCCGCTCGGCAATCCTTATCCCGACTTCTCATGGGGTATGACAAACACGTTCAAGATAAAGGACTTCGACATCTCTTTCCTCATACAGGGCGTTCAGGGTGTTACGGTATACAACGGAGACGTGTTCTACAACGAGACGGTACGCTACAACAAGGCTTATACCAAGGGACGCTGGATCAGTCCGGAGCATCCCGGAAACGGATTTACGCCGTATGAGAAATTAGGATATAACCTCTGTCTTACCGATTATCCGCTGGAAGACGCGTCATACGCCTGCCTGCGCAACCTGACAGTAGGCTATACGCTGCCCAAGAAGATTACTAACAAGTGGAAATTAAACTCTTTGCGCTTCTATCTTTCAGGCAACAACCTCCTTTATATATGGAGCGACGATTACAGGGGGATAAATCCTGAGTCGAGAATGACTACCGGTGCGTACACAAGCGCAATGATTTCAGGCTATCAGAGAGGCGGCTTCCCTCTTACGTCGACAATCTCTGCCGGTTTTGATATCAACTTCTAATCAAAGAAAAAATAAAAACACCCGGGTTAAATCCTGATTTTTCAGTCAACGGAAGGTCAGTGCTTAAATCCCGACAACAAATAAAACTTATGAAAAAACATATATTAAAGACCATGAGAAAGTGTCTTTTCTTCGGACTGTCTGCCGTTGCGCTGACATCGTGCGACCTTGACAAATATCCTTATTCGGAGGTTGCCGCGGGCGAATACGTGAAAGACGCCGAGTCGGTAAACACTCTTGTGGTAGGTTGTTACAACGGACTTCACGACGTAATGTATTATGAATGGGCGCTCACAGAACTGCGTTCGGACAATGCGCGCATGTATGGCAACAACTCGACATCGAACACCACGAAGCTGGTTGAGCAGCTCGACCAGGGCACGATAGGTGCCGAGCATGACTGGGTTACAAGCTATTGGAACGCGGCTTATGCCACGATAGCACGCTGCAACAATGTCCTGTCTTATACGAATGTAGTCAGAGACGAGCCGACACGTGCCCGTTATGAGGGCGAGGCAATGTTCCTGCGCTCGTTAGAGTACTTCAATCTCGTGCGGATGTGGGGCCCGCTGTTCATCGTTACTTACAAAACGCCGTCTGAAGTGGCACGTAACATGCAGCGTTCGTCGGTTGACGACGTCTACGCCCTTATCGAAGGAGACCTTGAAAAGATTATAACAGAGAACATGTTGCCGCAAACCTTGCCCTCATCAGACCTCGGACGCGCTGACATGAATGCCGCAAAGGCACTTCTCGCGAAAGTTTATGCAACCCATTATGAGGTCGGCGATGCGAAGTATGAGCGTGCCCGCAGCCTTTGCAAGGAAGTTCTTGAGAGCGAAAACGTAGGCAACCCGCAGTCGGCAGCAGACCTTGTGCCTTATGACAAGATATTCGGCATCGACAACGAGATGAACAAGGAGATGATATTCGCAGTGCGTTATCTTTCCGGAAACGTTGGTCTCGGCTCCCCGTTCGGCAACCTCTTCGCCCCGATAAACAACGGTGCGAACGTCATAGTGGGTACAAGTAACAATTATAACAGACCGAGCGACAACCTCATTTCGGCGTATGTCAATGAGGGAGACGTTGTCCGTTTCGAGACAAACATCGCACAGCGTTATTATAACTTGCAGACCGATGTATGGGTGGAAGCAACCTATTGCAAGAAATACACTAATCCCGTAACGACCCAGTTTGACGGAGAGAGCGACTGGCCGGTAATCCGTGTCGGCGACATAGCACTGCTCTATGCCGAGCTGAGCAATGAAATCGACGGTCCGTCGCAGACCGCCCTTACGTACCTTAATATGATACGCGGGCGTGCCGGATTGACTGCTTATACTCTGGATGAGCTGAACAATACCTACGATTTCCGCGAGGCTGTGCGCAAGGAGCGCCGTTTGGAGCTGGCATTCGAGAACCAGCGCTGGTTCGACCTGTTGCGTTGGGACAATGCCGTTACGACTATCAACAGCTATCTTTCAAGCGAAAGCTTTTATTCGGGATACACTTATGCGGTTAATCCGATAGCTGCCTGGCAGACAATGCTCCCCATTCCAATCAGCATAAAGAACATAAATCCTGATGCCGCGCAGAATGTGGGATACTAAATGAATGAAGAGTGAAGAATGAAGAATTAAGAATTATAAATTGACAAGCCTTATGGAACGAAATATATTTAAACTTTTATACATGCTTACGCTGCTCGTTTTCGTGTCATGTGATGACCTTTCGATGACCGAGCGCGTGGAGGGAGCACCTGAGATACAGGCTTTCTCGCCGCAGCAGGGAAGCATAGGCATGGAGATTGAGATTGAAGGCGAGCGTCTTAGCGACGTGGTGGCGGCTTCGATTGGCGGCGTAGAAGCCGAGTTGTCCCAGAAAATATCCAACCAAAGGTTGCGTATCCGCGTGCCGAACGGTGCCGTAAGTGGTAAGATTGTCCTTACGAATGCCAAAGGAGACGGCACTTCAGAGAACGACTTTACGGTCGAATATCCCGCGCCTGCTGCCTTGGCGCAGAGCATTCCGTCGGAGACTGAGATGGGAAACAACCTCCTTATCCGTGGAACGGACATGAATGTGATAACCGCCGTGGTATTTACGGCAGAGGGAATGACTGCCGGGCATGAGGCGGAAATAGTCAGCAAGGACACGAAGGAGATAGTAGTGAAAGTTCCTTATGTGGAGAATGACAACGCCCGTGTTACCTTCCGCTATTTCAACGGACAGCAGGAAGTCATGACACCGGCAACGGCTTTGCCTGCCCTTATAGTGAAGCGTTACCAGCCGCAGGTTACCACCAGCTCCTTCCCGACGGCAAGCGTGGGTGACGTCATTACGCTCAACGGAACTTATCTGAATAAAGTCGACCGTGTTACCATTGGCGGTATAGACTGCCAGATAGCGTCACAGACAGAAACGGAGCTGCGCTTCACGGTGCCAACTTCTGACACATACGTCGATGGAGACAATGTTTGCACGCTCTCGATAGTCTATTTTGACGGTATAGAGACAAAAGTCCTGACCGATAATTTCATAGTAAAGGTGCCCTTTGTTTACTTCTGGAAAGACCGGACTGTTTACGGACAAGGCCGTGATGTGGCAGAGATGGTGTCCTTCTTCTCGCCCGAAACCGGTGTGGCTTACCACAACAGCCTGTGGCGCGAGCAAGTAGACCCGGTGTCATACAAGTACCAGGCAAAGACGTGCAGCGCCAACCAGAAGCCTGCCGTGAGTGAAGCTGAGTATAATTCGGTAAATCCTTATTTCTTCTTCTCCGGCGTATCGGCAGGTGCATTGCAGATAAACAGCCCCGCAGGTTCGGCATCCCAGCTCAAGAACTTCTACTTCTTCAACAACTCGGCAAATGACTATCGTGTGACGAATGCCAACGCCAACTGCTATGGAACGCCGGTTCTTACATACATGTATCTTGACCCTGCGAACGCATCACACAAGCAGCTGATAGATGAAGAGAACGCCGGCAAGCTCGAACGCATGGACGAAAGCACGTTCACAATCGACGAAGCGGCAAAGACCTGCCGTGGAATAGACATCTCGTCCCTGTCAAATTCGGTTAACAGCAACGTCTACGCGCCCGGCGTGTTCCCTGTCGGAGCAGAGAAAAATGCCGACCTTGACAGTTACATACTTGTCTTCTACTATAATCATCAGGGACTTGATACAAACAACAAGGCAAAGAACATCAAGCGTGTAGGCCTGCTTCACATCAAGCATATCGACTTCAAGCTGTACAATAACACGAAAGCTCCGTCGTCGAGCAGCATCACATTCGATATGTATTGGATGAAACATGACTATAAACATTGACCGTAATGAACAACAGACATAAGTTATATTCAATCCTGACATTGCTGGCGGCAGCCTTGCTGCCTGCAATGTCGCTTGCCGAAACTTACCGGGTGCGTCTCAATGAAGTCGCTTCGGTGCTCAAAGAGGCTAAATCCGGCGACCGCATACTGGTCGAAGACGGCACTTATGCTGACGTCCTGCTGAAATGGAGCGGGCAAGGCAGCGACAAATTGCCTGTTGTCATCGAGGCGGCAAATCCCGGGCGGGTAATTATTACAGGTAAGAGCAGCCTGCAACTTGCCGGAGAACATATCGTGATAAAAGGCTTTATGTTCAATGAAACCGCTACCCCGCGGAAAGGTGTTGTAGACTTTCAGATGGGCGGCAGGTATGCAAACCACTGCCGTATTACCGACTGTGTGTTCAACAACTGCAACGTGCCGAAGCGAGACGAGATAAAAAGCTATATCGTGCTTTCCGGCCGTTACAACCGCGTAGACCACTGCTCGCTGCTCGGCAAGCAAAATCTCGGGGTAACGCTTCTTGTCAACCTCAACGGCGAAGGCTGCCTGGAGAATTACCACAGGATAGACCATAACTACTTCGGACCGCGCTCCGTCTATGGTTCCAACGGCGCCGAGACCATGCGTATAGGCACTTCGCAGCAGTCATACTTCTCCTCCAACACCATCGTCGAGGACAATCTGTTCGAGCGTTGTTCAGGTGAAGTGGAGGTTATCTCGGTCAAATCGAGTGACAACATCGTGCGTAACAATGTCCTGCTTGAGTGCGAAGGCGTCGTGGCTCTGCGCCACGGCAAGCGTAATCTTGTAGAGAACAACATCTTTATAGGTAACAACAGACGCAACACGGGCGGAGTACGCATCGTGGATGAGGGGCACCGTGTGCTCAATAATATCTTCTATGAGCTTGCCGGAGAACGTTTCTTCTCCGCCCTCGGCGTTATGAACGGCGTGCCTAACTCTCTGCCCAACCGTTATGTCAGGGCAATGAACGTAGAGATTAAAGGCAACACTTACATCGACTGCGGCAGCCTTGAAATAGGCACGGGCAAGGATGCCGAGCGCACGGAAGCACCTGCCGGTATCGTTTTTGCCGACAATAAGATTGTCAATAAGAAACTTTCCGAGCCATTGATGATGCTCGATGCTGATGCCGGATTGCTGTGCAGAAACAATATTGTCAGCCTTTCAGCAGACTATGATGCCGACGGTTTCAAGACCTCCAAGGTCAAGATTCCGTCCCTGCCCTCGGAAAGCGCGATGCGTAAAGACCGCGGCGCATCATGGTTCGATGCCGTTGCGCAGTCAGGCAACAATGCCGTCGCAGCCGGAGAAATAAGATGCGACGGCGACATAGCACGCGCCGTTGCCGAAGCTCCGGCTGGAAGTGTCATTGTGCTTACCGCAAAAGAGTATGTACTTACGGGCACGATAACGGTCAGCAAGCCCCTTATAATAAAAGGTGAGGCGATGACTGTGCTGCGTTATGCAGGCGATGCGCCTGCCAATATGATAACCATTGCCAACGGCGGCAGCCTCGAGATAAGCAATGTTACGTTCGACGGCGTGCTGCAAGCAGGCAAACGCCTCGCTTCGTCGGGCATATCCACGGCGGCGGAGATGACGAAACAATATAGGTTGAAGATAGATAATTGTGTATTCAGGAACTTCGGCGAGAGCGGCTTTTGCGCCGTACGTGGCACCAAGGCGACGTTTGCTGACAGTGTGGTGATAGCCAACAGCCTGTTTTGCGACAACTCAGGCAACGGCATCGACTTCTCTGCCGAGCGTGATGACAAGGGACGTTACAATGCGGAAGACATAATAATAAGCAACTGTACGTTCCGCCGTTTCCTCGGAATACCGGTCAACATCTATCGCGGAGGCAGCGACGAGAGTACTGCCGGACCGTATGTTACGATAAGCGGATGCACCTTCGACGATTGCTGCAACCGCCAGCGTGGCAGCGTCATGAGGCTTATAGGTCCGCAATACATGGACATTTCCGCTTGCACGTTCATCAATTCGGGCCGTGGCGGAGCGTCGGTAAGGCTTGATGAGACTTCATGGGAGAAGATAACGATACGCGACTGCGTCTTTAACCGGTCGGGCAGGGTTATGAAATCCACCGACAACGTGAAGATGTACGGCAACAAGATAACGGAACATTGATTTACTTCAAATTTCCGTCGGGAAAACCGTTGATTGCCGAAACGGTGCTTGTTACAGTTTAAAAGGTGGTCTTTGGGGCTGCAAAAGGTGGTCTTTTACCTCCTGAAAGGTGACCTCTTACACGCTAAGAGGTGACCTCTTGCAAAACGGCAGAAGCCGGATGAAAACTGTAAGGAAAAGCTGCCGGAATGTGATAAACTGTAAGTATGGGCGATGAAAGGAGGAGCTTTCATGCCGTCTCGCATTCAATGCTTGCCGGACTCCCTCCCTTTGGGATGTCAGTGACGGGTTATTAAACGATTATGAATAATGATTTTCGATATATGAAAAAAGGATATTTCTTTACTGTCTTGCGTTCGATGCAAACCAAGTTCCCTTCTTTCGGGAGGACCGGGGTAGGTATTGCTTTTGCCGCCATCACCCTTCTGCTTGCCGTTCCGGCGCATGCGCAGCATCCGTCGCTCCTCGTCAGCGGGAGCGAAGTCAAGGAACTGAAGTCGGCGAGGGGACAGGTTGCGGCTTTCGACAAGACCATTGACCGCCTTATAGCCGATGCCGAGCAGGCGTTGAAACAAGGTATTGACGTTCCCGAGCCGGCCGGCGGCGGTGGCGGAGTAGTTCATGAGCAGCATAAGTCCAACTATTATGCCATGTTCCATTGCGGACTTGCATACCAGTATACTGGCGATTTGCGTTACGCCAAGTTTGTTGCCGACATGCTGACGGACTATGCCGGGAAGTATCCCAAGTGGGGCTTGCATCCATTGAAGCTGTCTCCCGTGCCTGGACGCCTGTTCTGGCAGACACTCAACGAGAGCGTTTGGCTGGTGCATACGTCGGTGGCTTACGATTGCATATATAACACCCTGACAAAGCAGCAGCGGCGTTTCATTGAGAGAAACCTGCTCGAAAACATGGCAGATTTCATAATGGACGGCTACGGGGAGAACACCAAAAACAACGAAATGTTCAACCGTATGCACAACCACGCGACGTGGGCTACGGCGGCGGTAGGCATGGCAGGCTTCGCCATGAACAACGAGAAGCTTGTAAGGAAAGCCCTTTACGGCTCGGACGAGACAGGCAAAAACGGCGGATTTATCCGTCAGATGGACTGGCTCTTCTCGCCTGACGGCTACTATACCGAGGGCGCTTACTATCAGAGATATGCCATTTGGCCGTTCGTAATCTTCGCACAGTGCATCGAACACAACATGCCCGGGCTGCGTATCTTCGAATACCGCGACAGGATATTGCGCAAAGCCGTAGACGCTTTGGTGCAGATGAGCTATGAAGGGGAGTTCTTCCACTTTAACGATGCCTTGCTGAAAGGTCTTTCCGCACAAGAACTTGTCTATGCGGTGAACATCCTTTACCACGCATATCCCGGCGACAAGCAGCTGCTCGGGGTAGCGTCAGCTTACCAGAACGAACTGCTGCCCATCGTAGGAGGCTATGAGCTGGCACGCGACTGTGCCAAAGAAGGCTCGCCGAAGGTAGGATACAGAAGCACGACCCTTGCCGACGGACGCAACGGCGACCAGGGAGCTTTCGGCATAATACGCTCTACCGACAGCCTTCTTAACAGTGCGGTAACACTTAAAGCAACGGCACAGGGCATGGGACACGGCCATTATGACAGGCTCACAATGGCTTATTACGACAACGGAAAAGAAATTCTTGCCGATTACGGTGCAGCCCGCTTCCTTAACATTGAGGCAAAATACAGCGGGCATTACACAAAGGAGAACAACAAGTTTGCCAAGCAAACCATAGCCCACAACACCCTCGTTGCCGACGGACGCTCGCATTATAACGGCAAGCTTGCCGAAGCCGAGAAGCATCATGCAGACATGGTGTACACCAACTTCAAAAAGGATGACATGCAGTGGATGACGGGCCGCGACACAACGGCTTATCCGGGCATAGCCATGGAGCGCACATTGGCTTATCTTTCCACGCCTGTGTCGGAGTTTCCGCTTGTCATTGACGTGCTGAAAGTAAGCTCGGCGGAGTCTCATCAGTATGATTATCCGTTGTGGTACAACGGTCATGAGGTGTCGACAAACTTCAATTATACCAAAGCAACGGACACGATGACGGCTTTTGGCAAGGCAAACGGCTACCAATATATATGGAAAGAGGCGTGGGGACGCAACGATAAGGGCGGCATGTCGCAGCTGACGTTCTTCAACGGCGACCGCTTCTACACGCTCAACACGGTAACATCGGCGGCGTCGGAGCTTTACATGCTCAGGCTCGGAGCCAACGACCCCGACTTCAACCTCAGACCGTCGACGGCATTCCTCGTGAGGGAACCCGCGGCAAAAGACCATACGTTCGTGACCGTAATAGAGACTCACGGACACTATGACATACTTAGGGAGACCTCCAAAGACCTGAAGCCGCTCTGCAAGGACGTAAGGATTATCAGTGACGATGCGGCTAAAACAGTGGTGGAAGTGGCTTACGGCGACTCCGTGCTGACGCTCACCGTGGACCATAAGGACGCTTCCAAGACCGGATATGAAGTCTTGAAAAAGTAAAAAAGCCCTTCCCGGTCTCCCCGAGGGGAGGAGAAAAGGAGATAATGGTGATATGTTGGGATGATGAATGGGTTGCCATGCCTATTAGTCTCATAAGTCCCATTAGTCCTATAAAAGAACTAAGAGTGAAGAAAACGCAGCCCGGCGTCAAGCCAATTGACAAGGCATTTGTCTTTAACTTCTTAGCGGAGTGAAACGGAGCGATAACTCCCTTGACTTCTTTAACTCCTCTGTATTGAAAGCAGAACAAAGAAAATAATATTAACTATAAAAACTATAACGATATGAAAACAGTAAGCAAGAGATTTCAGATTGGTGCTGATATGGCATGGGAAAAACCCGCACCCGGCGTACGTCGCCAGATAATGGGTTACGACGGACAGCTGATGATGGTGAAAGTGGAGTTCGAAAAAGGCGCGGTAGGCTCTCAACATGAGCATTACCACAGTCAGGCAACCTACGTGGCGAGCGGCAAATTCGAGCTGAACATCGGCGGAGAGACACGCATTCTTGAAGCCGGCGACGGCTATTATGTGGCTCCCGACGAGCTGCACGGCTGCGTATGCCTCGAAGCCGGAGTGCTCATTGACACGTTCAGTCCGGTAAGAGCCGACTTCCTGGGTATCTGATACGGAACTCTTATAACTCTTTTGAAATGA
This sequence comes from uncultured Prevotella sp., assembly GCA_900545525.1. Lineage (GTDB taxonomy): Bacteria > Bacteroidota > Bacteroidia > Bacteroidales > Bacteroidaceae > Prevotella. The sequence continues at coordinate 92,672 of UQZX01000001.1, forward strand.
AAATAAAAGGACTCAGGTGGTACATAATCGGACTGATTATGCTTATTACCATAATAAATTATCTTGACAGAGGCACCCTTAACTACATGTGGGTGGCAAATATTGATTATCGTCTGACGGCCTACGGACAGGCAGACGACGGTGAAGGCAACCGCGCGACGAGGAAGGGCGACACCTATGTGCTTACCGATTCAAAGGGCAAGGTGCAGGAAGTCAGCTCGTCGACAGTAACTGTCAAGGAAAAGGACGGCGAGACATACGTTACCAACCGCGAAGGTATAGCCATCGATCTCGGTCTCGTTGACCCTGCCGATCCGGAAGCATCGACGAAGGCGAAGGACATCCTTGGCGTGATAACTATTTTCTTCATGATAGCCTATGGCATAAGCCAGCTTGTGTCAGGACGGCTCTATGACAAGGTGGGATGCCGCAAGGGCTTCTTCGGCAGCGTGCTTATCTGGGGCTTTGCCGATGCACTCGCATCGCTGTCCCGCGGCATGTTGTCGCTCACTTTCTTCCGTATGATGCTCGGATTGGGTGAGGCCGGCCCTTGGCCGGGCACCACAAAGAGCAATGCCGAGTGGTTTCCGCAGAAGGAGAGGGCATTGGCTCAGGGACTGTTCGGTGCCGCAGCGTCAGTCGGTTCGGTGCTTGCGCCGGTGGTGATACTTATGCTCTTCATCGCGTTCGGCTGGAAGATAACCTTCGTTGTCGTAGGTTCGCTCGGTCTGTTGTGGCTCATTCCGTGGCTTGTCATCAACAAGAAAGGTCCCGAGGAGCATCCTTGGATAACACAGGAGGAGAGGGAGTACATAGTAAACGGGCGGCCGGTGTGCACTCAACCCGAGGCAGAAGACAAAGGTCAAAGCTGGGGCGAGCTGCTCAAGGAACGCAAGAACTGGTCGGTAATACTCGGCCGTTTCTTCCTCGATCCTATCTGGTGGATGTTCGTAACCTTCCTTCCGCTCTATCTTGCTGATGTCTTCCACCTTAACATCAAGGAGGTGGCGTTCTCCGCATGGGTGCCTTATGCAGGCGCGGCAGTAGGCAGCATTGCCGGCGGATGGTACTCCGGATGGCTCATTAACCGCGGTCATACGGTCAACTATGCCCGTAAGGCGGCGATGATAGTTGGCGGACTGATTATCATCCCGTCGATTATTGCGGCAATAATGTCTGCCACGGCACTGCTCGCCGTAATCTTCATGGCGTTCGTTCTCGGCGGTTTCCAGTTCTTCATGGTGAATCTTCAGACCATACCGAGCGACCTGCACAAAGGCAAGTCGGTAGGCTCGCTTGCCGGACTTGGCGGTGCTTCCGCCGTGCTTGGCACCATTCTGGCAATTCTTTTCTCAAGTTATATCACCAACTGGATATTGCTTTTCAGCCTGCTTGCTGCCCTTGTGCCTCTTTCCTGGCTGTCGGTGTTCCTCACGGTTGGTGAGATAAAGCAGATAGAAAGATAACGTTGGGAAATTAAGAATTAAGAGTTAAGAATTAAGAATTGAAGCTTTTGTCTGTAAACGGAGGGTGATTTACGCTGCGGACAATAATGGGAAACGAGATTAAATATAATTTTTTAACCATAAAACAAAAATAAAAAGATATGAGATTAACAGGTAAAGTAGCCATCGTTACAGGTGGAGCAAGAGATTTGGGACGTGCAGTAGCTGTGAAATTGGCGGCAGAAGGCGCGAAAGTGTGTGTCAACTACTTCAACAACGAGGAAGAAGGTAAAGAGACATTGAACCTTATCCATAATGTGGGAGGTGAGGCAATACTCGTCTACGGCGACATGACTAAGGCGGCAGACGTGAAGAACCTTGTTGCCGAGACAGTGAAAGCGTTTGGCGAGAAGATAGATATCCTTGTCAATGTGGTAGGCGGTATCATCGGCAGAAAGAAGATAACTGAGCAGGATGAGGTTTGGTATGACCTCTTGATGGATGTCAACATGCGCTCGGTATTCCTCGCTACGCGTGATACTGTGCCTTATATGGGCGACGGTGCGTCAATAGTGAACTTCGCATCTCTTGCCGGCCGCGACGGCGGAGGTAACGGAGCGTCTATGTATGCAACTGCAAAGGCCGCCGTGATGACATTCACCCGCGCCATGGCAAAGGAGCTCGGACCGCAGGGAATACGCTGTAACGCGATATGTCCGGGTACGATTGCCACATCGTTCCACGACCGTTTCAACACGCCGGAGAACCGCGAGCGCATGAAGCAGACTTATCCTTTGCGCCGTGAGGGTACGGCAGAGGAGGTTGCCGACCTCGTTTGCTATCTTGCATCGTCAGAGTCTTCATACCTGACGGGTACCAATATTGACATCAACGGCGGTTGCTTCTTCTCATAAATCTATGATTATGGGACGTTGCCTGACAGTAATTGCAGCCATAATGGCACTGTTTGCCGGAGGCGTTGCCCGCGTGGTAGCCTCCGACAAGGCAATGCCGCTGCCCGTGAATGCCGCCTTGCTCGATGACGTAAGGCAGTCATTCAGGCGCGGAGACACGGAGACCGTTAAGCGCGTTGAAAGCATGAAGGCTTACGCGGAGAAGTTTGTCAAGGCCAAGCCGGTAGTGGTTACCGACAAGAAGCGCATCGCCCCGAGCAACGATCCGCGCGATTATATCACCCTTTCGCCTTATTGGTGGCGGGATACGACAAAGACCGACGGGCTGCCTTACGTCCGCTATGACGGCAAGCGCAACCCCGAGGTTTACGAATATGCCAACCGTGAGCAGGGAAATGATATCGGTGAGCGGGTTGAAATCACGTCCGTGTTATATTACATAACGGGCGACAGGCGTTACGCCAAGGCATGTGCCGTGCAGCTGAGGGCATGGTTCACCGACGCCAAGACCGGCATCAATCCCAACATGACATACTCGCAGATTGTGCCGGGACGTACAAACCTGCGTGGCACGGGCATCATAGACTCGCGCCGCTTCGTGAAGGCAATACTCATGTCGCGGCTTATCGAGGACTCGGGAGAATGGACGGATGCCGACCGCGGGCAGCTCAAGGCATGGGCTGAAGCTTATTGCTACTGGTTGGAACACAGCACTCAGGGACGCAAGGAATCGAAAGCCGTCAACAATCACGGCATTTGGTATGACGCCGTACACATCATGTTGCTGGCTTATCTCGACCGTAAGACAGACTTGGAAGATGCCGTAAGCGGCGGCATAATGGCAAAGCTCGCCGAACAGATTGCCGCCGACGGTTCGCTGCCGCAGGAGTTGAAGCGCACCCTTTCGCTTCATTACTCAACCTTTGTCATGGAGGCTTTGGTTACCGTTGCGCATGTAGTCAAGCCTTTCGGCATAGATCTTTGGAAAGAGAAAACGGTCAAGGGGACGGGCATGCAGGACATCGTGAAACACCTTATGCCGTATTATCTCAGACCGGAGACGTGGCATCATAAGCAGATAAAGCCTTTCGAGACGTGGCGCGGAGCGGTGATAATGTATGAGGCGGCAATGAACACCGGCGAAAAAGATTATCTGCGCGTTGCCGAGAAAATAGGAAATGTGATGAAGAAGGGCGATATCAACGCGGTGATCTATGGAAAGCTGGGAAATTAAGAGTTAAGAATTAAGAATTAAGAAAAAATGCCTTGGGGAATTAAGAATTAGGAATTAAGAAACGAAGTTCAGCGTTAAGCCAATTAAGAAAAAATGTTTTGCGGCAAGAATTAGAAAGAATAAGAATTACAAAAGTATTTTTCTTAATTCTTAACTCTTAATTCTTAATTTCCCTGCTCTTAATTCTTAATTTCCAAGGGGGCACCTCTTGAAAAGTTACAGTTCGTAAGCAGAACGCCGCTTTGAGTGCATCCGCGGTATTGCCGCGCAAAAAAACAAAAGTCAAACTATATTTATGAAATATGAAAACAATATCAAAACAAGTTAAATCTTTCTTGTGTGGAACGTTAAAGGGCGGTCTCGGCATCCTTATGTTGCTGTCGGCAGTTAGCGCACCGGCACAGGAGAAGACCATTAGCAACCGTTACGGAATGAAAATGAAGCAGGAGGCAGACGGCTCATACTCGCTGCTCTATGCCAAGAAATACGCACGCTTTATCGACGTCAACACCATTCCTGATGTCTTTGTGCCCTACACCCACGTCAACAACCGCCTTACAAGCAAGGATTATAAGGGAGTGCGCACGCAGGACATAGTGTTCAAAACCAATAAGGATTACAGCCTCACGCTGACCGTGGACTATGCCGAGATCGACAAGCCGACACCTTTCATGATGTATGTGCATGGCGGCGGATGGGCAAGAGGCAACAACGGCTCGTCGCGTTCGCTGTCGCAGTATTTGGCAAAGCAGAAGGGCATCACCGGCATACGCGTGTCTTACACCCTCGCGCCGCAACCAGGAGCCAACGTAAACGTGTCGATTGAAGACATAAAGGACGCCCTGAAATATGTGCGCGAGCATGCAAAGGAACTCAATGTCAACCCCGATGTATACGGATTTCTCGGCACATCGGCAGGTGCGCACTTGGCAGCTGTCGGCGCCATGACAAGCAATGCAAAACTGTTTGTGGGCTATTCGGGCATCTACGACCTTGAGACGGCGGCAATAACGATGAAGAGCAAAGACCCGCAACGCATAGCCTATTTCTGCGACAGGGATGCAACGGTGCTGCGTCATGCCTCGCCCGTCAACCTCATTCCCAAGAAGGACGTGCCCGCCACGATGCTCGTCTGCGGCACATGCGACGTTACCGTGGAGTGCAGTCAGAGCGAAGAGTTCGCCCGGAGGTTGAAGAAGAGAGGCGGAGTGTGCGACCTTCTTGTCTACAAGCATTATGACCATAACCTCAGTTCGAAGACTTCCGACAAGATGGAGGAGATATTCTTCAAGACCGTCGACTTCGTTACGAAATATTTGAAATAACCTGTTATCATGCGACATCTGCTCCTTTTCATCGTCATGTCGGCGGCATTGGTTGCCCGGGCGCAGCAAACGGCAGGCTTCCTCGTGGCGGACGGCAACTCGGCAGACACCTACTCGCTTATCCGAGCGTGCGGATATGAAGAGGAAGTGCCCGACAACTCGCGCGACCATGCGTCGGCTCCGTTCCAGCATATCACCCAACAGCATGATGCCATACTGGGCAAACCGGTGTTCGTTTTCCATATCCATGCGGCGATAGACGACGACCGCGGACTGGCAAACGTCAACGACCGCCAGCGCAACGAGATAAAGACGGGACCGAAGTCGCCGGCATCTCTCATCGCGCAGGAAGGCGAGACGCTCACTATGAAGTGGAAATTCAAGCTTCCGGCTGGCATGAAGACAACCTCCAAATTCACGCATATACACCAGCTGAAGGGTATTGACAACAAGCAAGGAACGGCAGATGTGGGGCATCCTCTCATGACCCTTACGTGCTATACGAGCGGCAACAGGCAGGTGTTGCGCCTGAGATATGAGGACAGGACGGCACGCAATGGCGCCGACCAGCATGTGTCTACGCTGAAGGAAGCCGACCTTTCGCCCTTCCTCGGAGAATGGGTTGAGGCGGAAGAGGTGGCACGCTTCGGTGCCAACGGCACATACCGCATAGTCATCCGCCGGATAAGCGATGGCAAAGAGCTCTTCAGCTACTCAAACGCTAACCTCGACATGTGGCGCACATCATCGGCAGGACTGCGCCCAAAGTGGGGCATCTACCGCTTCATAGGCGAGGACAGGGCATGGCAGAACCAGTTGCGTGACGAACAGTTGCTATTTGCCGACTTCTCCATAGTCAAGGGCGAGGCATCGGGCTTGCCTTGGATTGAGACCGGACAGGATACCGGAAGGACACCGGTAACATGGAACTTGGACGGCAGCCGCAGGCTTGCCGACATTCCGGGCATATACATCAAGAGCGGAAAGAAATACTTGAAAAAATAAGAAAGGAACCAATATGACGAATATATTTAGATTTTTGACGGCAGGCATGTTGACGGTGGCATGTTGCCAGACCGCCTTCGGGCAGGACGGACGACTCATTGCCGACGGCAACAGCGATGCTACTTACAGGCTGATACGTGCTTCCGGATATAATCATGAGGCTCCCGACTCATCCCGAAGCCATGCTTCAAAGCATTTCCAACACATCACCCAGACCATGGACAAGGAGCTTGGCAAGCCTGTCTTCGTGTTCCACATCCACGCTAACATCGATGATGACCGCGGCAAGGCAGACATCACCGACCGCCAGCGCAATGAGATAAAGACCGACGGGAAGTCTCCGCGTAACATGGTGGGACAGGAGGGAGAGACCCTTACGATGCGTTGGAAGTTCAAACTACCCAAAGGCTTCACGACAACCAAGAAGTTTTCGCATATCCATCAGTTGAAAGGCATCGACAACAAGCAAGGAACGGCGGCAGTGGGAGCACCCCTCATCACCCTGACATGCTACTCTAAAGGCAACAAAGGCATGCAGGTCTTGCGTCTGAGGTATGACAACCGCAACGCCGACGGTTCCGTAACGCTTGCCGAGACCGACCTCGCGCCGCTGCTCGGACAATGGGTTGAGGTGGAAGAGACGGCTACTTTCGGCGAGAAAGGCAGCTATTCGGTAGTCATAAGGAAAGTGAAAGGCGGCGAAGAACTGTTCAGCTACCGTAACGATAACCTTGATATGTGGCGCACGGGGTGCACCGGCATACGCCCGAAGTGGGGCATCTACCGCTATCTTGGCAACAACCGCGAGTGGGCTTCGCAGCTTCGCGACGAGCAGTTGCTCTTCGCCGATTTCTCGATTGAGAAGAAACAATAACAAAAGGAACAATTATTTACAAAACTAAAGACAATATGAAAAAGTTATTTACATTAGCAGCCGTGGCGCTTGCTACAATCAGTGCCAACGCGCAAGAAAAGAGTTGGACGTTCGAAAACTGGGCAACAGCAGCGTCGGTTACCTCCAATGTAACCGTTGACGGTCTGACTTTACACGCCACATCTTCGGCTGCAGCCGCAGTGGAAGAGAAGAAAAAGTCGGCTGAAATCAATGGAGAGAAAGTGAATTATACCAAGTGCATAAACCTGAAAGGCACCGGATCAACCTCTGGCAGACATATAAGTTTCCCCGTGGAAGGTCCTTGTGAGATAACCGTTGTCTGCTATCATGGCTCTTCAAGTGTTACATACAAGCGTTGTGTTAACGTCAGTTACGGTGCCGCTTACGATGCAGCCAGCCTGCATAGCATTGTCGTACCCACCGGCGGAGCTGCTTCAGCATCAACCGTAAGGTATGAACTTGACAAGCCGAACACGATATATCTGGGTAGCGGAAACAGCGGTGTAGGCATCTGTGGCATATACGTTAAGCCCATAACTCCTGCCGAACCGCAGCCTGCAACGCAGTCTAAGGCATGGGATTTCACTGCTGAACTCAGTGCAAACGACATCGCTAACCTTGACGCTGACGCTGCAAACTGGACAAAGACGGAAGGCGATTATCTGAGATATTCTTATTCTCCGGCATTTACGGCGGATGAAGCTGTTGACAATTTGTACGGCATAATGCTTACTGCCAACGGTAAAGAGGTAGAGAAAACCCAAGGTCTGCGCTTCGGACGGTACAACGGTAAGTTGGATAAAGACCGTTTCCGTTTGGATAACGGCAAGCGTCTGAACATCAACGGACAGTATGTTGGCTTCATAATTCCTGACCTGAAACGCAATGACGTTGTAAAGGTGCGCTTCTCAACAGCCACGGATGGAGACTCGCGCGACATCGTCTTGACAAACGCAACGACTGAAGACAACTGTGTCTCTTCAAGTACTGAAACACCGAAAGAAATCACTTGCAAGGTTCTTAGCGACGGTTATGTAGGCTTCCGGGCAGGAACCAACGGACTGAACTATTACGCAGTTTCCGTAAATGCAGACCTTCCAATCACTGACGGCATATCTGAAATTAAGGTTACAGATAAGACAACAGACGGCAAGATATACAATCTCAGCGGAATGGAAGTGAAAAATCCGGCAGCGGGTATTTATATCAAGGACGGCAGGAAGTTCGTTGTAAAGAAATAATCGCTTGATAACAATTTGTCTGGATATGATGAAAGAGGATGATACAAAGTCTGCTTCAAAGTGTGAAATACAACTTTTATCATCCTCTTTTATTTGAAATGCACAAATAAAACATGGAAAATTATTAATAAGTAAGTCGTATAAATTAGTTTTATCTGTGCCCATTAAATTTAGAAAGAAACTTCCTCCTGTAAGTTTCAATATATAACCGGTTCACAGAAATGTATGTTTTTTGATACCTAAACAGTAGGTAACGAATACCTTATTATGTGCGGCGTCATGGGGCGGATTATAAATTGTAAGCATGTTTATTGATAATGTGAGATGATGGATGTTTACTCGTTCCATAACGGATACTTCCTTACTCTGTAATTAATGCTTCCTTACTCAATATTTAATACTTCCTTATTCTGTATTTAATATCTCCTTGCATTGTAATTAATGCCTTTTTACTATGCAATTAATACTTCCTTACCATTTAATTAATATCTGTTTGGCAAGTAAGAAAGCATTAATTGTTGCTGGTTGACAGGTGCGAATGTAAAAAATAGCGGCATGTCATAACATGAGAGATGTTATGACATGCCGCTAAAATATGTTTTTTGTACAAATTACCGTGCCAATGTCTGCCGTAGAAGACAGAATACGGCGTGTTTATAGTCCGATAACACTTTTTTCAACCCAGTAGATGATGATGCCGGCAAGGTATCCAACGAAGGCAATCCATGTGATTTTCTTCATGTACCAGCCGAAAGATATCTTTTCCAGACCCATTACAACCACGCCTGCGGCACTTCCTACGATAAGCATGGAGCCGCCCACACCGGCACAATAGGCAAGAAGCTGCCAGAAAATACCGTCCACTGCCATGTCGCCGACCTCTGCAACGGGATACATTCCCATACATCCGGCAACGAGGGGCACGTTGTCAACGATGCTTGACAATACTCCGATAATGCCCGTTACAAGGTAGTGGTTGCCGTTGAATACGATGTTCAGTCCCTCGCCGAGTGCCTCAAGAACGCCGATTGTCTCAAGACAGGCAACAGCCATGAGTATTCCGAGGAAGAAAAGTATGGTGCTCATGTCTATGCGCGACAACATTCTTGTTACACGCTTCTGCATGCCGTTCTTGTCGTTGCCCTCTTCAAGGTGATAATAGAATATTTCGGTTACGGTCCATAATATGCCCAGCACGAGCAGTATGCCGACGAAAGGAGGAAGATGTGTTATCGATTTGAATATTGGGACGAATATAAGACCGCCGACTCCAAGGAAGAATATTGTCTTGCGCTGCCTTGCCGTCAGTGCCTCTGCCTCTGTAATGCTTGTCTTTTCGGCAACGTTCGCAAGCTCTCCCTTTAGAGAATGTGAGAGGATGTATGCAGGGATGACCATTGATACCAGCGACGGAATGAATATTTCCATGATTACGCCTGCCGCCGTTATCAGTCCCTTGTTCCACAGCATTATGGTCGTTACGTCTCCGATTGGTGAGAATGCGCCTCCCGAGTTTGCCGCGATAATCACCAGTGAGGCATATATAATGCGGTCTTTTTTCTCTTTTACGAGTTTGCGCAATATCATTATCATTACGATTGACGTTGTAAGGTTGTCGAGGATGGCTGATAGAATGAACGTCATGAATGCGATGCGCCAAAGCAGTTTCTTCTTGTTGCTGGTCTTCATCGTGTCTCTGACGAAGTTAAATCCGCCGTTTTGGTCGACAAGCTCGACGATTGTCATTGCTCCCATGAGAAAGAACAGCGTGGTAGACGTGCTTCCAAGATGTTTCTCCATTATGGCGGTTACCTGCTGGAGCAGTGCTTCGTGCGAGAAATCTCCGGCGATGTAGCTTCCCGGATCGAGCATAAAGAGGGTCCAGCAGAATACAAACATCAGCAAAGCCACGGCGGCTTTGTTCACTCTTGTCGCACTTTCAAGGGCTATGCACGCATAGCCAAGTATGAATACGACGATAATTGCAATAGTTAAAGTAGACATGTTTTTTATTTAAGATTAGTTTTACGCGTGCAAAGATATACATTATTTATTTATGAGACGGTTATGAAGAATTAATTTTTTTGCTATATTTGCATTTTAGTAAGAATAAAATTAAAAACAGGCTATGAATATAGAACAGGCACGGGAATATTGTCTCTCGAAGAAAGGTTGTGAGGAGAGTTTCCCGTTCGATGAGGAGACGCTGGTCTTTAAGGTTATGGGCAAGATGTTTGCCGTATTGATGCTCGAGAAACCGGATATGATTGTTGTGAAATGCGACGCTGCCTATGCCGCCGAACTGCGCGAGGAGTATGCGGCAGTTGAGCCGGCATGGCATTTCAACAAGAAGTATTGGAATCAGATACGCTTCAATTCCGATGTGGAAGACGAACTTGTCTTAAAACTGATAGACCTCTCTTTGGACGAGGTCGTGAGGAAATTCACGCGGAAGATGAAGGCGGAATACGATGCCATGTGACTCTCCTGCTGGCACTGGCGTGTGCGTGCCTTGTCGTGACACAGCCGGAGCCGTTGGAGGCATAATCAAAACTTTTGGTTTAATTATCAAATAATTATGCCTGTTTGTTGCGGAAAACAGGTATATTTGCAATCATAATTTAATACACAACACATAAATAATATGGAAAGCAATAAATGTTTCTTTGCCGTAGATCTTGGTGCAACAAGCGGCCGTACCATAGTGGGCACACTTGCCGGCGGAAAGATAAATCTTGAGGAACTTACTCGTTTTGACAATAACCTGATAGAGACTGGCGGACATTTCTATTGGGATATATATGCGCTTTACAATGAGATAATAAAGGGACTGAAGCTCGTTGCACAGCGCAACATACCCGTTGCGAGCATCGGCATCGATACATGGGGCGTAGACTTCGTTTGCGTTGGAGATGACGGGGCGATACTTCGCAATCCGCTTGCCTACCGCGATCCTCACACATTCGGTATGATGGAGGAGTATTTCGAAAAGGAGACAGACAGGAAAGAAGTATACAGCATCACCGGAATACAGTTCATGAACTTCAACTCTCTCTTCCAACTGTATGCAATGAAGCGTGCAGGGAACTCAGCTCTCAAGAATGCGAAGAAAATTCTTTTCGTTCCCGATGCACTGGGGTGGATGCTTACGGGCAACGCCGTGTGCGAGTATACCATTGCGTCTACAAGCCAGATACTTGATCCACGTACAAAACAGCTTGATGAAAAGCTTCTTGCAAGTGTAGGACTTACCCGCGACATGTTCGGCACAATGGTAAATCCGGGACACTGCATAGGCACGCTTACCGAAGAGGTACAGAAGATGACGGGGCTTGGCGCGATACCAGTGATAGCTGTTGCCGGTCATGACACGGGAAGTGCCGTTGCTGCCGTTCCGGCAAAGGATGAGAAGTTTGCCTATCTCAGCAGCGGTACATGGAGCCTTATGGGTATAGAGACAAAGGATGCTATAATAAACGATGTCAGCTATGAGCGCAACTTTACAAACGAGGGCGGCATAGAGGGTACAACCCGTTTCCTTAAAAATATCTGCGGCATGTGGCTTTACGAGCGTTGCCGCAAGGAGTGGACGGATGCACCGAAGTCGCATACGGAACTTATAGCCGAGGCAATGAAGCAGCCGGCATTCCAAAGCATCATAAATCCGGACGACAGGATGTTTGCCAACCCGCCGTCGATGGTGGAGGCAATACAGGCGTATTGCCGTGAGACAGGTCAGCATGTGCCTGAGGGATATGCCGAGATATGCCGTTGCATATTCGAGAGCCTTGCCCTGCGCTATCGCCAGGTGTTCGGCTATCTTAAGGAGATGTCGTCGTTCCCCATTGATGTGCTGCACATCATCGGCGGCGGAAGCCTTAACGACTATCTCAACCAGTTTACGTCAAACTCAACGGGCGTGGAGGTACTTGCCGGTCCGCAGGAAGGCACTGCTCTTGGCAACATAATGATACAGGCAAAGGCGGCAGGATATGTAAAGGATATCTGGGACATGCGCCGCATAATAGCAGACAGCCTGTCGCTGAAACGCTTTGTTCCGAAGGATAAGGAACTGTGGGATGAGGCTTACGAAAGATATCTGGCTGTGACAGGCAGCAAGACAGCTTGCTGACAAAAGAGGGAATGAGGGCGAATGAGCCATATTGGTAATGTTGGTCTTATTAGGCTTATTAGCCCTATTCGTCTTATTAGCCTTATTTGTCCAATTAGTCCAATTAGTCAAAGATAATAACAATAATAACATCAAACTAAAAATCAAAGAAAAATGAAAACAGAACTGATAACAAAGGCATACGAAGTGGCGAAAGAACGCTACGCAGCCATAGGAGTGGATACGGAGAAAGTGTTGGAGCAGATGCAGAATTTCCATCTTAGCATGCACTGCTGGCAGGCAGACGACGTTGCAGGATTTGAAAATCAGGGCGGAAGCCTCACCGGCGGTATTCAGGTGAACGGAAACTATCCCGGCAAGGCACGCAACATTGACGAGCTGCGCGCTGACATCCTATATGCAAAGTCTCTTATCCCCGGTACACACCGCCTGAACCTTCATGAGATTTACGGCGACTTCGGCGGAAAATATGTTGACCGCGACCAGTGCGAGGTGGAGCATTTCCAGAGCTGGATTGACTGGGGTAAGGAGAACAACACCCTGCTCGACTTCAACTCTACATCGTTCTCTCACCCGAAGAGCGGCGACCTGAGCCTTGCAAATCCTGATAAAGGCATCCGCGACTTCTGGATTGAGCACTCTAAGCGCTGCCGTGCCATCTCTGAGGCTATCGGTAAGGCGCAGGGCGACCCCTGTATCATGAACACATGGGTACACGACGGAAGCAAGGACCTGACCGTTAACCGTCTGATGTACCGCGAACTGCTGAAGGATTCTCTCGACCAGATTTTCGCTCAGAAGTATGATAACATGAAAGACTGTGTTGAGTCTAAGGTATTCGGTATCGGTCTGGAGAGCTATACCGTTGGTTCTAACGACTTCTACACGGCATACGCTGCAAAGAACAACATGATGATAACCCTCGATACCGGTCACTTCCACCCGACGGAGAGCGTTGCCGACAAAGTGTCTGCAATGCTTCTGTTCGTGCCCGAGCTGATGCTCCACGTATCACGCCCGGTTCGTTGGGACTCAGACCACGTAACAATCATGGACGACCCGACACAGGATTTGTTCAGCGAGATTGTACGTGCCGGTGCCCTCGACCGCGTTCACTACGGTCTCGACTACTTCGACGGAACTCTGAACCGCATCGGTGCATACGTTATCGGCAGCCGCGCTGCTCAGAAGTGCATGCTCCGTGCCCTGCTCGAGCCTATCGCAACACTGCGCAAGTATGAGCTTGACGACAAGAAGTTCCAGCGTCTCGCACTGCTCGAAGAGTGCAAGAACCTGCCTTGGAACGCTGTTTATGACGAGTTCTGCCTGCGCAACAATGTGCCCGTAGGTGAAGAATATCTTGCTGCCGTTGAGAAATACGAGGCAGAGGTGACATCTAAACGATAAGCTTTAATGATGAGTTAAGAATTAAGAATTTGCTGCCGCAGTGTTTCCATGGAGACAGTATGGAGAGATTTTTTTAATTCTTAATTCTTAACTCTTAACTCTTAATTATTAACTCTTAACTCTTACTCCCCCCCTAATTCTTAATTCTTAACTCTTAATTCTTAATTAAACAAGGTGTCTTTCATTTCCAAAAGCATTTTTCTTTTGTCATGTCTGTTTGTGTCGTTGCAGGCGAATGCACAGTTGTGGTACGACGTAAAGCCGGAGATGCGTCCGGGTACACGCTGGTGGTGGCATGGCTCGGCTGTTGGGGAAGAAGGAATAGACAGAGAACTGGATGAATTTAGCAAGAAGGGAATATCATCTGTTGAAATAACACCTATTTACGGAGTTATAGGCAACGAGGAAAATGAGCTGGACTTTCTTTCGCCACAATGGATGGACATGCTGGACTATACCGTGCGCTCTGCCGGTAAGCGCGGAATGTGTGTTGATATGACCACCGGTACAGGATGGCCTTTCGGAGGACCTTGGGTTAAACATGAGGACGGGGCATGCGCGGCGGCATTTGTCACCGATACGGTTAGCTGTACATCAGAGATAAAAGGATTGTGGACAGAACTTATTGATGGCAGGCGGCTTAAGCTACGTAAAAGAAATAAGGCGAAATTATATTATGTCGCGGCACATAAATTATATAAGGACGGCAGGGTTGGCAAGGCAAGAGATATTACACATATTGTGACCGGTGGAAAGTCATTGCGGTGCGGTAAAGAGGATTCCATACTCGTCGTAGCACTCTATCTTGTACGTACGGGACAGTTGGTTGAAAGGGCTGCGCCAAACGGCGAGGGGCTTGTTATAGACCATTTCAGCAGTAAGGCGGTGACAGATTATCTTGATGTCTTTGATAAGTCATTTACTGCTGGACGGACCGCGGTTCCACGCAGCTTCTTTTGTGACAGCTATGAGGTGGAAAGGGCAAACTGGACTCCGGAACTGTTTGATTTCTTTTATAAGAGTAAAGGGTACCGCCTGGAAGAACATCTGCCGGAACTTCTCGGACTGTGCGGCGACAATACCGTGTTGTGCGACTACAGGGAGACACTTGCCAGTATGCTGTATGATAACTTTACTATAAGGTGGGCTTCGTGGGCAAGGCAAAAAGGAGCGTCCGTACGTTATCAGGCACATGGTTCTCCCGGGAACCTTATAGACCTTTATGCCGCGGCGGATATTCCGGAGACAGAAGGTTTCGGGCTGACAGACTTTAATATAAGGGGACTTAGGCGTGACGACGGTTTTACGCGCACAAATCTCAGTGATGTGTCTATGTACAAGTATGCCTCATCGGCTGCGCATATCACGGCGAAACCATATACATCGGCAGAGACATTCACATGGCTTACCGAACACTTCAGGACATCGCTTTCACAAATGAAACCCGACCTTGACCTTATGTTTACATGTGGTATAAACCACATAATGTTCCACGGTTCGGCATATTCGCCAGAAGATGAGGAGTGGCCGGGACGCAAATTCTATGCTTCGGTAGATGCCAGTCCGACAAACAGTATATGGCGTGATTTCGGTTTTATGACGAAATACATAGAGCGTTGTCTTAATATATTGCAGTCAGGCAGTCCGGACAACGATTTCATGGTATACTTGCCCATGCGCAACATGTGGATGAAGCGTGAGAAACAAGGAGCCGACGGTTTGCTTATGCCTTTTAAGATAAGTTCGGCGAGGCGTCTGGCATCCGAATTTGTTGAGACAGTGCTCAATATAGACAGTCTCGGTTATGACCTCGACTATATCAGTGACAGGTTCCTCATGCAGGTGACGTATCGTAACGGCAGGCTGGTTACGGCATCTGGTACGGAATATAAGGGACTTGTCATACCGGAAGGAAGTATCCTTACAGATGAAGTGCGCGGGCATATCGATAAATTACGTTCAATGGGAGCACCGGTGGCATTTGGCGCAGACAAAGATTTGCTTGCTTCTTTTGCCAGGGCAGAGGATATAAGGCTTGTGCCAGGTGTGCGCACCATAAGGAGACGGCTGGAAAACGGGTATGGCTATTTCATCGTCAACCTTTCCGGCAATGATGTAGACACATGGATGTCCCCCGCAGTGGATTTTAAAGATGCCGTATGGCTTGATCCTATGACGGGTGAGGATTTTGCCTGCGAGAAAGACGGGCATGGAATACATATAGCACTGCGCTCGGGAGAGTCGGTACTGTTGAGGACATCCGACAGCCCTATAGATGGAAACCGTAAGCTCAGGACAAGCGGGAAGGTGCAGGGAGAGATAGACCTTACGGACAATGACTGGCAGCTTGCGTTTGTGGATGAGGCTCCGAAGGTGAAAGAGACATTTAAGCTTTCCCCGTTGTCATCGTGGGAGAAGTTGGATAATGACTTGGTCCGTGTAACGATGGGGACGGGTGTTTATTCCACGGCTTTTAACCTTACAGGCGAGCAGTTGGGGCATGTGCGTGAGATAGATCTCGGTGATGTCCGTGAGAGCGCGCGGGTATATATAAACGGACGCTTTGCCGGCTGTGCATGGGCGGCACCTTTCATACTGAGGACAGACGGATATCTAAAGGAAGGGAATAATGAGCTGCGTATAGAGGTTACAAACCTGCCCGCCAACCGCATTGCCGAAATGGACCGTAAAGGTATGGGATGGCGTAAATTCAAGGAAATAAATTTTGTTGATTTGCGTTATAACCGTAATACACGCTATGACAGCTGGTGCCCTGTTGCAAGCGGTCTTAATTCGCGTGTCAGGCTTTTGCTTGAGTAGCCGGCGTTGCGTATTGTCATAATAAACAGAACGAAACCTGAAAACATATAATTGCTGAATATCAAACTTTAACTAAAATTTTTATATTATGGAAATATTACTTGGATTACTTATTATTGCTGTCGGCGCTTTCTGTCAGTCAAGCTGCTATGTACCCATAAACAAGATAAAGGACTGGAGCTGGGAGAGCTACTGGATTGTGCAGGGTGTCTTCGCATGGCTGCTGTTGCCGCTGCTGGGCGCGTTGCTTGCCGTTCCCGAGGGACACAGCCTTTGTGGGCTGTTTGCATCGTGCCGTTCTTTCAATGTAGGCATGACGGTGCTTTTTGGAGCACTGTGGGGCGTAGGCGGACTTACTTTCGGTCTTTCTATGCGCTATCTCGGTGTGGCACTCGGACAGTCTATAGCCCTTGGAACGTGTGCCGGGTTGGGAACTATAATGGGACCAGTGCTCCTTAATATATTTTTCCCCGAACTGGATGCTTTAAGCTCTCTTACATTTGCCGTCATTCTCGGCGTTGTCGTTACGCTTCTCGGCATTGCCATTATCGGCGTAGCCGGCTCAATGAAGGCGGCATCGCTCTCTGAGGAGGAGAAAAAGGCGGCAGTGAAGGACTTCAATTTCCCGAAAGGGCTTGCCATTGCTCTGCTTGCCGGATTTATGAGTGGCTGTTTCAATGTGGGACTTGAGTTTGGAAAGGACATAAACTTCGGTGATCTTACTCCCGATATGTACAAGACCCTGCCTGCAACATTCCTCGTTACGTTCGGCGGGTTTATCACCAATGCCGTTTACTGTTTCTATCAGAACAGCAAAAACGGTACGTGGGGCGACTATGCCAACGGCAAGGTGTGGGGCAATAACCTGTTGTTCTGTGCCTTGGCTGGCGCATTGTGGTACAGCCAGTTCTTCGGACTTTCTATCGGCAAAGGCTTTCTCACGGAGTCTCCCACGCTCATGATGCTTTCGTTCTGCATACTCATGGCACTCAACGTGGTGTTCTCAAATGTGTGGGGCATAATACTTAAAGAGTGGAAGGGCTGCTCTCCCAAGACCATTGCCGTGCTTATTATCGGCATAGTGGTACTGATAATGTCTTCGTTCCTTCCGCAACTTATATAATTTAATGTGGAACTTGTTTCATAAAGCATAGCTTTGCATATCGTAAAGCTATGCTTTATGCTTCGTAACCCATAGGGTTATTATGCCCCGATGCCGCAATAACGTTTCTATTGTTTAATCACTCTGGTGTGTTGTCGCTGTATCAAGTTAAGCAAATACACATTAATATATATCATAAGGATGCTTAGAATGACTGTTAAATAGTATTTATACATCAATAATTCACTAAAAGTTTCTTAAATTTGCATCCGTTTTATATATTGTAGGGAGTTGACTGATTATGAGTAAGATAGCCTGTGTATTGTTGTTCCTTGTCTTTTTGTGTGACGGAGTATGTGCGCAGGAGCATGTTTGCGGTACAGACCGGGTTGTCGTGCCGTTGCGGGGGAACGGCAATATCAATGTGGTTATCCTCGGAGACTCCAACACCTCTATAGGCGGAGATGCCTGTGATAATCCGAGAGGGTGGAACAAGTGGTTTAAGGATAAGTTCGCCCCGGCGGCATGCCGCAGCTATGCAAGGAGCGGCGCGACGTGGACAAACACGGCACGGACCATATATGACATAAAAGAATATACAGAAAAGTTGAGTGACAACAATGTAATATATAATCAGGTAAACAGGCTGAAGGCAGACTGTAGCGGCAAAAGGCAGGTGGAACCGGACCTTATCCTGATAGCAGCTGGCACAAACGATGCCTGGTTTGACACCTCCCGTCCTGGCGTTTTCTCCAAGACCGCAAGTCTGGCGTTTGAGTACGACGGCGGATTTATAACCGGCAGAAAGGCTTCGGACGTAAGGACATTGGCAGAGTCGGTACGCTATTGCTGCGAACTGCTTATGGAGCGTTTCCCCGATGCGCAGATAATATTGCTCACCCCGATGCAGTCTGTTGCCGCCGGAGCGGCGAAGATACGCAGGGCAGGGGACATTATTGAAGAATGTGCCCGCCGTATGGGATTGTGCGTGATAAGGCAGGACCGTGAGAACTGCGTATATTATGTGCGTGAGAAGATGTCGAAAAAGTACACGACCGACGGCACGCATACCGGCGAGGACGGTGCAAGGCGCAACGGATGTTACATTGCCAACCGTGTGAGTGCCATGCTTCAGATGTGATTTTTATGACATGTAGTTTTTGTTTTTTTAGTTTTAAGCTTTAATATATAATGGTTTTCTCGGATTTATTCTTTCTTTTCATATTCATTCCGGCATTCATGCTTTGCTATCTGTTGGCGGCATTTGTAGACAACAGGCTGCTTTCCACGGAGACCGAACGCAGCAACAACGCCCGCAACTCCATGCTTGTCATCTTTTCGCTTGTATTCTATGCGTGGGGCGAACCGGTATATGTGTTCCTCATGCTTGCCTGTGTCTTTATCAATTATCTGTCGGGGCTTGTCATAAACAGCTGTGAAGGCGGAAAGCGAAGGGCGGCACTTACAGTCGGGCTGATATGCAATATAGCCATACTCGGGACATTTAAGTATCTCGGCTTCTTTGCCGCGACATTGGGCGACATGGGCATTGACGTCTCCGTTCCGGCAATATCACTCCCCATAGGCATAAGCTTTTATACGTTTCAGTCGATATCCTATCTTATAGATGTCTACCGCAAGGAGTCTCCCGTGCAGCGGCGTTTCACGGGACTGCTGCTTTATATCTCCATGTTCCCGCAGCTTATTGCAGGACCAATCGTGAGGTATGGCACGGTGGCAGACGAGATACACAACCGCCGCGTGTCCGCAGACGACTTCGCGGACGGGGCATACCGCTTCCTGATAGGTCTCGGCAAGAAGGTCATTATCGCCAACCAGCTTTCCGAAATCGCCGACCAGTTTCTCGTAAACGGCCTCGGACATCTCTCCACTACGGGTGCATGGATAGGCATAACGGCATTTACACTTCAGATATATTTCGACTTCTCCGGATATTCGGATATGGCAATAGGCATGGGGCGCTGCCTCGGCTTCCACTTCAACGAGAACTTCAATCATCCGTATTGCTGCAAGTCGATAACCGACTTCTGGCGCCGCTGGCACATGTCTCTCGGAAGTTTCTTCCGCGACTATGTGTATATTCCCATGGGCGGAAACCGCCGTCATCAGACCGTTAACATCCTTGCGGTATGGTTTCTCACCGGTATGTGGCACGGTGCAAGCTGGAACTTCATCATTTGGGGTATGTTCTTCGGGGTGATACTAATGATTGAAAAGAAGACAATACTGCGTGTCAAGGACAAGATACCTTCACCGTTGCTGCATCTTTACAGCCTTGTTCTTATAGTGACGGGGTGGGGAATATTCTATTTCGACGACTTCGGCAAGATGACGACGTTCTTCAATGCGTATATAGGAAAAGCCCCCGTGTTTACAGATTTCGTGTCGGAGAGTGCCCTCTTTGACAACTTTTGGTTGTGGGTTGCGGCAATCCTGTTCTGCATGCCCGTGCGCCGTGTGGCATCTCAGGTGATGAACCGCCTTACAGGGTGGAACGCAGCAGTCAACGGGACATGCGTCTTTACGGTGCGTATGGCAGTGTCCGTAATGCTGCTCACACTAAGTGTGGCACTTCTTGTCGGTGCAACCAACAACGCCTTTATATACACACGTTTCTAAAGATGCAAGTTTATGAGAAATATAAGTACATATATATCACTTCCGGTTGTCGCTGTCCTGCTGTCCCTCTCTTTGCTTACGGCATACGCCGGCGTTCCTTCGCCCATGCCGGAAGACAGGTCCGGCAATGCGGCAGTGGCAGGACAATGTGCTCGGAAGTCGCCTACGGGGATTATCATTGCATGCCGCGGTGACAGCGTCAGGGCTCTTGAACCATTCTGCGCCCTGCCCGGAAGCAGCCGCCATTATGCCGATGCGGTAAATAGATATGCCGACACGTTCGGCGACAGTGTCCGTATATACTGCATGGTGATACCCACAGCCGTGGAATATTATTGTCCCGACACGGCACGGACATGGACCAAGGCTGAGCTTCCTGTGATAAACGACATCTACGGACATCTGTCAGACCGCGTGCGTGCTGTCGACGTACACACGGTGCTCGGTCGTCACGTGGCAGAAGAAATATATGCCCGTACTGATCATCACTGGCTGCCCTTGGGCGCATATTATGCCGCGCAGGAGTTTGCCCGCGTGTCAGACGTGCCTTTCATGACGCTCGAAAACTATGACAGACACATCGTGAACAACTTTGTGGGCACCATGTACCGCTTTTCCAAGGATATATCCGTGAAGCAGGCTCCCGAAGAGTTTGTTTATTATACGCCGCGCGATGTAAGATATTCCACTACTTCCGTTGCCTATACTTTGGACCGGAGCCGCCGACGTGTGGTGTCCGAAACGGAACCGGCGGAGAAGCCTTTCTTCCGTACATACCACGACGGGAGCAGTGCCGCCTATTGTACCTTTATGGGAGGAGACACAAACCTCACGGCTGTAAGAACATCCACAAACAACGGCAGACGGCTGCTTGTCCTTAAAGACAGCTTCGGAAATGCGCTGCCAGGATATCTCTTTTATTCGTTTGAAGAGATACATGTGGTTGACTGCCGCTACTTTACCAAGAACATAAGGGATTATGTCCTTGACAACAATATTACCGACATTCTCTTCGCCAACAACATAGGGCATGCCTGTTCAACGCGTACAAGCAGCTCATACAACCGCTATCTCACGCAGGGACAGTGACAAAACAAAACCGATATGACAAGAAACAAGATATATATAATATTCATTGCAGCAGTATTCCTGACGTTTACAGTTGTATTCGACACCTTCCCCCGTACGGCATATTCAGAGCTGGAGAAGCGCGAGCTTGCCGTTTTTCCCGACTTCTCGTTTGAGAAGCTCTTCGACGGAAGCTTTACCCGCAAGGTCTCTTCGTGGTTCAGCGACAGCGAACCCTACCGCGATGCCCTTATGTCGTGCAGCATGCAGATAAAGGATGCGATACGTCTTACGGCGTCGGAAGACAATGTCACATTTCATGCAGGTACCGAAACACCCGTTGCCGGAAATGAGGACGTGACAGACGAAGACGCTATTGCCAACCGTAACGTGGATGAATATCACAACGAGCTTACTGCAAATGAAAATGCAAAGATTGCCAATGCTGGTATAATAGTTGTCGGTACGGGCGACAAGGTGCGTGCTCTTATGGCATACGGAGGAGGCTCAAAGGGCGGAGTGTCGTATGCCGAGGCTGCAAACAAATACAAGGAGACATTCGGCAGCAAGGTAAACGTCTACTGTATGGTCATTCCTACGGCGTCGGAATATTATTGTCCGGAGAAGGCAAGGAAATGTACCAACAGCCAGCAGGCGACAATCAACAACATACATGCCCACCTGCGACCCGACGTCAAGGCTGTGGACATCTATACCATATTGGGAGAGCATGCCGCCGAAGACATATATCTCCGCACCGACCACCACTGGGCACCCCTCGGGGCATACTATGCCGCATATAAGTTTGCAAAGGTTGCCGGCGTGCCTTTCAGGGACCTGAAGCATTATGAGCGCAAGGTGGTGCGCAACTATGTGGGCAGCATGTACGGATATTCCAAGGATGCGTCCATAAAGAATGCGCCGGAGGACTTTGTATATTATGTGCCGCGCGGCGTGCAATACACCACAACATATATAAACTATACCATAAACAGCCACTATCAGGTTACGGGAGAGCAGAAGCCGCAGAAGAGCATATACTTCTTCAAGTACCGCGACGGTCACAGCGGGGCATACTGTACCTTCATGGGAGGCGACACGAAGATTACGCAGGTGCGTACGTCCACGAAGAACGGCAGGCGCGTGATGATACTGAAAGACAGTTTCGGAAATGCCATACCGGGCTATCTCTTCTTCTCGTTCGAGGAGATACATGTCGTGGATGCGCGCTATTTCACAAAGAACATGATAGAATATGTAAGGGAAAACAAGATAACCGACATTCTTTTTGCCAACAACATATTCAATGCCTATTCGGGTTCCGTATGTAAGAAGTACATACATTATCTTACACAAAAACACGGAATAATGGCTGCGAAGGACGAGGTTAAGACCGGGGAGCACAATGCGGCGCATGAGAAGCCCGACACGGCTGCTCACCGCGCTGTGCCGAAGAAGCCGGTGCCGGCTGTCCACGATGCTGTTGAAGAGGCAGTCAGGGAAAACGAGGAATGATAACTTTATGACCATGAAAAATATTTTTGTTATATTGTCCTTAGCCGTGCTTGTCATGAGCTGTGGCGGAACGGGCAATGGCAGAACCGGCAACGGAGCGGCTGCCGACAGTGATACGGTGGCAAACCGTGTTCAGACGGTGGAAGAACTTTTTCTTCCTGACACAAGCTATGCCTCTGTAAAGAACCTTGAGTGGCATGCCGAATATTCGGATACCCTTCCGCAAACACTGGAATACGTCGGTGATATCTATGAGAAGGCGGGCGGCGTGCGTACATTCCGCAAAAATCTTATGCGCAATGCTGCTTTCGGAGGCAGAGTGAAAGGAACTCCCACGACGGTGGAGACGGCATGGACTTTTGATACGAAATACGACTCCCGTCCGACAAAATACGGAACATGGGGCGGCGGTACGGGCTGGACGGGACAGCCGTTGTATGTGAAGTGGACGCCGGCAGACATGGGTATGTTTTGGAAAAATGCTCCGGCACCGCTTCCGGGCTTTACGGGAGAGGAGATAATGGTCGGCTCGTTGTGCGGTAATGTTTATTTCATAGACTTCAATACAGGCAAGCCTTCGCGTCAGCCGTATGTCTCAGGAAATGTAATAAAGGGTACGATGTCGCTCGATCCGGAGCTTAAGAACCTGTATGCAGGTCAGGGCGTACCCCACGGAGAACCCTTCGGCAACTTTGTCTTCGACCTGCTTAGGCATGAACGCACATTCTTTTTTGCCCGTGACCCGAAAGCCCCGCGCGGGTGGAATGCCTTCGACTCTTCGCCCGTTGTTGCCGGCGGCTATCTCTTTTGGGCTGGTGAGAACGGCTCCGTCTATAAGTTCCGCCGCGAACAGGGACGTCTCATCCTTGCCGCCGTGGCACGTTACAGGGCAGACGGCATGGCTCCCGGCATAGAGTCGAGCCTGTGCGTATACCGCAACTACGGCTTCTTCTCGGACAACAAGGGCAATATAATATGTCTGAACCTTAATACGATGAAGCCCGTGTGGCACTGCAAGAACCTTGACGACTCCGACGGCACGCCCGTGTGCAGCGTAGAGAATGGCACGCCTTATATCTACACTGCATGTGAGGTAGACAAGCAGGGCGATGAAGGATTCTGCCGTTTCCTTAAGCTTAATGCCCTTGACGGCAGCGTTGTGTGGGAACAGCTGATACGCTGCACCCGTTTCCTGCTTCCCGGCAAGACGCTTGACGGTGGCATGTATGCCACTCCTTTGTTTGGCAGCGGCGACTGCAAGGGCATGATTTTTGCCAATATATGCCGCAACAAGGCGGGAAAGAAGCTCGGAGAGCTGACGGCGTTGAGCACCTCCGGCGGCAAGATACTGTACACCGTGCCCCTCGACTACTTCGCATGGTCGTCGCCCGTGGCTCTTCACAACGAGAAAGGAGAGATGTATATCTTTACAGGCGATGCCTCGGGCAGCATATATCTTGTTCGTGGAAAGACCGGTGAGGTCATCTTTAAGAAGCATGTGGCTAACAACTTCGAGTCGTCTCCGGTTGTTGTGGAAAACTCTGTGGTCGTAGGCTCACGCGGAACAACAATCTATAAATTTACTGTAAAATGAAACGGATAATACTTATAACGGCACTGCTCATGGTCTCTGTCGCACGCATGTCGGCGCAGTATGACTTCCTTATAGCCAACCGCAATGTCATTCCCGGCGGCTACGACTTCTGGGTTTATACGCCCGAGGATTACTATTACACCATGGAGTCCACGCCCGTTGTGATATTTCTGCACGGTGCGAGCCTGTGTGGCAGAAACCTGAACAGGGTCCGCCGTTACGGTCCGTTGGACGCTATCGTCAAGGGAAGGCAGATACCGGCGCTTGTCATAGTGCCCCAAAATCCCGGAGGAGCGTGGAACCCGAAGAAGATAAACGATGTTCTCGAGTGGACGAAGAAGAAATATCCGGTAGACTCCACGCGTGTTTACGTATTGGGCATGAGCCTTGGCGGTTACGGGACAATGGACTTTGCCGGAACATATCCCGAGAAGGTGGCTGCGGCAATGGCACTTTGCGGCGGATGCACGCTGAAGAATCAGGACGGTCTGGGGCAGCTTCCCCTTTGGATACTCCATGGTACAGCCGACCGTGCCATATCTGTGAAGCAGTCGCAGGTGGTTGTTTCCAACCTTCAGAACAAGGGTCTTGACACGCGCTTGCGCTTCGACTGGCTGCAGGGCGCGTCGCACGGTGCGCTGGCGCGCATCTTCTATATGCGGAAAACATACGACTGGCTCTTCTCCCATTCGCTCACAGACAAGGGACGTCCCGTAAGCCGCTGGTTCTCCATTACCAATGCCGACCTGTCAAAGGCATATCAGGATATGTCGCCTGAGGTGCCCGACCCCGAGGTGATAGACGACTGACGGACTTGCCGTAGTCAGGGTATATGTAAGTCGGATGTATCCGGAAATAATATAAAACAGTTACCGATAACATGTCAAAATTCAACACATATACGGATTCCGTTGACTTGTCGGCGTGGCATGAGCTGTGCATGGCGGAGGGAAAGCTGAGGCATTTCAGGAAAGGAGAGGTCTTTGCAGAGCGCGACAAGAAACTTAGATACTTCGGCTTGGTCGTAAAAGGGTATTTCAAGTATGTCGTTACAGACACAGAAGGCGACAGTCACATTACGGGATTTACTTTTGGCAACGAGCTTGTCGGCGACTTCCTGAGCATTGTCAGTGGGGAAACGGTGAAGACAAACATAATCGCGGCATGCAATGCCGATGTCATGTTGTGCCATGCCGATGTGTTACGACGGAACATCGGACACTACTACAATCTCCGCTGCATGATGGCGGAAAGTCTTTTCCGCCAGGCGTACAACCTCTATATAGAGTTGCACGTGAAGTCGCCAAAGGAGCGTTATCTTGCTTTGTTGAAGCGTTGCCCCGACATATTGCAGCACATCACGTTGAAGGAAATGTCGTCGTTCTTGCAGATAACTCCCACGCATCTCAGCCGTATACGGCGTGAACTGACGTTCGGGATGTGATGTTTTCCTGTGCCGGCAATGTAAGTCTCAACTTATGTTTAGGCTTTTTTTATTCAGGCGATATAAATTTGTCATATAAAAAACCAAATAATTTATATTGTCATGAGGAAAAGAATATCATTGTCTGTGGCTTCGGCAGTAGCCGCATTTTGTGTTTTCATGCTTAATTCATGTGTTGTTGCCGAACTTATAAACGACGGCACGACATATTACGATGCCGAGATAACGACCTACGGCAACCTTGTCGTGACCGGCCGCATAGGCGGTCAGCGTTCGTCACAGCTTCCTTGCGGTGCAAAGAAGATAAGTATAAAGACAGAGAACGGCAGGGAGAAGATAAAGAGTGAACAGATAAAGTATCTGACACTGTCGCGGAAGAAACATCCGGACAACCAGCAGACGCTGATATATCAGGACTTTAAGGTTCCTTATACTAAGAAAGGTGTGATAAGATATCGTACCTATAAAAGGTGGCAAGTGCTTGAACATGCAGGTGATAACCTGCTTGTTACAGCGTATGGAGATTTTTACAGCTTGGCAAAAGACGGTACGCTTGTGGTACGGTACAACCAGTATGCCGGTCTGAAATACTGTATAAAGCGGCGCGATGACGATAGTCTTATCTTTATAGGAACCAACAATTCGGGACGTTCGTACATGCGTAGGCAATGGCAGGAATATCTGTCTGATGACAAGGTCCTGTGTGCCAAAATCGCAAATAAGGATATTGATGCCTTTGATTTTAAAGCCATTGTAGAGCAGTATACACCGGGGCGTAAATAAATGCCGGCCGGTCTTTATGCCGGTAAATCATTGCTGTGACCCTTTCTGCCGCCGCAGGTATAAGCGCTTGTAACCGACTGGAAACCAAGATGATACCTTTTGACTTCTAAAAGACCGTCTTTTGCATTGCAAGAGACGGTCTTTCGCATTGCGAAAAGTCACCTTTTGCAATGCGATATGCCACGTTTTGAAAAACGGAAGGCTGTCAGCAGGTCTTGCCGTTGTGCCCTTTCTGTTAAATGTAGCCTGTGCGGTGTATGTCAAATAAATGTTTAATCCAAATTGTCCATCAGACCGGCAAACTGCGGCAGGCTGCTTTTTGTTTTGTCTTTTCATCCGTCAAATATTCGTATTTCTCATAAAAAAGAATTAATTTTGTGGCGATTAATCTTAAAAGAAACAACAATGAAACCTACTCTTTTGCTGCTTGCTGCCGGTATGGGCAGCCGGTATGGCGGCTTGAAGCAGCTGGACGGACTGGGTCCGAACGGCGAGACGATAATGGACTATTCTATCTATGATGCCATAAAAGCCGGTTTCGGCAAGATTGTCTTCATCATCCGAAAGGACTTTGAGGACGATTTCCGTGCCAAGGTGCTCGACAAATATGAGGGACATGTGCCCCTCGAACTCTGTTTCCAAAGCCTTGACGCGCTGCCCGAGGGCTTCACTTGTCCGGAAGGGCGCGTAAAGCCGTGGGGCACCAATCATGCCGTGCTCATGGCAAAGGACGTTGTGAAAGAGCCGTTCTGCGTAATAAACTGCGACGACTTTTACAACCGCGATGCCTTCATGGCGATAGGAAAGTTTCTTGCCGACCTGCCGGAGGGAAGCACAAACAGGTATGCCATGGTGGGATTTCGCGTAGGAAACACACTTTCGGACAACGGAACGGTGGCGCGTGGCATCTGTTCTACCGATGCCGGGGGCAATCTTACCACCGTCGTTGAGCGCACGGAGATAATGCGTGTGGACGGAAAGGTGTCGTATAAGGACGAGAACGGCGAGTGGGTAGCCGTGGATGACAACACGCCGGTGTCAATGAACGTGTGGGGATTTACGCCCGACTACTTCGAATACAGCGAGGCTTACTTCAAGGAGTTCCTTGCTGCGCCGGAGACACAGGCTAACATCAAGGCGGAGTTTTTCATACCGCTGATGGTCAACAAGCTGATAAACGAGAAGACGGCAACCGTAAAGGTGCTCGACACCACGAGCAAGTGGTTCGGCGTTACATACGCAGCCGACCGTCAGGGCGTGGTAGACCGCATCGGCAGACTTGTGTCTGAGGGCGTTTATCCGGAGCGGCTGTTTTAAGTTGCGGATGCTTGCGGAAGGCTTTTAAATATGTTTTCCGATAACAGGATGAATATGGCGGGGGCTTGCGGGCTGGTGTCTGCAAGTCCCTGTTTTGCATAACGAAAATATAATACGACCGATGAACATTAATATACTGACCGATTTTGAGGTGGAACAGTTCTGCCGTATCATTGATGCTTCCGACAGGATTGTTATCTGCTGTCATCAAAATCCCGACGGCGACGCCCTTGGCTCAAGTCTCGGAATGGCTGAATATCTGCGCACATTGGGCAAGGACCCGCTTGTGGTCGTGCCGGATGCCTACCCCGATTTCCTGCAATGGATGCCCGGCACCGAGCGCATTGTCCGCTACGACAAGCACAGCGAACGCATTGAAGCGGCTTTGGTTGAGGCTGACCTCGTGATGTGTCTGGACTTCAATACACCGGGACGCACGGATAAAATGGCAGACGCTCTTGTCTCGTCTCCGGCAAGGAAGATACTCATCGATCATCATCTCAATCCCGATATCGATGTGGAGATGAAGATTTCGCAGCCGGAGGCAAGCAGCACCTGCGAACTGGTGTTCAGGCTGATATGGCAGATAGGCGACTTCGAGGGCATGACGAGAAAGTGTGCCATACCCCTCTATTGCGGAATGATGACCGATACGGGCGGCTTTACATACAACTCCACGCGTCCGGAAATATTCTTCATCATCAGCCAGTTGCTCACGAAGGGCATCAACAAGGACAAGATTTACCGCAATGTCTACAACAATTACAGTGAATGGCGGATGCGACTGACGGGGCATGTGCTGTACAACAGGCTTGTGGTAATGTCCGAACAGCATGCCTCCTACTTCATTCTTACGCGCCGGGACCTCAAAAAGTTTCATTATGTAAAGGGAGATGCCGAGGGGCTGGTGAATATGCCTTTGCAGATAAAGGGCATGAGGCTGAGCATCTCCTTGCGTGAGGACACCGAGCGTGACAACCTCGTTTGGGTCAGCCTGCGCTCTGTTGACGACTTCCCGTGCAACCGTATGGCGGAGAGATATTTCAACGGCGGCGGGCATCTCAATGCCTCCGGCGGACGGCTTATGTGTACCATAGAGGAGGCGGAGACCAAAGTGAGGGAGGCTATTTGCAGCTTCCGCCCGTGAAGCCTGTGTTGCTGTATATGGGTTAAAGTAGCATAATATATGGCGTGTTGTTGGCTGTAATTGGCATGTTTTTTGTAATTTTGCCGTTATAATTGTATTATCAGATATAATATATGAATAAAATAATTTATGTGCTCATGGCGTTCTTTGCCATGATTCTTGCAGTTGCATGTGATGATACGGAAACGTATGCCGAACAGAAGGACAGGGAACGTGCGGCAATACAGGAGTATTTAAGAGACTCGTCGGTAACGGTGATATCCGAGGAACAGTTCTTTGCCCAGGACACAACCACCAATCTGGAGCGCAATGAATATGTCTTGTTGAACCGTTCGGGAGTATATATGCAGATCATACGCAAGGGATGCGGCGAGCGTATCAAGCCGGGGGAGACAACTACGGTGCTTTGCCGCTTTAAGGAGTGGAACCTGCTGACAGACTCTTTGCAGCTTACCAATGAGATGATGTCGTTTGCCCACATGGTGGACAAGATGAACGTGACGAATACCAGCGGCTCGTTCTCGGCTTCGTTTATCAGCGGTCAGAGCGTAATGGCAAGCTTTTACAGCAACACATCGGTGCCGTCGGGCTGGCTGGCGCCGCTGAGCTACGTGAGGGTGGGGCGGCAGTCTTCTCCCGATGAGGAGATAGCAAAGGTGAAGATAATTGTGCCTCACACGCAGGGACACCAGTATGCGTCGTCCGGCGTATATCCTTGTCTTTATGAATTAACTTACGAAAGAGGAAGATAATGACACTTATAAAGTCTATTTCAGGCATCCGCGGCACAATCGGCGGATGCACGGGCGACACGCTCAATCCGTTGGACATTGTGAAGTTTGTAACGGCATATGCCACATTCATCCGCCGCAGCACGGGCAATGACGCAACGGGCAGGATTGTCGTAGGGCGCGATGCCCGCATATCGGGCAGGATGGTAGACAGCGTGGTGTGCGGAACGCTTATGGGTATGGGCTATGATGTGGTCAACATCGGTCTTGCCTCTACGCCCACTACGGAGCTTGCGGTGCGCATGGCGGTTGCCGACGGCGGCATAATCATTACCGCGAGTCATAACCCGAGGCAGTGGAATGCCCTGAAGCTGTTGAACAGTTGCGGAGAGTTTCTCAACAAGGAAGAGGGCAACGAGGTGCTTGCTATTGCGGAAAAGGAGGATTTCGAATATGCCGGTGTTGACGCTCTCGGACATTATATAGAGGATAATACATATAACAAGAAGCATATCGACTCGGTTCTTGCGCTGAAGCTGGTTGACGTAGAGGCTGTCAGAAAAGCCCGTTTCAGGGTTTGTGCCGATACAATCAACAGCGTGGGAGGCATAATCCTGCCGCAGCTTTTCGAGGCACTGGGCGTTGAATATGAGATATTGAACGGCAATCCGGACGGCGACTTCGCGCATAATCCTGAGCCGCTGGAGAAGAACCTCGGCGGAATAATGGACAGGATGAAGTCCGGCGGATTTGATCTCGGCATCGTGGTAGACCCCGATGTGGACCGTCTGGCGTTTATCTGTGAGGACGGAACAATGTTCGGAGAGGAATATACGCTTGTTTCCGTTGCCGACTATGTGCTGGAACACACTCCCGGAAATACTGTTTCGAACCTCAGTTCAACGCGTGCGTTGCGCGATGTCACCGTCAGCCATGGCGGAAAATATGCTGCATCGGCTGTCGGAGAGGTCAATGTGACGACCAAGATGAAGGAGACCTGTGCCGTGATAGGCGGCGAGGGCAACGGCGGCGTGATTTATCCGGAAAGCCATTATGGGCGCGATGCCCTTGTGGGTATTGCCCTGTTTCTGTCGTCTTTGGCTCATAAAAAGTGCAGTGTGAGCGAGTTGCGCGCATCTTATCCGGAGTATTTCATAGCAAAGAACAGGATAGATCTCACTCCCTCAACCGATGTGCCGGCAATTCTGCGCAAGGTTAAGGAGATGTATAAGGATGCCGATGTAAACGATATAGACGGCGTTAAGATAGACTTTGCGGACTGTTGGGTGCATCTCAGGGCATCTAATACGGAACCTATAATACGTGTTTACAGCGAGGCTCCGACCATGGAGGAGGCTGATGCGCTGGGCAAGAAACTTATGCAGGTGGTGCTCGACATGCAGTGACATGCCGTCACCGCGGTTTTTATGGCAGTCTTTATATGTAGCAGGGTGTTTCCCTGCTACTTTTTTGTTGCAGCCTCTCCGGTGCTTCTTCCTGCCGTATAGGCGCTTTCCGTCATCTTGCTTATTATGTCGATGGCATCCTGCATGTCCATTGTTCCGAGTATCTGGCATCGTGTGTAGGATGCTTCATGCTCGTTCTGTGTGGCAAGTCTGCCGCACAGGAGCAGCTCAAAGTTACGTCTGTACTCGCTTACCATGGTGGCATGGAACGCCTCCGTCTTGCATGCAAGCCTCACAAGGTCCATCTGCGTGGTGTCTTCCTTTATAAAGGAGCGTATCTCCTGCTCAATCTCTTCTGCCTTGTAGTTCATCCGGGAAATGGCGTAGAACATCTCGGAGTTGAAACATTGCGATATGCTTTCATAGTGGTCGAGCATGGTGCGCTTGATGTTCTGCGGTTCAAACTTCTCCATGTCGTTGTCCGCTGACTGTGTCTCCACTATGCCGAGGGTGAAGTATCTGAAGAATGTCTTTACGAGCATGGCAAGCACCTTGTCCTTATTCACCTGTTCCATTGTCTTTGTTCTTTTCCTTTAAATTATTGTTTACGGCGCTGATATTTCGCATCAGCCCCTCATATTTCACCCGTTTCACCGCGCTTCCCTTGAACAGCCGCCTGTAGTCTTCGGGCGTAAGCCGGTTCCATTTGTCCCTTGTCATGCTCAGAAACTCGTCTCTGGGGCGTAGCAGAGGCTCTTCCGACGGGGTGGCAAACCTGTTCCAGGGGCATGCCTGCTGGCATCTGTCGCACCCATATACCGTGTTTCCCATTTTCATCGCAATGCCGGGCGGTATTTCCCCGCGGTTCTCAATTGTCTGATATGACAGGCAGAGCCTTGCATCAAATGCTGCTTCATGCGGCAGGTCACCGTTTTTGCATGTATTGGAGACTGTTCCGGCGAGTGCTCCTGTAGGGCATGCGTCTATACATGAGTGGCAGTTGCCGCACCGGTTCTTTACCGGGAGGTCGTAATCGGTTTCCTTGTCGGTGAACAGTTCGCCGAGAAAGAACATGCTTCCGGCGTGTGGAATGATGAGCTGACGGTTGCGTCCAATCCACCCGAGACCGGCTTTTGCCGCCCAATAGCGTTCGAGCACCGGGGCACTGTCGCAGAACACGCGGTATGAATGCAGTCCGAGACGTCCTGCAAGGAGCCTTAACCGGTCCTTTACGATGAAGTGGTAGTCCTGTCCGAGGGCGTAGGCGGCAAATTGCAGTTCGTCTTTCGGCATGCGGTATGCCGGCGCGTAGTTCATGGCAACGCAGATGATGCTTTTCAGCCCGTCCATAAGCAGGCGCGGGTCGAGGCGCTTGTCCGTGTGGTTTGCCATGTATGCCATGTCCGCATTCATCCCCTTGCCGAGCCATTCTGCCAGTTCTGTTTCAGCATCGGTGTCCACGCGCTCCGCCTTTGCTATGCCGCAAGCAAAAAAGCCGAGGTCTTTTGCCTCGGCTTTTATTCTCTCACTCGAAAGTCTTGAACTCATATCCTTGCTCCTTAAGCCATTTAAGAATTTCGGGAAGGGCAACTTTCAGCTTGCCAATGCTTTTTATCGAGTCGTGGAAAGTTATTATCGAGCCGTTTCGCGTGTAGCGTTTCACGTTGCCTATAATATCTTCTGCCGTAGTCCATTTGCTGTAGTCGCGCGTCAGCAGGTCCCACATTACAATGCGGTATTTGCGTCCCAGCCAGAAATACTGTTCCCAACGCATCCACCCGTGGGGCGGTCTGAAAAGGTGGCTCTTTATCAGTTCGTTCGCCATCTCCGTATTGGCGCTGTATGAGTGGGGCGAATGCCTGAAGCCGCTCCAGTGGTTGAAGGTGTGGTTACCTACCTGATGACCGGCTTCTACGATGTCGTTGTACAGGTCGTGGTGCTTAAGCACGTTCTCACCAACCATGAAGAAAGTGGCTTTCGCGTCGAATTCTGCAAGCGTCTTGAGTATGAACGGCGTGCTCTCCGGTATGGGACCGTCGTCGAAGGTCAGATAGACTGACCTCTCGTTCTTGTCCATTCTCCACGTAGCCCTCGGATAGAGCCAGTGGAGCCAGATGCTTGGTTGTTCTATAATCATTCCGTTTGTTGCTTCTGCTGAAAATGTTTGCCTCCCTCACTTTTACATGGGCAGCTGTCCGCCTCTGTCCTGATATGTCTTTACACCCGTCTCCCACTTCTTTTCGAGCATATCAGCCCATTTGTTGTCTACCAGCGGTGCGATGTCAAGACATATTCTCATGATGTATATTTGCATCATGCACTCCTGCTGGGACTGTGCAAAGCGGTTTGCATTCAGTGAGTTGTACCACCGCAGATACTGCCATGCGTTGTTGAAGACGTCGCCCAGCACTTTCTTTGCCTGTGCTTTCTGACCAGTCAGGGCGTATGCCTTTGCAATCTCGTGCCCGCCGCTTATGTAGCTCATAGGAACGTTGTATGACGGCATAACCTTCTCTGCGTAAGCCAATACCTTTGCCGCCTTGTCTGTCTTTCCCTCGCTGATGAGGTGCAATGCAAGCTGTGCGAAGAGACGGCGGTGGGTATAGCACATGCGCATTACGGTCTCGTCAAGGTATATACCCTTTCTGTCCAGACCGCCATATTTGAAGCGTGTCATCATGTTTGTGTACACCTTTTCCGTGTCGAAGTTCTTTGCTTCGCCTGCGTTGGTGGTAAACGGCGTTATGCGGTTTACGAGTCCCTCCTGTATGAAGTTGTCTCCAAGATTCATATAGTTGTCCGCTCCGACCGTGCAAGCCACGTATAAGGGACGTGTCCAGTTGCATTGTGCAAGCATTTCGAGCATCATTAGGTCGCCTTTGTACAGGTTTCTCTTTCCTTTTAGCGATATAACCATGCGGTCGGGGATGCTGTCGGCTGCCATCATCATGCCGCTCTTTCTTACCGCCTCCTTGTCTATAGTCAGGTAGAGGGTGTCTGTCGGGATGAAGTGCATGTCCTTGTCCTTGCTGCGAACCCAGTATTTCAGCACGTTCTTAAGCTCGAACGGAGAGTCGCCGAACTGTTTCTTTGCCTCTTCCGGCTGCAGCTTGTACAGTTCCAGCAGCTCATTCTTTGCATCCGGCTCCACGGCTATATAGTCGTTGGTGCCGGAACAATAGTCGAGTCTTGGCCATGTTATAGGCACAGAAGGAGAGTTGTATGCCGGACGGCACATCTGATCTATGTACCAGTCGGTTTGCAGATAGCTCAGGTTGCAGACGCGTGCGTCGGTACGCACACCCTCCACTTCCTGATTATACCACAGCGGGAAGGTGTCATTGTCGCCGTTCGTGAAGACAATGGGGTTGCCCTTGTCCTGTAGCGACATGAGGTAGTTCTGCCCGAAGTCGCGGCACGTGTATCGTCCGCTTCGGTCGTGGTCGTCCCATGTCTGGCTTGCCATTTGTATGGGTACGAGCAGACACACCACGCCGACAATTGCTGCCAGAGCCGTCTCCATGGTCTTGTCGAGGTGTGCTCCTTCTGGTATATTGCCGTTGCCGGTCTGTTTGTATTTAATCCGGACGATGCCTTTCTTAAGCAGGTCAATTATTGCTGCCACGCCCATTCCGCACCAAATGGCGAATGCGTAGAACGAACCGGCGTATGCATAGTCGCGCTCGCGGGGCTGCATCGGTGTCTGATTAAGATATAGCACAATTGCCAGTCCCGTCATGAAGAACAGGAAGAACACAACCCAAAACTGTCTTATGCCCCTCTGTCCGCGGTATGCCTGCCAGAAAAGACCTATGAGTCCGAGCAGCAGCGGCAGACAGTAGAACACGTTGTGACCCTTGTTCTCCTTCAGGTCGTCCGGCAGCAGGCTTTGGTCGCCCAGCCTCATGTTGTCTATGAACGGAATTCCTGTGATCCAGTTGCCATGTTCCAGTTCTCCGTTACCCTGTATGTCGTTCTGCCTTCCGGCGAAGTTCCACATGAAATACCGCCAGTACATGAAGTTGCACTGGTATGAAAGGAAGAAGCGGATGTTCTCCAGTTGCGACGGCATCTTAACCATTATCGTCTCGCCGCAGTTGTCGTATGGCACTTCCGTACCGTCCACGCCGCCCATCCAGCTCTCGTAAGCCTGCGCATGGTCGCTTGAGTGCATGCGCGGGAACAGCATGTTCTGGGCATACACATACTTGTTTCTGTGCCTTACGATGAAGTACGAATCTTTCTCGTTCTCCGATGCCTTTTCCTTGCGCTGATATATCGGTGCGCCCTCTTTCATGCGCGGTATGCAGCGGTTTCCCTCTATGTCGAGCTGCACCTGCGATGTGTATGCCTGCCCGTATAGCAGCGGGCTGTCGCCATACTGGTCGCGGCTGAGGTAGCTGCCCAGCGTGAATATGTCTTCAGGAGAGTTCTGGTCCATCGGCGTGTTTGCCGAAGAGCGTATCACTATGAGTGCGTAGCTCGAGTAACCTATCATCAGCATGAGCATGCAAAGCAGCACGGTGTTCTTCATGCGCGCGCTTACAAGAGCAACCTTAGCCCTCTTGAAGTTCAGCACAAACCACAGTGCGGCGAGCACCACGATACCTGTCAATGCCGCCGTCCAGCCGTGACCCACGAACGGTACGCCGAGCATTGCCACGGCAATGAGGAAAGACACGTTGCTGCGCTTTGTGCTGCGGTCGGTATAGCTCTCGTATATGGCCCATATTACGGCACTCACAAGCAGTATGATGTATATAATCTCACCTGTGTTGAACGGGCATCCGAGCGTGTTGACGAAGAACAGCTCGAACCAGCCGCCTACGGTGATGATGCCCGGAACGACACCATATAATATGCCGGCAACGATGGCGAACGACACGGCGAGGGCAATGAGCGAGCCTTTGAGGTCGGCATCTGGGAACTTGCGGTAGTAGTAGACCAGCACGATTGCGGGTACACAAAGCAGGTTCAGCAGGTGTACGCCGATGCTGAGTCCCGTCATATACATTATTAATATAAGCCAACGGTCGCTGTGCGGTTCGTCGGCATGGTCCTCCCACTTGAGTATCAGCCAAAACACCACGGCGGTGAAAGCCGACGAGTAGGCGTAAACCTCACCCTCGACGGCGCTGAACCAGAATGTGTCGCTGAACGTATATATCAGTGCGCCCACCATTCCGCTCGCCTCTATGGCAATCATCTTTGACAGGCTTAGGTCGTCCCAGTCTTTCAGTATCAGCTTGCGCGTCAGGTGAGTGATGCTCCAGAACAGGAACAATATGCACGTGGCGCTGAGCAGGGCACTCATCATGTTTACCATGAGGGCAACCTGTGAGGGGTCGCTTGCGAACTGTGAGAAGAGATTAGCCGTCAGCATGAAGAACGGCGCGCCGGGCGGGTGACCTATTTCGAGTTTATATCCAGTGACGATAAACTCCGGGCAGTCCCAAAAACTGGCAGTGGGTTCAACCGTGCTACAATATACAAAGGCAGCGATAAAGAACGCCAGCCAGCCCAGTATATTGTCCACTAACTTAAATTGTTTCATTTACAGATAATGTGATTATTATAAATTTTAGGTTACAAAGATACAAAGTTTGAGTGTGTTTGAGGGTTATTTATTATTCTTTAACGCAACTTTGCGGCAGGGCAGGGGAGCATCCGTACAGACAGGGATTTACGCCTGCATTCCGAAAGGTGACCTTTTGCGTTGTAAAAGGGCACCTTTCAGCCTCTGAAACACGGCATTTCAGACGCTAAAAGGGCACCTTTTGGAAGTCAAAAGGTAATATATTGAAAATCAAAGTGTTATGAAACGCTATGAAGCAAGCAGGCTTGCACCGTAGACAAGCAGAACATACCGCAGGAATTTTCCTATTGCCATGCTTGTTGTTGATATCACAATGTTTGCCCTCATAAGTCCTAAAAGTATCGTTATGGCACTGCCCAGCACGGGAAGAAATGCAAAGAAGCCCATCCACGCACCGTGTCCCGCCATGAACCGCTGCGCCTTGTCCAAGTCCTTTTTCTTTACATGAAGATACTTTTCAATCCAGTCGAGCCGCCCCATCCTGCCCACTCCGTAGTTGAAAAGTCCTCCGAGAACGTTGCCCGCCGTACCGTATAAAATCAGTCCCCACGGGTCAAGTCCCGTGGCAAGCAGTCCCAGCATCACCGCCTCGCTGCTGAACGGCAGGAAACTGCCTGCAAGGAATGCCGATGCCAGCATGCCGATGTATCCGTATTCGGTGAGAAATGATATTATTATATCCATATATTATATGCCGTGAGTGCAAGTATTGCCATTGTGATTGTGCAGAATGCGATGTTCGTGAGGCGCGTTCCCGTGAGTGCAATGAAGTGTGCCGCCAGTGGTGCAGTGTTCACTATAATCAGCGGCAGCAGCATGTCGGTGTGCTGTGGCTGCAATATGACGGAGGCAATGGTTATGAGGTTCATTATGATGAATGTCTCGTATATGGTCCTTGTGCGTATCTTGTCGCCGTAGCTGTTGCGCATGTAGTGTATAATGCCCGTGAAGGCAAGCAGCAGTACCAGTGCCAGCGTGGCGAGCCTTTTCGTGTCGGGCAGCGCGTAAAGCGACATCGGACTGAACACGGCGATGCCGGCAAAATGGCTTATGAGCCTGTCCGGACTTCCCGTCAGCAGGCAGTAGCCTGCCATGAACCAGTATGGCGTGACAAGTCCCAGCACCGATGCCCAGAATGTTTTCGGGTTAAAGACCATCAGCTTGCCTGCCATTATGATCCACAACACCGGTACAAGAAACAGTATATGTATGAAGAAGATGCTTGCCAGTCCTATGAAAAGGAACGCATAGAACATCCGTCCCCTGGCGTTCTTGTCCTGATAGCATGAGAAAAAAGCAAGGTAGAACACCGTCATGCACATCTGCACGGCAAAGGGTTCGTACCTGTCAAAAAGAAAAGCCGCCATGGCGGTGAGCACGAGGAACGTGCACGACACCATGCGGCTGTATATACGTATCAGCGAGTTGTGGTTGTTGAGCATCATCATCATAAACGCAGATGCTGCAAAGAGCGCAAACTGTATGTACATTCCGTTGCCTGCCAGTCCTCCGGCAAGCCATGCCAGCGTTGCGTATATTGCCGTTACGGGCAGTGCAAAACGGCTTTCTGCCACTTTGTTTTGCAGTCTTTTCCTTATCACAGCCAAACTCCTTCTGTACTTTCTTCTTACGTTCAGTTATCTTTTATTCTTCTTTTTGCGTGCGGTCAGAGGTCGGCACCGATGTCCGAGCGGAAGTACTTGTCCTTGAACTGTATCTTCTGTGCCTCGGAGAAAGACTTCTGCAGTGCCTCTTCCTTGTCCTTTCCATACGAGCTTACTGCTATCACGCGTCCTCCCGCCGTTACGACCGTGCCGTCTTTCACAGCTGTTCCGCTGTGGAACACGATGCTGCCGTCCACGTCTTCGATGCCGCTTATCGGATATCCCTTTACATATTCCTGCGGATAGCCTCCGCTCACGAGCATCACGCACACTGCCGCGCGCTCGTCAAATACAATCTCGCGCTTGTCGAGGTCGCCTTTCGCAACACCCTCGAACAGGTCTACGATGTCGCTTTTCAGGCGCAGCATCACGCTCTCCGTCTCCGGGTCGCCCATCCGGCAGTTGTATTCTATCACCATAGGCTCGCCTTCCACGTTTATAAGTCCGAAGAATATGAAGCCTTTATAGTCTATTCCCTCTTCGGCAAGACCGTCTACCGTCGGACGTATGATGCGTTCCTCCACCTTTTTCATCCACTCCCCTGTTGCGAAGGGGACGGGGGTCACGCTGCCCATGCCGCCCGTGTTCAGACCGGTGTCGTGCTCGCCGATGCGCTTGTAGTCCTTTGCCTCCGGCAAAATCTTGTAGTTCTTTCCGTCTGTAAGTACGAAAACGGAGCATTCGATGCCGCTTAGGAACTCCTCGATTACGACGTTTGCCGAGGCGTTGCCGAACATTCCGCCGAGCATCTCCCTAAGTTCTTTCTTCGCTTCTTCGAGCGTCGGCAATATCAGTACTCCCTTGCCGGCGCACAGTCCGTCGGCTTTCAGCACGTATGGAGCCTTCATCGTTTCGAGGAAAGCCAGTCCCTCGTCGATGTTCGTGCCGTTGAAGGTGCGGTATTTAGCCGTCGGTATGTTGTGCCTTTCCATGAAACTTTTGGCAAAGTCCTTGCTTCCTTCGAGCACGGCACCCTGCTTGGACGGTCCTATTACAGGCACTTTTGCCGTACGCGGGTCGTCGCGGAAATTGTCGTAGATACCTTTTACCAGCGGGTCTTCAGGTCCCACGACAACCATGTCGATGCCTTTTTCCACTGCGAAGTCTTTCAGCTTGTCGAAATCGTCGGCTTTTATTGCCACGTTTTCGCCTGCATCCGCTGTTCCGGCATTACCCGGGGCAATGTACAGCTTTTCCACTCTCTCGCTCTGCGCAATCTTCCATGCAAGTGCATGTTCACGTCCGCCGCTTCCTAACAATAATATTTTCATACTGTAAACTGGCTCTTTTTATAGTTTATTATATTCCTCTTTATTAGTCTGTCTGCCGCCTTTTGCCTCCCGGTCTGTACGGCTCTTATTTGAGATAGTCCTCGAAATACTGCGTTATACGCTCATGCAGGTGCACGCTCTTGTGTCCCGCCATGTTGTGACCCTCGCCCGGATAGACGAAGAAATCCGGCTGAGTGCCTGCTTCCGTGCATGCGTTGATAAACTGCAGGGCATGCTGCGGGACGACGGTCGGGTCGTTCATGCCGATAATTATCTGCAACTTGCCTTTCAGGTCCTTTGCTTTTGCAAGCAGGGATGTCTGCTCATATCCCTCGGGGTTGCTCTCCGGTGTGTCCATATACCGTTCGCCGTACATCACCTCGTACCATTTCCAGTCGATGACAGGACCTCCTGCCACTCCAACCTTAAACACATCGGGGTAATTAGTCATAAGTGATATAGTCATGAAGCCGCCGTAGCTCCAGCCGTGCACGCCCATACGGTCTGCGTCAACGTATGGAAGTGACTTGAGGAACTCCACACCTTTCATCTGGTCTTTCATCTCCTCCTGTCCCAAATGGCGGAATGTAGCCTGCTCGAAGGCAAGTCCGCGGTTTTCGCTACCCCTGTTGTCGAGGATAAACAGCAGGTATCCCTTCTGTGCCATGTACGTCTCCCAGGAACGGCTCATGTAGTGCCAGCTTGCCTCAACGTTGTGTGCGTGGGGACCGCCGTACACGTATATTACGGTAGGATATTTCTTCTTGGGGTCAAAGCCTATGGGCTTTACCATGCGGTAATAGAGGTCCGTTGTGCCGTCGGCAGCCTTTATCGTTCCGCATGAGTACTCCGGAACGTTGTATCCCGTCCACGGGTCGGGTGCGCTGAATATCATGTTGCGCTTTGCCGTGCCGGTGTTTATAATCTCGATGTTGCGCGGTACGTCCGGTTCCGAATACTTGTCACACAGCAAGGTGCCGTTTTCTGACAGTATACCGTAGTGAACTCCCTTCCCGTTGTCAAGCTGTGTCCTTTTCCCTGTTGCCGTATTGACAGCAAACAGGTTGCTCTGTATCGGACTTAGTTCGTTGGACCGCACTATCACAGATTTCCTCTTGCTGTTCAGCCCGATAAGTTCCTGAATGACAAAACTGCCCTTTGTGAGCTGCATAGACGACAGCTGCTCCTTGTATGACACGCCTGCTGCCGTCTGTCTCTTCTCCGGATAGACGCGTTTGTGCGTGTCGAACAAATAAAGATGATTGAAGCCGTCGCGCTGGCTTTGAAGTATGAACTTGCCGTTGTCCCACGGCAGGAACGTCAGAGGGTTTGACGGCTCCACGTATTTGTCGCTCCATTCCTCGTATATCACCCCTGTCTTGTCGCCCGTCTCCGCGTTGTAGCATGCCAGTTGCATGTGGTTTTGGTCGCGGTTAAGCTCCTGCATGTATATTGTCTTTGAGTCCGGACTCCACGTTATGTTGGTAAAATAGCGGTCGGTCGGGTCACCTGCCTTGAGATATACTGTCTTTCCGGACGCCATGTCATATACCCCTACGGTTACCTTATGGCTTGTCATGCCTGCCATGGGGTATTTGTCCGGCTCGTATTCTGCCGCCCTTGTGAATGTATTCACTTGCGGATAGTCGGTCACCATGCTCTGGTCCATGCGGTAGAATGCCAGTCTGTTGCCCTCCTTGTTCCAGAACGTTCCGCCCGTTATACCGAACTCATTGCGGTGCACCGCCTGACCGTATACAATCTCGCGGCTGCCGTCTGTAGACAGCTGTATGGTCTTTCCTGTGGCATCGGTGACGAACAACTGGTTGTCCCTGACAAACGCCACGGCTCTTGAAACGCTGTTCCAGTCGGCATTGGTCTCGCCCTCACATGCCTGCCGCCAAACCGTCTTGCCTGCCTTGAAGTCGATGAGCATGCGTTCCTTACGGTTGTTTACCAGTACGAGGGGCTTGTCCGCATAAGGAAATCTTACGCCGTAAAGACTGCGTATCTTTGTCTTTTCGTCTGTTCCAGCCCATTTGTTGATGTCTTCCGTGCCGAACAGTGCCGTTTCCTTTCCGTTGTCCGTGTTTATCAGCGAGCATGTCTCGGCGTCGCGCCGCACCAGTTTGTCACCCCACCATGTGGTGTATATGTTTTTAGGCGACATGTTATGATAGTTCGTTCCGCCATAGTTCAAGTCCTCAAGCGTGAACTCCTTACCCTGTGCCATGCCCGCAACCGTTGTCAGTATCATCATTGCCAGTGTCGCAACTCTTCTTCCAAAGAGTCCTTTTATCATGTCAGTCCTTTCCATTGTTGTACCTTTTCCCTTTCTTGCCGAAGTCTCTTCCGCCTTTTCTTGCACCTTTATCAAAGCCTCTGCCCTTGTCGTCGCGGCGGCGTTCCCTGCCGTTGTGCTCCTCGCGCCAGTCGCGGTTGCGCTCTGCCTTGCGGCTGGAGCGTTCCTTGCGGCCTGTCTCTTCAAACTTGTGTGTATGGAACTTGAACGACCTTATGTCGCCTTCCTCGTTTTCAGCCTCCTCTTCAAGACGTCTCTTGAATTCCCTGTTTTTCTTGAAGCGTCCCTTTTCTGCCATGGCTTTTTTCTCTTCTTCGGTCTTGAGAACATTCCCGCTGCCGCGGAAGTCCTTCAGTTTTCCATCGAACATCTGGTACTTTCTGAACTCACATTCCAACGAACCGTTGTACAGCGGTATCTTTATGGACGGGCGGAGTCCTATCTGGTCGAAGCACTCCTGACGGTAGCTGAGCACCCATGCCTCGTTGTTCTTGAACTGGTGTTTCAGCGTTTCGCCTATCATCTTGTATGTTCCGAGCAGGTTGGGAGTGGATATGCGCTCGCCGTAGGGCGGGTTTGTAATCATTATAGATTTGTCCTCGGGCTGCTTGAAGTCCTTGAAGTCAGCGTTCTCCACTGTTATTATGCTTGACATTCCCGCCGCTTTCACGTTCATCCGTGCCGTGTTTACAGCCTTCATGTCAATGTCGTATCCGTAGATGTGGTGCTTGAACTCGCGTTCCTGTGAGTCATCGTTGTATATACTGTCGAACAAATCGCGGTCGAAGTCGTTCCATTTCTCGAACGCATACTCCTTCCGGAACACTCCCGGGGCAATGTTCTGTGCAATGAGTGCCGCTTCTACCAGCAACGTTCCCGAGCCGCACATCGGGTCTATGAAGTCTGTGTCGCCCTTCCAGCCGCTCATCAGTATCATGCCGGCTGCCAGAACCTCATTCAGCGGAGCCTCTACCGACTCCTGACGGTAGCCCCTGCGGTGAAGGCTTTCGCCGCTCGAGTCGAGCGACAAGGTGCATTTGTCCTCCGCAATGTGTATGTGAAGCCTTATGTCGGGATTTGTCACGGATATGTTGGGACGCTGTCCCGTCTTCTCGCGGAACTGGTCCACAATGGCATCCTTGACCTTGTATGCCACGAACTTGGAGTGGCGGAACTCCTCGGAGAACACTACGGCGTCTACGGCAAATGTCTTGCTGTTGTCCAAAAACTCGCTCCAGTCTATCTTTTTAATCTCCTCATACACCTCATCGGCACTTTCCGCCTTGAAGTGTTTGATTGGTTTCAGAATTTTAATTGCCGTGTGCAGCTGGAAGTTTGCGCGGTACATAGTTTCCTTGTTGCCGCTGAACGACACCATGCGGCGTCCTGTCTGCACGTTGTTAGCCCCCATTTGTGTCAGCTCCTGAGCCAAAACCGGTTCCAGACCCATGAATGTCTTGGCGATGAGTTCAAATTCCTGTTCCATTATTTATATTGATGTTATTCTTTTCTTGTTGTCCGTATGCGCCCTGCGGGGCAGCTTCCTTTTACCTATGCCTTCTTGTATTTCCTTGTCTCAGGCTCCATGTCTTCCGTCACCCAGATGTTTGCCCCCACCACACAGTCGTGTCCGATGGTTATCCGTCCGAGTATAGTGGCGTTTGAATATACTATCACGTTGTCTTCTATTATCGGGTGCCGGGCTATGCCCTTGATAGGGTTGCCGTTTTCGTCGAGCGGAAAGCTCTTTGCCCCGAGCGTCACTCCCTGATACAGTTTCACGTTGTTGCCGATGATACACGTTGCCCCTATCACCACGCCCGTTCCGTGGTCGATGGTGAAGTGGTGCCCTATTTGTGCCCCGGGATGTATGTCTATGCCCGTTTCCGAGTGTGCCATCTCCGTCATCATGCGCGGTATGAGAGGCACGCCGAGCACCTTCAGCTCGTGGGCGATGCGGTAGTTCGTAAGAGCCTTTATCACCGGATAGCACGATATAATCTCCCCGACACCCTCGGCAGCCGGATCTCCGTAGTATGCAGCCTCCACGTCGGTGGCGAGCGTGGCGCGTATTTCAGGGAGCCTTTCTACCAGTTGCGCCGCCAGTTGCTCCGATTCACTCTGTCTCCGGGCAAGCTTTTCATA
Organism: uncultured Prevotella sp.; assembly: GCA_900545525.1. GTDB lineage: Bacteria > Bacteroidota > Bacteroidia > Bacteroidales > Bacteroidaceae > Prevotella. The sequence goes on from UQZX01000001.1 coordinate 136,815, forward strand.
CGTCTCTTCCCTGCATTCGTCGGCAAAGCACAGTCCTGCCATAATCTGGTCGGTAAGCAGCTTGTGCAGCCGTTCCACGTTTACGCCGATGTGATATTTGATGGTTTTGATGTTTACGGACGACATTCCGTAGTATCCCGGAAACAAAATAGAACGCGACAGTTCTATTATTTCTTGCAGAGCCTTTGCAGACGGCAGGGGATTGCCGTCCCTGTGCTGATGAAAAATGCCTTTTAGCGATTCTTCCCTTGACAGCTTTTCCGTTGTCAGGGTCAGAATGGCGGTAGAGTGGTCAGTGCTCATTTACTTGTGTCTCAATCTTTATGGTGCAAAATTACGTCATTTATGGTTAACTGCCAAATAAATTCATACATTAATTACTGTCAGTCCGATGAATTTGAACAACGCAGCAACGGTCTTCCGTCCGGCACATTTACGCTTCCTCCGCAAACCCCTCAACGTTGCCGCCCGGTGCCGTACGCCCGGCATCCGGGGCTGTCAAAAGAGCGTTCAACGGTGAAAACAAATGCTTGCAGAGACGTTATTTCCGTCCGTATCGAAACCTTCCGAAACTGTGCTTGTAACATCCTGAAAATCAGAATAATACCTTTTGTCTTCCAAAAGGCGGTATTTCAGGCTCTAAAAGGCGGCATATTGGAGGCTGAAATGCCGTCTTTCGGAAGCCGGTATGCCGCTGTTGAGATTACTTAACTGATTGTTTTCAATTCTTAACCTTGTTGTAACACTATTGTAACATTGCATGCCTATCTTTGCGGAGAGGTAAAACGATAACAATAAAAACAACGTTTATGATAACTATTTACTTTATTATTGTGGCGTTCCTGCTGATTTTGGCAGTGTTCGACCTTTTTGTCGGCGTAAGCAACGATGCCGTCAACTTTCTCAATTCGGCTGTTGGTGCCCGTGTGGCAAAATACCGTACCATACTCATAGTTGCCTCTGCGGGTGTGCTTCTCGGTGCGGTGATGAGTGCCGGCATGATGGATGTGGCGCGCCACGGCATAATGCGCCCCGAGAACTACACCTTCCACGAGGTCATGACGATATTCCTTGCCGTCATGGTTACGGATGTCGTGGTTCTCGACATGTTCAACACCCTCGGCATGCCGACCTCCACCACAGTGTCGCTTGTGTTCGAACTGCTCGGCGGAACATTCATTCTTGCACTTCTGAAGATGAATGCCGATCCCGCCCTGGCAATCACCGACCTTCTGAACAGTGACAAGGCACTTAGTGTAATCATAGCCATTTTCGTGTCCGTGGCGGTGGCATTCTTCTTCGGTGTCGTGGTTATGTGGCTCTCAAGGCTTATTTTTACATTCAATTACAAGCGCCGTCTGCGCTATACTGTTGCCGTGTTCGGTGGCATAGCCTTCACCGCGCTTGTCTATTTTATATTTATAAAAGGTATAGGCGACTCGCCCTTTGTCGATGCCGGTGTACGTGCGTGGATAAACAGCCGCACCATGCAGCTTCTTGCAGCATCGTTTGTTGTCTCCGCCTTGCTCATGCAGGTGCTCCATTTCCTGCGCGTGAGCGTCTTCAAGGTTATCGTCCTGCTCGGTACTTTTGCCCTTGCCATGGCTTTTGCGGGCAACGACCTCGTCAACTTTGTCGGCGTGCCGCTTGCCGGGCTTGACTCTCTGCGCGATTTTCTTGCCAACGGCGACGGCGGCTACAACTCATATAAGATGTCTGTTCTCATGTCGTCGGCAAAAAGTCCGCTGTCCTATCTCGTCATTGCCGGCATAGTGATGATTGTTGCGATGTTCACGTCTAAGAAGGCAAAGAATGTTGTCAAGACCAGCGTAGACCTTAGCCGTCAGGACGAGGGCGACGAGATGTTCGGCTCGTCAAAGGTGGCGCGGAGCATAGTACGTGCCACTCAGGACATCGGCGACGTTGTTTCGAAAATTTTGCCGCGGCGCATGCACAGTGTCATGGACAGGAGCTTTAACAGCAGCGAGGCTGTCCTGGCTAAGGGAGCGGCGTTCGACGAGGTGCGCGCAGCCGTAAATCTCGTTCTTGCGGCAATGCTCATAATAGCCGGTACCAACTACAAGCTCCCCCTTTCAACCACCTACGTGACCTTCATGGTGGCAATGGGAACGTCTCTTGCCGACCGTGCGTGGGGGCGTGAGAGCGCGGTGTTCCGTGTCACGGGTGTCATGTCTGTCATCGGCGGATGGTTTGTCACGGCGGGAGTGGCTTTCGCCTTGTGTGCCATAGTGTGTGCACTGATGTACTTCGGGGGCATCGCCATAATGGTGGCATTCATCGTCCTCGACATATATATACTGTGGCGCAGCAACCGCAGATATGCTGCCAAGAGTGCGGAGGACAAGAAAGAAAACCTGTTTGCGCTGATGATGCGCACGCGCGACAAGGACATAGTGTGGGACCTGCTGTCCAAACACGTGCAGCGCACGCAGAGTTTCGTTACGGGATTTGTCCTCGAACAGTTCAATGCCATTGTTTCCGAAGGCTTTGCACAGGCAAACCTGCGCCGTCTGCGTGCCAGCGCGGCTGCCCTTGATGAAGAACTCGGACAGCTGAAGAAATACCGGCGCCAGGAACTTCTTGCCCTTAAACGGGTGCCCGACAACATGGCGATAGAGCGGAACACGTGGTTCCACCTCGGCATGAACAGCGACAGCCAGTTCATTTACTGTCTGAAACGCATGCTGGAGCCGGTGAAGGAGCATGTGGACAATAACTTCAATCCTGTCCCCGCAGAATATATTGCCGAGTTCGAACCCGTGCGCCGCAACATAAACGAGCTGATGAGCCTTACGCAGCAGATGATTGCCACCAACCGCTACGACCGCTACCGCGAGACGCTTGCCGTTGCCGACGAGTGCAAGGACGCGCTTTCGGCTCTCCGCAAGCGGCATATCGACAGGATGTACCGCGACAACGGCACATCCGGACTTAAAGTGTCGCTGCTCTATCTGAATGTGTTGCAGGAGAGTCAGGAGCTTGTCAGCATCATGCGTCATCAGCTCCGTGCTGCGCGGAAGTTCCTTGCGAAGAACAAACATGCCGCCTATTGACGGCTTTAATGTCTTTCCTGAAAATATTTACAGTGCCGTGCAACTTTTTATGTCCTGCCCGCGTCTAATGTATATAGCAATAATTTAACGTGAGTTCGAGATAAGGAGCAATAGCTTTAGTCGTGTTCTTTTCCGTAGGGACACATTTTTCACTTCGTTCAACAACACGTCTTGTATCTGTCCGTACGCCCCATAGAGGCGTTCTCTGTACCATCCACAAAGATAAGAGAGATGAAACAACAAGGCATTTGTATTGAAAACTTAAGCTCCTGTATGAACGCCTCTATGAGGCGTACGGACAGATACAAGAATGTGTCCCTACTGCGGTGAGGATGTATTTGGATGTTTTTATTTCGGACTCATGTTAATTTATAATAGCCAGGATTATGCCTGGGGATGCGTGAAGACGGTCTTGCAGGTTCGGCATGTCGATATTTTTAGTGGAGATAACCAATATAATATATGGAATTATGAGGAAAACAATGTTTGTTCTTTGCACCATTGCACTGCTTGCAGCAGCGTCGTGTGCAAGAAAACCGGCAGACGGGCAGACGCCGGGGATGTGGTATGGCAAAGATGTTGCCGAGGTAAAGAAGACGTTTAAGGTGGACGGCTTTGAGAAAATAGCATTGGCTGGCAGTGTGGATGTCAAGTATGTGCAGGGCGACACCACGTCTGTAATAGCCAAAGGAACGGCAGACATGGTGGAACGTCTTGATATTAAATCAGACGGGACGACCCTGCGTGTAAGATATAAGGATAATAACGGCATACACATAAATATCGGTTCGAAAAGTGCCGTGGTATATGTCACATCGCCGGATATCGTTGAGGTGGCAATTACAGGCTCAGGCGATTTCCGCTCGAAGGGGCATGTTGACACGGATAACATGAATATTATGGTGAAGGGCAGCGGTGACGTGTCCTTTTCCGACATAATATGCAATTCGCTCGAAGCATCGGTTTACGGCAGCGGAGATGTTGAACTGAAGAACGTTAAGGCTGCACGGACAAGCTTTGTAGTAAAGGGCAGCGGTGATATAAGTGCCAAATTCGACGGATGCGGTACGGTTGAGAGCTTTATATATGGCAGCGGCGACATATCCTTGAAAGGAAAGGTGCGTTCGGAAAAGCATGTCATCAAAGGCTCAGGAGATGTGCATACGGGCAAGCTTGACTGTGCTTCTGAAAATGTAAGGTAGTAAGGAGGGAAGGAGAAAGGAGTTAATGTAGTAAGGAGTTAAAGAAGTTATGGGAAGTTAGAGGAAGTTAAAGGACAAATGATTAAGGGAGGAGTAAAGGGAGAAAGGAGGTAAGGGAGTAAGGGCAGATAGGCTTTGTAGTCCTTAATGACTTTAAAGACCTTAAAGACTTTAATGACGCTAAAGACTTCTGCATACAATGCCTGCGTTGCGTCCCCTCCTTTTTTAAAGGAGGGGCAGGGGTGGTTTGTGATATTTATCGAACTCACGTTAATATAAGTCTCCCTGGCTTTCGGAAGATAAGCCGTAATAATGTAAAAAACTAAAATACTATAAAAAGTTTCATCATCTCGCTGATATTACATACCTTTGCGTATTGTTCAAATGGTAAAAGGCAGATGAAGTATGCTGTGATAGCTGCCGGTGAGGGTTCGCGACTGGCTGGGGAGGGGATAGAAGTTCCCAAGCCTTTGGTCAGAATAGGCGGCGAGTGTCTCATCGACAGGCTTATACGTGTGTTTATGAATAATGGTGCCACGGAGATTGTCGTGATATGTAACGGTGTGGCAATCCCCGTGAGCCGTCATTTGGAACATATCTCCAAGGAGGGCTTGGACGGGCGTCCCGTGCCCTTGCGCTTTGTGGTAAAAAACACGGCAGGCTCCATGCACAGCTTCTATGAGATAAGCAGCCTGCTGAAAGACGGTCCGTTTTGTCTCACAACGGTGGACACGGTGTTCCGTGAGAACGACTTTTCGGAATATATAAGTGAGTTTCGCAGGCTCGTCGACGGCGGCATGGCAGACGGTCTTATGGGCGTTACCGGATATGTGGACGACGAAAAGCCGCTTTTCGTCGGTGTCGGTGACAATCTTGACGTGACAGGCTTTTACGATGAAGAAAACGGTTGCCGTTTTGTATCTGGCGGCATTTACGGGCTCGTTCCCGCTGCTATTGATGTCCTTGAAGAGTGCATGGCGCGCGGCACGACACGCATGCGCGACTTCCAAAGGGCGATGGTTGCAGGCGGAATGAGGCTCAGGGCGTATGCCTTTGACAAGATACTGGACATAGACCATGCCTCGGACATAACTAAGGCAGAGGACTTTATAAAAAGTTCCATGCCATGACGCGTGTCCTTGCCATATACAGGGCGGAGCGCTTCTCGCCCAATTCGGTGGAGCAGGACAAGGCTATACTGGATGCTGTAGGTGAAAACCTGCTGTCCCGCGGCTATGATGTGCACTATGTAGGAGAGCATTCCCTTACACGTGACATGTATGCCGACGTGTTTCTTACCATGGGGCGTGAGACATCGGCAATGGACATTCTCGAAGTGAAGGAGCAAGAGGGGGCTGCGGTGATAAACTCTCCGGCTGCCATAAGGGCATGCTCAAGAGACGCGGTAGACCGTGTCATGCGTGCCTCCGGCATACCGGCGGCACCTGTGGACGGTGAGTCAGGTTATTGGATAAAGCGCGGTGATGAGGCTGCGCAGTGTCCTGACGATGTGCGTTATGCCGCATGTGCGGAAGAAAGGGACAGGATACTGGCTGATTTCAGACGACGCGGCATAGGCAGTATTGTGGTTACCGCCCATGTGGAAGGCGACCTCGTGAAATTCTACGGAGTGCGCGGAACACGTTTTTTCAGATACTTCTATCCTACGGACGACGGCTGCAGCAAGTTTGACAATGAACTTGTCAACGGCAAGGCGAAGCACTATCCTTTTCATGAAGGCAGTCTTTGCCGTGATGCGGAGCGGCTCGCATCGCTCGTTGGCACAGATATATATGGCGGCGACTGCATAGTAAGGAGTGACGGCAGTTATGCAATAATAGATTTCAACGATTTCCCCAGTTTCTCGAGATGCCGCGACGAGGCTGCCGAAGCCATTGCCGGGCTTGTGGCAAGACGTGTACCTTGCGGGAAGCTTAATACAATATAAAGAAAAAGGATGAGTAGTTTTAAGGAAATGCTTCATGCATCATTTAAGTCGGAAGACACTGAAGAGTGGCTGGACGTGTACTTCACACGCCCCATAGGACTGGTCTTCGCCCTGATGTGGAAACGGCTTGGAGTGCATCCCAACGCCATAACCGTATTGTCGATATTTCTCGGTATGGGTGCAGGACTGATGTTCAGCCATACCGATATACGGCACAATATCCTCGGAGTTGTGCTCCTGATGTTTGCCAACTTTTGCGATTCCACTGACGGACAGCTTGCCCGCCTCACAGGAAAGAAGACACTTGTGGGGCGCGTTCTTGACGGTTTTTCCGGCGACCTGTGGTTCTTCTGCATATATGCCGCCATCTGTGTGCGTCTGATGAACACGCCTATACCGGGCATGGAACGCCCGTGGGGAATATGGATATGGGTGCTCGCGTTTATGGCGGGCGTGATGTGCCATTCGCGCCAAAGCTCGCTTGCAGACTACTACCGCCAGATACACCTGTTCTTCCTTAAAGGAAAGGACGGCAGCGAGCTGGACACCTACGCCGGACAGCGTGCCGTGTACGAGTCGTTGCCGCGCCGTTCGCTCCTCGCGCGCGCGTTCTATTATAATTATGCCAACTACTGCCGCAGTCAGGAAAAGCGCACTCCGCGTTTCCAGAAATTCTTCAGAAAGCTTTCCGGACGCTATCTGGAGCCGGCGGACATGCCGGAAGAGCTGCGCGCGGAGTTTCTGTCAGGCAGCCGCCCGCTTATGAAATATACCAACATACTGACGTTCAATGTCAGGGCGATATGTATATATGTGACATGTCTGGCAAATATTCCGTGGCTTTATTTCCTTATCGAGATAACCCTGATGAGCGTGTTGTATGTCATGATGCACAAGCGGCATGAGACCCTTTGTGCCACATTAACAAAGAAACTGGATGATTAAAGGATATATATTCGACTACGGCGGAACGCTCGACACGGGCGGATGCCACTGGGGAAAGGTGCTTTGGCGTGCGTATATGAGGCACGGCGTGCCTGTGACGGAAGACCGGTTCCGCGAGGCATACGTGTATACGGAGCGGGCATTGGGAAAGGGTGAAGTAATAAAGCCCGGTTATACGTTCCGCAAGACGCTTTCTATAAAGCTGAGCATGGAAATGCACCATCTTGCCAAGAATGGATATTGGAAAGCCGGAGAGGATGAGATAAACCGTAAGCATGCGGATATTCTTGAAGACATATACAAAGATGTGATAGAAAAGACGGCTTACAGCCGCGGCGTGCTGACGAAGATAAAGGAGCGTTGTCCGATGGTATTGGTGAGCAACTTCTACGGGAACATAAATACCGTGCTTGCCGAGTTCGGGCTGGACGGGCTGTTTGAGGAAGTCATAGAGTCGGCGGCGGTGGGTATAAGGAAGCCCGATCCGCGTATATTCAGGCTCGGAACGGAGGCTCTCGGACTTGATCCGGAAGACGTGATGGTTGTAGGCGACAGCTTCACAAACGACATTGTTCCGGCAGTGGAGGCTGGTTGCCGCACGGCATGGCTGAAAGGTGAGGGCTGGACGGACACGGTCTTCGACGAGCAGTTGCCCGATATTGTAATCAAGGATATCAGCCGGCTCCTGTCCGACGCATAGTCACAAGGACCGGCAATGTTATAAACGAAAGATGAAAAGAATGAAGAAACTGTTGATATTGTTATTTATCGTACTTTCTCAGACGGTCGGCGCGCAGCGCATAACGGGCGTTGTGGTCGATGCCGTGACAGGAGACAGCATACCGTTTGCCAGCGTCCAGTATAAGGGGCACAGGCTTGCTGTTGTCGGCGAGGCATCGGGAACGTTCTCCATAGAGCGGCGCAACGGCTGGTCGATAACCTTCAGCGCGCTGGGATACAAGTCGGTAAAGATACTTATAGGTGCAAACACGCCTTCGGAGATACGCGTTACCATGAAGCCGGACACGCGCGGACTGTCGGAGGTGAAGGTAAAGGGCAAGCGCGGAAAGTATAAGAGAAAGGACAATCCGGCAATAGCCCTCATGCGGAGGGTGATAGCCGCGAAGAAAAAGACACATCTCGAGAACCACGACTACTACCGTTATGACAAGTATCAGAAGATAACGCTTGCCGTAAACGACATTCAGCCGGACGAGCTGGAGAAGGGTATGTTCCGTAATTCGGAATGGTATAAGAACCAGGTGGAGGTATGTCCCCATAACGGAAAGCTCATATTGCCGCTCTCCGTGGATGAAACGGTTACGCAGAACATTTACCGCCGTGACCCGCAAAGCGAGAAGACGATAGTGAAAGGACGCAGTTCCAAGGGCGTGAACAATCTGATAGAGACAGGAGAGATACTGAACACGATGCTGAAGGATGTCTTCAAAGACGTGGACTTGTATGACGATCAGATAAATCTGCTGCACAAACGTTTTATAAGTCCTATCGGACGGGATGCCATTTCGTTCTACCGTTATTATATAGAAGACACGGTCTATGTGGGCAAGGACAAGTGTTTTCACTTGCAGTTCCTGCCCAACAATCCGCAGGATTTCGGCTTCAGGGGTGAGATGTGGGTGCTTGCCGACTCGACACTGCACGTGAAACGCTGTGACATGACACTGCCCCAGAACACGGCGGTGAACTTTGTCGAGGGAATGAAGATCAACCAGGAGTATACACAGTTGCCCGGTGGCGACTGGGCACTCACCACTGATGACATGGTGGTGGAGATGTCCCTGCTCAATTTTCTTACAAAGGCGATAGTGATGAGGACGACACGCAACAGCGGATATTCGTTCGACGTGCTGCCCGACAAGATGTTCCGCGGCATGGCAAAGGAACGTTTCGATCCCGACGCGATGATACAGGGACCCGATTTCTGGAACCGTAACAGGCGGGCGGAGCTGTCGAGGAGCGAGGCTTCCATGGACGAATTTATAAACAGCATGAAGAAAAGCAAGAACTTCGGCTTTGTTCTTTTCGCCGCGAAGGCATTCATTGAGAACTTTATAGAACTGGGTGACGAGAAGCATCCGAGCAAGGTTGACCTCGGTCCGGTGAACACAATGATAAGCAAGAACTTCATCGACGGGGTGAGAACACGTATCAGCGGGCAGACGACAGCCAACCTTAATCCCCACTGGTTCTTCTCCGGCTACTATGCAAGGGGCTGGGACAGCAAGAAGAACTATTATAAGGGAGAGGTGACATACTCTTTTAACAAGAAGAAATATCTGCCGCGCGAGTTTCCGAAACGCACGCTGACGTTCACCTCGGCATACGATGTATACTCGCCGTCGGACAAGTTTGTGACAACGGACAAGGACAATGTGTTCACGTCGTTCAAGTGGAGCGAGGTGAACAAGATGATGTTCTACAACCGCCAGCAACTTGCCTTTGAGTATGAGACCGACTGGGGATTCAGGCTGCTGACAAGCATAAAGACCGAGGGGAACGAGGCATGCGGAGAGCTTTTCTTTGTTCCGCTGTCGTCGGAAACCGGTTTAGAGAATGCCGGGACGCATGGAAAGCTGCGCACGACGGAGATACACGCCGAGCTGAGATACTCTCCCGGCGAGACGTTTATCAACACCAAGCAGCGGCGAATACCAGCAAACCATGACGCGCCGGTGTTCCAACTCGGGCATACAATGGGCATCAAGGGCTTCATGGGTGGTGAATACAACTATAATTTTACGGAGGCAAGCATATACAAACGCCTGTGGCTGGGCAGCTGGGGCAGGCTGGAGACACGCCTAAAAGGCGGGGTGCAGTGGAACAAGGTGCCCTTCCCGCTGTTGATAATGCCTGCCACGAACCTGTCGTATATCGTCAACGACGAGACGTTCAGCATGATAAACAACATGGAATTCCTCAACGACAGGTATGCCAGCCTGCATCTTTCGTGGGACCTTAACGGCAAAATCCTTAACCGCATACCGCTGATACGAAAGCTGAAGTGGCGCGAGTCTCTGGGCTTCAACTGTCTTTGGGGCTCTTTGAGCGACAAGAACAATCCTTACGTAGAGGCAAATGCAGGCGACGGCAGGCTGATGTATTTCCCCGAAGGAGCATACGTAATGGACGGCAGCAGACCGTATATGGAATTTACGGCAGGCATACATAACATCTTTAAAATACTGCATGTGCAGTATGTAAGGAGGCTGAGCTATCTCAGTCTGCCCACTGCACGGAAGCACGGAGTGCGTTTTACGCTCGAGTTCTCGTTCTGAGACAGAAGTTCGTAGGAGTATTATATATAAATAATGTGAGTACGATGAATATTACAAACCACTCCCTACAGAAGTGGTTTGTAATATAACAAGAAAGACAAATTAATCGGACTCACGTTAAATATTAGTCATGGACAAACCAATAATCACATACTTATGAGAAAGATAAAGAACCCATGGACCGGTGCGGAAGACTATAACTGCTTCGGCTGCAGTCCGGACAATCCGCTCGGAGTACACATGGAATTTTATGAGGAAGGCGACGAGATAATAAGTTTCTGGAAGCCCCGCCACGACTATCAGGGCTGGATTAACACCATGCACGGCGGCATCTTGTCCACGCTGATAGACGAGACGGCAGGCTGGGTGGTGTTCCGCAAGCTTCAGACAAGTGGTGTCACGGCACGTCTGGATGTGCGGTATAAGAAGCCGGTGATGACAACTGAGCCGCAACTGACGCTGCGCGGGCGCATCACGGGGCAGAACCGCCGTCTCGTGACGGTTGAGGTGACGCTGGAAAATGCAAAGGGAGAAGTTTGTACGGAAGGCACAGCCACGTACTATGTGTTTGAAAAGGAAAAGGCGCATGCCATGGGATTTACGTCGTGCGACCTTGAAGGCGATGAGCTTCTGCCGCTGTAAGAGGGCGGAAGGGATAAAAAGAAAAAAGGTTCAGGAGTGTTTCACAACAGTCTTGAACCTTTATTTTCTAACTAACTTATTATCAACTATTCATTACTCATTCTGAATTTGCATTGCAAAGATAAGCCTAAAAAACAGATTTTGTATGTTTTTCACTTAAAAAACATACGTAAACGTTTGCGTATTAGGGCTTTTTTTGATACTTTTGCATTAAGACCTGTCATTGTCACAGGGTGCGCATTGCCTGTTGCAGTATTATGTGGTGTGGGACAGCATGCGTGTTTTGTGCCGGTATATGGGATAAAATGTCAACCTTAATGATATGAGACAACATAGAACCTCCCTGAAAGACCTTGCCAAACAGCTTGGTGTAAGCATTGCCACGGTTTCAAGGGCGCTGAGAGACAGCCACGAAGTGGGTGACGATATGAAGCGGCGCGTGCAGGAACTGGCAAAGAAACTGAACTATCGTCCTAATCCTTTTGCACAGAGTCTTAGGAAAGAAGCACCGAGGATAATCGGCGTTGTGGTGCCCAATCTTGTCTCCCATTATTATGCGGCGGTGGTCGACGGCATAGAAGACTATGCCACGAAGGAGGGATATTCGGTAGTTGTGATAAACAGCCATGAGGACCATGAGCGCGAAGAGCGTGCCATAGACAACTTTATCAGCATGCACGTGGAGGGTATAATAGCATGTCTGGCACAGGATACGGTAGATTATACCCACTTTGAGGACATCCACCGCATGAGCATCCCCCTTGTTTTCTTTGCCCGGACGTGTCTTCCCGACTTGTTTTCGTCGGTTACGGCAAACGGGGACGAGGCTGCGAGGCTTGCCACAAGTCATCTTATAGACACAGGAAGCAGGCGCATCGCCTTCATCGGAGGACCAAATCACCTTGACATGGTGCGCCGCCGCAAGCACGGATATCTTGAAGCACTGCGCGAGAACGGCATAAAAATAGACCGCACTCTTGTTGTTTGCGACAAGATAGACTTTGAGGTTGCACGCGAGGCTACAATGCGTCTGCTTACGCGCGAAGACCGTCCCGATGCCATTCTTGCCTTCAACGACATTATTACATACGCTGCCTTCGACGTGATAAAGAACCTCGGACTGAGCATTCCGCGGGATGTGGCGATAATTGGATTTACCGATACCGACACGGCTGTGTTTGTAACGCCCAAGCTTTCGGCGATAGTCGACAGGTCGTACGAGACGGGTTGCCGTGCCTGTGAGCTGCTTCTTAGGAACATAGGCGGCGACAAGCACATATACAGGGAGGTCGTTCCCATGATGCTAAAGATAAGGGAAAGCTCTAAAAAGGGATGATGCGGATGCCGTTTTGCCATTTTTTGCGAGGCGGCGTGGCACCGGTGAAAATAAAAAAGCCTATAATAATAGGCAAACAATGTTATTTTTTTCGGCAATCTCTGTAAAAACATATTATCTTTGCAATGCTTACGGGCATAATGGCATATAGCCGTTATGCCTGTTTATGTAAATAAATTAATTTAAAAAAGGTAATATGAAGAAGTTTTTGACATTTATCATGGCATCGGGATTTGCTGTTCTTATGAACTCGTGCGGTTCATCCAGGAACGCTGCTTCGCTGTCTTCAATAGGCGGAGAGTGGGACGTTACGGAGATTAACGGTTCGCCCGTGAAAGTAGTAGAGGGGCAGGATGCACCGTTCATGGGCTTTGACGTCGCAGGAAAGCTGGTGTATGGAAGTGCGGGATGCAACCGTCTTACGGGCGGACTTAATGCCGATGCCAAGACAGGGAAGATTAATTTCGGTGCTCTCGGAAGCACACGTATGATGTGTCACGACATGACAAACGAGGACAACATGCTGCGTGCGTTGGGCGATGTTACCGGATATGAGGTAAAGGCAGACGGCACTATGACGCTCAACAATGATGCAAACAAGGTGCTTGTGGTGCTGAAGAAACGTGCCAGGTGATTGCCTGTGCTTTTTTATAAATGAAAGTGTGCCCGTCGTTGTATCATGTCTGATACATCTTCGGGCACACTTTCATTTTCTTTGTTATACGGATTAGCGTGAGAACACAATTCCTACCTTTTTATATCCCAGTGCCTTCATCATCTGCGTGAACTGCTGCCGGGCATTCTCACGTGCATTTTCAATATTCTCTTTGGTAAGGCATCGCCTGCGCATCAATGTATATGCGCGCATGTAGAGAGCCTCACGGTCGGCATCGGTCCATTTACCCGACTCGAAGAACGACTGTGTCCTTGCCTCGTCGATGAAGTCTTCGTCGAGCAGTTCCACATCGGGAAGACGCACCGTTATGCTGTCTCCAGTTGCCGTTATCCAGTGTGGCTTGACCTTGTGCATGTTTATTCCGAGCCTGAGACGTCCGTAATAGATACGTATCAGGTGGTCGTCGGAGAAGAAACCGCTCCTTGTGGTATCTGCCATTTCCTCGTCCGTGATTGTCAGGAACTCCCATTCGCCGATTTCTTTCATTGCCGTGATGTGCGCCTGAGTTATGTTTATGTTGTCGTCGACAGCCGTTTCTATCTTGTCTTTCGAGCATGAACGCACAACCCATGCCGTCATTATGACAATGATAAGCACGGTAATGATGCCGGCAAGGATTGTCAGCCGTGATGTCATGCCCTGCAACTTTGACAGGAACTGTATGGCTCCGCTCTTTTTATTATTGTCTCTTTCCATTTTCAATGCCGTTGTTTATCAGGATTTGAGGAATATCATCAAGCGAGAACTTTTTGCGGAATGTCACGGTGATGTTCTCTTCCTTAAACCCCATTTGCTCTATCATGGGTATCAATATGCGTGCCGCACTTTTCTGTGCCATGTCTATTATGCCCGTCTGTGGTATCGAGGCTATTATCGAGGCACGCCCCTGCTGTTCGTATGATGCCATTTCCGCATCGCTGAAAGTGCTTCTCAGCAGCGGCACCTGTTTCTTTATGTCCTTGTGGCTGATGCGGCTCGATGTCAGTTCCACCTTGGGATCGGGAAGTATTATTTCTATCTTGTCGCCCTTTCTGCTTATATTTTTCTCGCTGAACTCCGAGAAGTCGACATACGCTTTCAATGTTGCGTCCATGGGAATGGCTATCTTCCGCTCTCCCAAGGGCAGCGTTATGTCGAACTGTTTCTGGAGGAATGTGCCGCGAAGCTTCCGTGTGTCGTTGTGCGTAACTATCTTGTGTATGTGGTACTCGGCTGTATAAAGTCTCGAACAGTTCTTTATTACAGTCAGCATCATCGGTATTGTGTCGGCATGTATTTCCCTTCCCGCTTCCGTTTTCTTGCCGGAGCAGGAATAAAGTGCCGCAAGACACAGTGCCGTATAAATCAGTATATGTTTCATAAATACGGTTTTATAATTTCCGCTTATCTTATGCAAAGATAATGCAAGCCGAACGCAATGAAGCTTGTTTCCAATTGCTGAGGCGAAGCTTATCTTATGCAAAGATAAGAAAAAGCACCTATAAACGTTCCGAAATGCTTTAAAAAACAGCTTTTCGCTTTGTGTTTAGTGTGATTTGCACTACCTTTGCAACCGTATAAAATTATGTTTATGATGAAAAACAGCATCAGGCTACGGCTTATATTGCCTGCCGTCATTGCCCTACTGGCTGTCGCCACGTCGTGTAATGAGAAGAAAGAGACAACAGACATCATTGCCCCGAAACCGGTAAAGAAGGCTCCTGCCGCTCCGGTAAAAATGCAGGACTATACTCACAGCGAAGATGTGGAGTGGTTGGGAAAGACATATAAGGTGGTGATATCGCGCAGTGTGGACGGCGATGCTCCAGTCTTCGACGACGGTACAGGTACGAAATATCATGACAACAAGATACTTTTGCAGGTGTTGAGGGATGACAATACGTCGTTTTTTGAACGCAGTTTCACCAAAAACAGCTTCTCACAGTATCTTGAAAAGAAATATCTCGGCAGCAACACTCTGCTTGGTCTCGTCTTCGTAAAGGCAGAAGGAGACAACCTTGTGTTCTCTGTAAGCGTCGGTTCTCCCGACGCTCTCAGCGACGAATACGTTCCTCTGTCACTCGTGCTGTCGCGCATGGGGTCGCTGACGGTAAAGAAAGACGTGCATATAGATGCCTCTACCCCTGACGTTGAGGACGAGGACGGGGTTTAGTGGGTGTGCCTTATTGGGGCAATGATATAGAAGAGGTTGTGTCAAAATACTATTCTTGAGGTCTTGTATTGACGGATTTGTATTTTGACACAGCCTTTTTATATTATTTAATTTCAAGTTCCACGGGGCAATGGTCGGACCCCATGATGTCCGTATGTATCTTTGCACCTGCAAGACTGTCAGTCAGGCGGTTTGAGACCACAAAATAGTCTATGCGCCAGCCTGCGTTTTTTGCACGTGCCGAGAAGCGGTACGACCACCAGGAGTATATGTTCTCCATGTCAGGATAGAAATATCTGAATGAGTCGGTGAAGCCGCTTTCGAGCAGAGTTGTGAACTTACTGCGCTCTTCATCGGTAAATCCCGCATTCTTCCTGTTTGTCTTCGGATTTTTAAGGTCTATCTCCTTGTGTGCCACATTGAGGTCTCCGCAAACTATTACGGGCTTCTTTTTATCGAGCATAAGCAGGTATCGGCGGAAGTCATCCTCCCATTTCATGCGGTATTCAAGCCTTTTCAGTCCGTCCTGAGAGTTTGGTGTGTATACGGTTACAAGATAGAACGTGTCCATTTCGATAGTTATCACGCGCCCTTCATGGTCGTGTTCGTCTATTCCCAGTCCGTAAGTGACGTTCAGCGGCTGATGTTTGGTGAATATAGCCGTGCCCGAATAACCTTTCTTGTCAGCATAGTTCCAGTACGATTGGTAGCCTTCGTATTGTAGGTCCAGCTGTCCCGCCTGCATCTTAGTCTCCTGCAGACAGAAGAAGTCGGCATCAAGCTGTCTGAAAATCTCGCTGAAGCCCTTGCCCTCGCAGGCTCTCAGCCCGTTGACATTCCAAGATATGAATTTCATTTTTCTGTTTCTTTTTATGTTATTTCCATGTTTTGTCTACGCCGTGTGTAACGCCTTTGTATTCAGTATGTAGCGCCTTGTGTTCATAAGGTATGGCTTTACGTTGTCCAAAGCTATGCTTTATTGTGCCTAAAGCATAGCTTTACGACAGCTTATCCTATGCTTTGTGATTTCCGGAGATGCCGTTCACGTTTCCGATGTGTGTCCTGTGTGGTCTCCGGTTAAAATAAAAGGCCTGTGCTTTTTGCACAAGCCTTTATCTGTTTAATGCCTTCCGGCATCAGAACTTAGCCATTTTTATTGCATCGATGGCGCACTCGTCGCCTTTGTTTCCATACTTTCCGCCGCTTCTGTCCTTAGCCTGCTGCAGGTCGTTGGTTGTGAGCAGTCCGTAAATTACGGGTATCTCGCTCTTTGCGTTCAGCCTTGCAATGCCGTAGGTCACACCTTGGCAGATGTAGTCGAAGTGGGGGGTCTCGCCCCGTATCACGCTTCCGAGGATTATAATGGCATCATAGCTGCCGTTGAGAGTCATCTGATGCGCGCCGTAGACAAGCTCAAAACTGCCCGGAACGGTCTTTACATGGATGTTTTCAGGCAGTGCCCCGTGCTTTTCCAGCGTGCTTACGGCTCCGTCGAGCAGTGCTCCCGTAATCTCAGAGTTCCACTCCGCCACCACGATGCCGAAGCACATGTTGCTTGCATCGGGTATTTTCTCGGTGTCGTATGCCGAAAGGTTGTGTTGTGCTGTTGCCATTATTTGGTTGTTGCGCGTTCTATATATTTGTCAATCTCCTGTGAAACGGCAGAGTTTACATACTTTTTCTTTATGTCGTTGTAAATCTCCAGTGCCTCATCCTTCTTGTTCTGGCTTTCCAATATCTCCGCTGCCTTTATGAGGAATGTGGGAGACAGGCTGTTGTTTGTCTTCTCGTCAGCCTTGGAGTCTGCCATCTTGGCTGCTTTTTTGAAGCATTCCACAGCCTTGTCAAGCTCGTTCACGTGTGCATAGGCATCGCCGAGGGCAGACACGGCTGCTGGACTTATCATCATATCTCCTGCCGTAGAGTAGTCTTCAAGATACTGTACTGCCTCTTTCCATTTGTTAAGGTTGGCGTAACACAGTCCTGCATAGAGGTTGGCAAGGTTGCCTGCGTCCGTGCTGCTGTAGTCTGAAGCAATCTTGACGAAGCCTGCATAGCCTGTACCGTCGCCGTTCAGGGCTTTGTCATACTGCTGGTTTGCAAAGTATTCCTGTCCCTTTGCCAGTGCGGTGCTTGCCTCGTCCTGACGCGGTTCGGCAACATAGTTCTTGTAAATTATGGTTCCTGCAACGATTACGATTATCGCTGCAACTACCGAGATGATAACGTTTTTGTACTTAAGGAAAGACGCTTCGCGTTTTGTCAGTAACTCCTCTGTGTTCGGAGTGCCGTTCTTTTCGATTGGATTTGCCATTATTTCTATTATTTTATTTATTTTCAAATAAGTTTAAAGTGTGGCAAAATTACTTATTTTATCCCATATATTGAAATTTATCAATGACTTTTTTCGTTTTTAAATGGCAAATGAACTAACTTTGCAGGACATTGAACGTAACGGCAGATGTTACTTAAGAAAATCTCAATTATCAATTATAAGAATATCAAGGCGGCGTCTTTGGAGCTTTCTCCAAAGATAAACTGTTTCATAGGCCATAACGGTGAGGGCAAGACAAACCTCCTCGATGCTGTCTACTATATGTCTTTTTGCCGCAGTGCATACACTTCTTCAGACTCTCAGGTGTTGTGTCATGATGAGGATTTCTTCGTGCTCGAAGGTCTTTATGAGACCGACGGCGGTGACGAGGAGAACGTGTATTGCGGCATGAAGCGCGGTATGAAGAAGCATTTCAAGCGCAACAAGAAGGAGTATAAGAGGCTTTCGCAGCATATAGGACTTATCCCGCTGATATTCGTATCGCCCTCTGACACCCTTCTTATTGAGGGCGGAGGCGACGAAAGGCGCAGGCTTATGGATGTTGTAATATCGCAGTATGACGGCACATACATTGATGCCGTAAACCGGTATAACAAGGCTTTGCGTCAGCGCAATACGCTTCTGAAAATGGAAAACGAGCCTGATGCGGCACTTATGGATATATGGGAGGAGCAGATGGCAGAGTCGGGAGAGATGATATATGCCAAGCGGCGTGAGTTCATCGACCGGCTTATACCTGTTTTCCAGAGCTTTTATGAGATGATATCCGACGGCAAGGAGACCGTTTCGCTCGACTATGTTTCTCATTGTCAGCGCGGTCCGCTCCTCGAGGTGATACGCCGTGACAGGATTAAAGACCGTGCCGTGGGCTATTCATTGCACGGTGTCCACCGCGATGACCTTGAGATGCAGCTTGGAGGATATCCCATGAAGCGTGAAGGGAGTCAGGGTCAGAACAAGACATTTGTAATTGCACTGAAGCTTGCCCAGTTTGATTTTCTCAGGCGGACGTGCGGCAACACCAAGCCGATATTGCTTCTCGACGATATTTTCGACAAGCTCGACGCGCGCCGTGTTGAGCAGATTGTGCGCATAGTGGCAGGTGACGGCTTCGGACAGATATTCCTTACCGACACCAACCGCGACCATCTTGACCGCATATTGCATACCGGTTCGCACGACTACAGGATATTCTCCGTTTCCGGAGGCAATGTAACGGAAAGGGAGGAAGACTGATGTTCAAGCGTGATGTGTTGTCGCTTGCCGACGTTATAAACCGCTGCCTGCGTCAGAACGGGCTTGAGACGCCGCTCCTACAGAAGCGTCTTGTCGATGCGTGGGGCACGGTTGCGGGAAGCATGGTGGAGAGTTATACTGCCGAAAAGTATATCCGCAATCAGGTCCTTTATGTTAAAATAACGAGTCCGGCGTTGCGTTCGGACCTTTCGATGATGCGTACACGTCTTGTGGCACGGCTCAACGGGCATGTCGGCAGCAAGGTCATTACGGATGTAAGGATATATTGACACGCCGCAGGCTATTGCCCGTTGCATATCACTTCGTCCATTCTTATATCGTTCTTGTCCGTGGGCAGTTTCTCAACCTTTTGAAAATCAAAGCATAATCCTATCTTGTATACATCCGGTATCCTGGCAAGGAAGCGGTCGTAATATCCCTTTCCCCTGCCGAGACGGTTGTTTCCGGCATCGAAAGCCATGCCCGGAACGACGGCAACGTCTATGCTTTCATAACATGTGTATAGTTCCCCCGTTGGTTCCATTATGCCGTATGCTCCTTCTTTAAGGCTTTGTCTGCCCTCGTAACGGTGCAGTTCCATGTCGCTGCTGCCTGTCACGACGGGCAGCAGCACCGTCTTTCCGCTTTGGGCAAGAACGTCTGCCGCGGCGCGGGTATCCACCTCATCCGGCAGAGAGTGATATATTAATATTGTTCGCGCGTTCTTTATTATAGGGTGGGAGAGCAGGGCTGCAACTGCCGAAAGCGACATTTCACCCAGCTCCTTGCCGGTGAACTGCCGCTTTCTCTCGCGCATTTTCTTACGGAGGTCATTCTTCGCCGTCATGCCTTCAGCAATATATTTTGCCTTGTCATTTCCGTTCCGGTTGGTGCAGACATGATATCCGTTCCGCGGAAAAGCGCCACTTTCCCGTTCTTACCCTTACCCGCGGGTGCCGGCTTCTTGGGGAATGCGGCGTTGCGGCGGAAGACATCGAGTGCCGTATTTATAACTTTGTCGTCACTGTTGATATACTTTATCCAAGCCTCTTCGTCCATAATGTTGTATATTATGCGGCTGTTGATGTAGCGCTCAAGCAGGTTGTGCGACTTTCTTATCATGAGATTGCGGCGCTGCAGCCCGTTCTTGTCGGCGAAAGATGCAAACTTCTCCACCGTGTTCTGTTTCACAAGATAGTCCGAAAGCTCCATCATTTCCGTAAATGTGTTAAGTTTCAGACGGTTGTCGTCGGTGTATGTGAATGCAAACTGCAATATCATTCCGCTCATTGCCGCCTCTTTGTAGTACGAAGTTACGTTTGTCGTATCCTCGGGCACAAAGATGTCCGGGGTGATACCGCCCCCTCCGTACACCGTTCTTCCGAGAACCGTGTGGTAGGCAGGTCCCGTATGCTTTATGCTGTCTTGCGAGAAAAACTCCCCGTGTGTGTATCTTGTCATCAGGTCATCTTCATAATCGCGCTCCGCCCCTGGCACATACGGTTTCTGTATACATCTTCCCGACGGCGTGTAATAACGTGCCACGGTAAGGCGTATCATCGATCCGTCGTTGAAACTCATCTGTTGCTGTACCAGTCCCTTGCCGAAAGAGCGGCGTCCTATTATCGTTGCGCGGTCGTTGTCCTGCATTGCTCCTGCAAGAATTTCAGCCGCGGAAGCCGATGACTCGTTGATGAGTATTACGAGAGGTATGTCCTGATAGCTGCCATGCCCGTCACTCGGATAGTCTTTGCGTGGCGAGCGGCGTCCCTCGGTATATACGATGAGACGTTTTGCCGGCAGAAACTCGTTGGCAATCTGTATTGCAGACTGCAGATATCCGCCGGTATTGTCGCGCAGGTCTATCACTAAGTTGCCGAAACCCTCCTGAGAGAGCTGTGCAAGTGCTATGAGCAGCTCAGGATATGTATTGTCCCCGAAGCTTTTTATACGTATGTATCCGGTCTTGTCGTCAAGCATGTATGCCGCGCTGACGCTCTTCTGCGGAATGTCGCCGCGTGTAACCGTAAAGTATCTCTGCTTCTTCTCGCGATAACGCAGCACCCCGATCTTCACTTTCGTGTCCTTGGGACCCTTCAGCCGGTGCATCGCCTCCTCGTTGGTGACCGTCTTTCCCACGAAAGGCTTGCCGTCGAGGCTTACTATCTTGTCGCCTGCAATTATGCCGGCGCGCTCTGCCGGCCCGTTCTTTATTACCCCTTGCACACGTATAGTGTCTTTTCTTATTACAAATTCTATACCCACTCCGGAGAAAGAACCTTTCAGTTCGTCGGTCGCACGCTGCACATCCTTTGCGCTTATGTATGTGGAATGCGGGTCGAGATCTGCCAGTATCTGCGGGATAGCCTTGTCTACGAGCGAGTCGATGTTAACCGCGTCCACATACTGGTCGTTGATTATGTGGAGCAGGTTGTTCAGCCTGTTGCTGCCCGAGTTGATTATATTCAGCCGGTTGCCCGAAAAGTGGTTGGCATAGAACGTGCCTATTAATATTCCTATAACCACGCACAGTGCCATCAGCAGCGGCATGTAGCGGTTTGATTTATTCTGTCTCATCTTCTTCCGGATTAAGATAAATAACTTCTATGTCGGCTCTTTTCAGCAGGTTTATGCCGTCTTCGAGCCGATATTTCTCTCCATATACTACGCGTTTGATGCCCGACTGTATTATCAGCTTGGCACATTCTATGCACGGGGAAGCCGTTACGTACAGCGTAGAGCCGTCGCTGTTGTTCGAGCTTCGTGCCAGTTTCGTTATTGCGTTGGCTTCGGCATGAAGCACATACGCCTTTGTAACGTTGTTGTCATCTTCGCAAACATTCTCGAAGCCGCTCGGTGTACCGTTGTATCCGTCGCTTATAATCATCTTGTCCTTCACCACCAGCGCACCCACCTTCCGTCTTTTGCAGTAGCTGTTCTCTGCCCAGATGCGTGCCATGCGCAGGTAGCGCAGGTCGAGAAGCCGTTGTTTGTTGTCTGTTGCCATTGGTCTAAACTCCATTCCTCCTCCACTTATTATTACTTTACTGCCTTTTCTCCTTCCTCCTTACTCCTCAACTCCTTTCTCCTTGCTGCCTTTTCTCCTTACTCCCTTTCTTATCCCGTTTCTCTTAAGCAGTGCATCTACGGTCGGGGCACAGCCGCGGAAGCGCTTGTATAGCGTCATCGGATGCTCCGTTCCGCCCTTTGACAGGATGTTGTCACGGAAGCTCTGCGCTGTCTTTCTGTCGAATATGCCGTTCTTTTTGAACATGCTGAAGGCATCGGCATCCAGCACTTCCGCCCATTTATAGCTGTAGTATCCCGCCGCATAGCCGCCTGCCATGATATGGCTGAACTGCACCGTCATGCACGTATCGGGCAGTTGGCGGGTGACGACAGCCTTTTCCCACGCTTTCTTTTCAAACTTTATTATGTCGTCGGTGAACTCTTCTTTCTGCGTATAGTATGCCATGTCGAGCAAACCGAAGCTCACTTGCCTCATGCAGGCGTATGCCGCCATGAAGTTACGGCTCCTGACTATTCGTGAGATAAGCTCATCGGGGAGCGGTTCTCCAGTCTCATAATGGAAGGCAAACGTGCGCAGGAACTCTTTCTCCACGGCAAAGTTCTCCATTATCTGTGAGGGCAGCTCTACAAAATCCCACCATACGTTGGTGCCGCTGAGGCTCTCGAAGCGCGTGTTTGCAAACATTCCATGCAGCGAATGCCCGAACTCGTGCAGGAAAGTCTCCACTTCTCCAAGGGTGAGCAGAGCCGGTTTGTCGTCGGTAGGCTTTGTAAGGTTCATCACAACGCTTACATGCGGACGCACGTTTTCGCCCTTGCGGTCTATCCATTGTCCCTGATATCCGGTCATCCATGCACCGCCCTGCTTGCCCTTGCGCGGGTGGAAGTCGGCATAGAACACGGCAAGAAACGAGCCGTCGGCATCGAACACCTCGTAGGCTTTCACGTCTTTGTGATACACCTGTATGTCCTTGTTCTCCTTGAACGTTATGCCATAAAGGCGGTTTGCCAGCCCGAAGACACCGCCGATGACCCGCGACAGTTCGAAATAGGGGCGCAGCATCTCCGCGTCGAGGTTAAACTTCTTCAGTTGCAGTTTGTGCGAATAATAGCCGAAGTCCCACGGCTGCATCTCGAAGTCCTTTCCCTCCGCTTTCCTTGCCGTCTTTTCTATCTCGGCAACTTCCTTCAGCGCCGTCGGCTTGTATGCCGTTATGAGGTCGTCGAGCAGCCTGTACACGTTGCGGGCATTGCCTGCCATCCGGTTTTTCAGCACATATTCGGCGTATGTCCTGTATCCCAACAGCTGTGCAATCTCCCTCCTCAGGTTCACTATCCGCCTGCATATCTCTATGTTGTTCTCCGTGTTGTCGTGCGTACACTCGGTGTTGCGTGCCATATACATCTCCTTGCGCAGGTCGCGCTGAGTCGAGTATGTCATGAAAGGACTGAAACTCGGATAGTCGAGTGTGAATATCCAGCCCTCCTTGCCCTGTTCCTTTGCGGCAAGGGCGGCAGCCTCACGTGCCGTATCGGGCAGACCTTCCAGCTGTTTCTCATCTGTTATGTGTAGGCTGTATGCCTTGTTTTCCTTCAGCAGGTTCTGCGAGAACTGCAACGACAGCATGCTTGCCTCCTCGGTAAGGCTGCGCAGCCTTGCCTTTCCCTCTTCGTCCAGCAGTGCCCCGCTGCGGACAAATCCGTCATAACTGTCGTCAAGCAGCCTTTTCTCTTCGGGTGTCAGCCTGCGGTGGTGCCTGTGCACAGCCTTTACGCGCTCAAACAGACGTTTGTTCAGGCGCACGTCGTTGGCGTGTTGGGTCAGTATGGGCTGTATCTTCTGTGCCAATGCGTCCATTTCGTCGTTTGTCTCTGCGCTCAGAAGGTTGAAGAACACTGTGGATACGCGCGACAGAAGGTCGTAATAGCCTTCCTTGTCCTCCTCCGTATTTATGATTGTATTGTCGAAAGTAGGTTTCTCCGTGTTGTTTACCGTCTTGTCTATCAGCTCGTTGTCTCTCCTTATGCCTTCCATGAAAGCCTCTTCAAAGTCTTCCATGTGTATGTCTCCGAACGGCACTGTGTCGTGCGGCGTGCCGTAAGGTTCCAAGAACGGGTTTCTGCGTTGTCTTTTTTCTTCTGTATTATTGCTCATAGCTGTATGGTCTTTTGCCAACTTGCAAAGTTATTTTTATTGTTTCTCTTACCTTAATATATAGTGAGTCCTTTTGCCGGTGATGCCATGTCTGGTCTCAAAGCCTTTCCTAAAGCCTTTTTTCTGCTGTCTGTATGAACCGTTCCAGTGCAGGAAAGCATATCTCGCCGCGTCTTAACGTGATGATGCCCTCGTCGTTCATGGCGTTAAGTTCCCGCGAAATGTTGAGGCGGCTCTCGTTTATCTCACGCCCGAGTTGCTCCATCTTGATGTACAGTGTTTTCCTTCCAGCCGGCTTTGTGCACCGCATCTCCATGAAGCGGGATATCTTTGCACGTATTCCCTGCGGATGTTTGCGCCACGGGTGGCGTGCTGTTTTCTGTGTCTGTGTACATAATATGTTCAGCAGGTTGAGCCTGAAAATCTCGAACTTTTCCGAAAGAATCATCGCCTCATGCTTGCTTATTGTCATAAACTCGCAGTCTGTCACAGCCTTGAATGTCTTTGTATATCTCTGTGTCAGTCCGAAGAGACATTCGGGTTGCAGTATGTTGGGCGCATATATCTCCTCTTCCATGATGTATCTTCTGTCGTCCGGTATGCTCTCAGAGCACAGCATGCCTTTGATAAGGAACAACAGGCGGCTGCAGTTGTCGCCCTCTTTCACCACGGTGCGCCCTCCGGCGGTGTTTATGAAGCCGAAGCGCGTGTCAAGGACAACCTGTTCAAGGTCGCCGATGCTCATGCCCTGAAACAGCGGAAGCTCGAGAAGCTTGTTGTATGTAGGTTGCAAAGACATGCGAAAAGACTATTTTATGAATTTTCCCTTCATGGATGCAGAATGCCATACGGCGTTCTTTCCGTCCTTGTCCGAGTATATGAGATATGCCATAAGTTCCGGATGCCTGTCGAGAACAGCCTTCGAGCCTTCCAGCCCAAGCACCATGAACGCCGTCGCATACGCGTCTGCCGTGGCGCAGTTGTTTGCCAATACGGTGGCGGACAAAATGTTGTGCTGCACGGGATATCCCGTCTTCGGGTCTATGGTGTGGGCGTATTTCCTGCCGTTCTTGTAATAGAAGTTACGGTAGTTTCCGCTTGTTGCCATAGCCTTGTTCGTTACGTTGAGCACCGTTTGCACCTCGTTGTTCACGCTAAGCGAGTCATCGGTGGGCTTTGTCACCCCTATGCGCCACGGCACGCGTGCCTCGCTGACACCCGAAGTGACAACCTCGCCGCCTATTTCGACCATGAAGTTCTCTATGCCCTTGGTCTTCAGGAAGCGTGCCACAACGTCCGTGCCGTATCCTTTGGCAATGGCGCTGCAGTCGAGCATCGTCCTCTTGTCGTCTTTGACAATCCTTCTGCCTTCCAGTCTCACTTTCTTGTAGCCCACGATGCTGCGCAGGCTGTCTATGGAATGTGCCGACGGCGCGGTCCCGCTCTTAAATCCGAAGCCCCACAAGTTTACCATCGGCGCCACCGTTATGTCGAATGCGCCTCCCGTTTTGTCGGATATGCGGCGGGCAAGACTGAACACTTCGGCAAACATACCGTCAGCCTTGACGTCCTCGTTGCGGTTTATCTTCGATATCACCGACTGCTTGTTGAAGGTGGACAGGCTGTTGTCCACCTTTTTCAGCTCAGCCTCTATCTCTTTCTGCAGGTCTTTGTCGTTCTGATATTTTATGCTGTAAACTGTTCCGAACACCATGCCTTGGTTGTGTATGTACGGCATGTTGTGCTGTTTGCGCACAATCAGCACGGTTCCGATGATGAGCACCGACAGAAAGGCAAGCGACAGTGCCGACAGTTTTTTGTTTCTTCTTTTTTCCATGTGTATAGCTTTTGTATGACCGTTTACGGGCTTACATCTTGTGCCTTAATATCTCCACGGCAATGTTGAACAGCACTCCTATTGCCGAGCCGTCACTCTTTCCGTAGCCCGGAACATACCACGACTTACAGAGCCTGCCGTCATCATACGATGCCCTCTTGCGGTAACGCAGGCTCCAGCCCATGTGCACGGGTCCCCATATCTTGGCATCGGCGCCTATGCCGAACTCCAGCCAGTGGTAGGAACAGTCCACATCCTTCGCCCCGTATGGTGCCTTGTCTCCCCAAACGGGGTCGGAAACGCCCGGATGTGAGAGGTCGTACTTGAACGAAGTGAAGGCATACCTCACTCCGGCATACAGCTTGTATATGTCGTGCTTGTCCTTCAGCAGGTTGAAGTCCATGCCTATGCGGCCGAACGGTGCGCTTGTCTTGTATGACGTCTGTGTCACGTCATCGGTGTAGTCGGTACGTCCCACGCCCAGTTCCAGCACGGGGAAGTATCTGTCCTTGAGGTTTACGCGCAGCGATGCCTCGTATTGCCCGTAGTCTCCTACAGCCATTTGCACCGGTCCCGCAAGGTCCGCAGCCACGGTTATGCCGTTGAACAGCGGCACGCTGTCGTTCTTTTGCACCGTGTCCTTGCGCTGTGCCGCCGCCGGGAGTGCCGCCGCCAGCATCAGCAGGCTAATTGCGATGCCTGAAATATATGCGGAAATGTTTCTTTGAAGTGTCATAGTCTACGTCTGGATTATTGATAACGACCGAGTCGACGGCGTTGTCCGTACATTCCACTCCCGTTATGGTGTGGAAGAACGACGGTCCGCAGTCTACCGACTCGAAGTGTGGCAGGTCTTCTTTCGACACGGTGAGGGTGTCGTATGTAACGCCGTTCCCGCCCTTGACCTCTAAGAAGAACACGTCTTGCGGGTGTGAAAGGCTCATCGGAAGCGAGAAGCCCGTTATGCGCGTGTCGCGGTTTATCAGCACGGAGTCGCTTCCGTCCGTGCGGCTTGTCGATATTGTCAGCGTGTCGCGCAGCGTGTCCTGCCGCCCGTCGGCGGCATATATAGCATACGATGTGTACACAAGATTGTTCAGGGGACAGTCTATCGACGAGCACGCGCTCACGATAAGCAGTGCGGAGGCTATGACGGGGATTATCTTCCGCATCGCAGTTCCTCCTCTATCTGATAGTCGTTGCGGCTCTCGGAGTTGCGGCTCACGAGGTCGGCGATAAATCCCGCAAGGAACAGCTGCGTGCCTATCATCATCATTGTCAGTGCTATGTAGAAGTAGGGCGAGTCGGTAACGAGCCGCTGCGGTATGTTGTGTGCAACCGCCCACAGCTTGTCAGCCCCGATGATGAACGCCGATATGAAGCCGATGATGAACATTATGGTGCCCAGGAAGCCGAACACGTGCATGGGCTTGCGTCCGAAGCCGCTCAGGAACCACAGCGTTATGAGGTCGAGATAGCCGTTGAAGAAGCGGTTTATGCCGAACTTCGACTTGCCGTACTTGCGCGACTGGTGGTGCACAACCTTCTCGCCTATGCGGTCGAAGCCCGCGTTCTTGGCAAGATAGGGTATGTAGCGGTGCATCTCTCCGTACACCTCTATGTTCTTCACCACGTCGCGGCGGTAAGCCTTCAGACCGCAGTTGAAGTCGTGCAGGTTCTTTATGCCGCTTATTTTCCTTGCCGTTGCGTTGAAAAGCTTTGTAGGTATGGTCTTCGACAGCGGGTCGTATCTCTTCTGTTTGTATCCTGACACGAGGTCATACCCCTCTTCCTTTATCATGCGGAACAGTTCCGGTATCTCGTCGGGAGAGTCCTGAAGGTCGGCGTCCATGGTTATCACCACGTCTCCCTGTGCCTCCTTGAAGCCGCAGAAGAGGGCGGGGCTCTTGCCGTAGTTGCGGCGGAACTTGATGCCTTTCACGCACTCGTGGCTGCTGCTGAGGTCTTTTATCACGTTCCAGGAGTTGTCCGTAGAACCGTCGTTGATGAATATCACCTCGTAGGTGAATGAGTTCTGCTTCATCACACGTTCAATCCATGCGTAGAGTTCGGGCAGGGATTCGTCCTCGTTGTAAAGAGGTATTACGACAGATATGTCCATATTTAAGGTCTTAATATTGTTTTTTCAGATATATGTGCAGCGCTTTTATACAGGCGTTACCGCCTTTTCCCGGCAGACCTGATTATCGCCGCTATGGGCAGGCTTATCGCTACGCCCAGTATTATGTCGGTGGTAAGAAACTGAAGTGCCACGTCTATGGGGCGCAGGGCGGCAAGCGTGTCCAGCGCCAGCTTCATGTCGTCGGGCGATATGCCGTAGACGCTCTGTATCATGGCGGTCATGTTCTTGTCCGTCATTGCCGCCGTGTACTTGGTTATGAGATATCCTCCGTCTATGAACTGGAAGTATACGAACTGCGCCACCGCCATTAGCAGTGAGGCATAGAAGTATGTAAAGCATCCGTAGCCAAACGCCCGCCTGAAGGATATGGCACCGTCAAGAATGTTGTCGCGGAACCTTCGCAGCCGCATGGTGGCAAAGACAACCGACGCTATGCCCGTGAAGATGGAGACAACGCCCAGTGTGGGGACGGCAAACCCGCCTATGAAGCAGGCGAAACTCACTATCCAGAGCGCGCCGACAAGCGCCCCGTCTATCCTTGCAAAAGCTTTCAGCTGTTCGTATTCCTCGCGTGTAGCCATTGTTGAATGAAAGATGTTACGTACCGAATGTAATGTTTTCAATGCGCGCAGCGGCGTGCCGTTGTTGCGGCTGCTGCCCTCCGCGCCCCGTTAATATTCGACAAAAGTACTCATTTTCCATTATATAGTATATATAAGAGCGTCTCTTTTTTTTGTTTTTTAAGTTATGGTGAGTGCGGTGTGTGCGTCCAGTCCCTGCAAGGCTGCGGCTGTATAATATCCGGAACACCTGCTTTTGCAGCTGCCATGGCATATGTTAAAACGTTAAAAACTGATAAAACACCGTGCCTTAATCGCTTATCAGCAATCTTTTTATTACCTTTGCAGCCGCAAACATACACGGGTAAGTCTTGCACGGCCAGCTCCCTTCGAATCCTCCAGGACGGGAACGTAGCAAAGGTAGTTGGTTGTAGCGGCGCGATGCAAGTAGCTTACCCACCCCGCCTCTTTAGCTCAGTTGGCCAGAGCACGTGATTTGTAATCTCGGGGTCGTTGGTTCGAATCCGACAAGAGGCTCTTAATAAGGAGGTCGAAGACCTCCTTATTTTATTGTTTCTCATGAAGTTGATAGATAAAACATAGTGCAGATTATCGTGTTCCTTATTCTATTTGTATCCCTGAATGTTGGAGCCGGGACTGTTTGAAGTCCGTGTTAAATGTTAAATACAGGCATATTTATCGTGCTTTTCTTGCGTATTATAAATCAATTTGCTATTTTTGTGCCAAATAAAAGCAACGCCTTACTTTCTTGTAAGGTTTAGAGCCACTTACGAGTGGCTTTTATTATTTATACAGTATGGTACATAAGAGAGTGACATTTTATGTCGATGGCTTTAATTTCTATTTTGGTCTAAAGAGAACAAGAAAGTCTGTCTGTGGGTGGAAACGGTATTATTGGATAGACATCGTGAAGCTTTTTGAAGGCTTTCTTGGGGAAGGACAGGTCTTGGAAAGGGTTATTTATTTCACGGCTTCCCCGTTAAGCCCGGCAAAGAATAGCAGGCAAAGTGCTTTTCTCAATGCCAACAAACTGATAAACGGCGACCGTTTTGAAATAGTCAGGGGCAAGTATTATGACAAGCAATTCATTTGCCCCTATTGCAAAGCTTCTGTTCCAAAACCTGAAGAGAAACGGACAGACGTGAACATATCTATACGCATGATAGGCGACTGTATGCTTGAGAAAACCGATGTCGTTGCATTAGTGAGTGCAGACAGTGATTTGGTCCCGCCTATTGAATTCATTCAAAAGCATTGTCCGCAAAAGACAGTCAAAGTATATTTCCCTCCGTCAAATTATAGCAATGACCTTAAGGACAATTTGTTGCATCACAGAAGCAAACCGGTGTTGCTAATTAAGAACCAAAGACGTTTCGATTTGTCTGTGATGCCTGATGCAGTTACAAAAGGCACCAAAACATATACGATACCTGAGAAGTGGAAAGAATAGTGTCAGGAGACGTTGAAACAGTGTCCGTATGATACAGACATGATATTTGTACACAATGTTTGAAATTCCGGCTTATTGCTTTCTTTTTGATTTTCAACAACCTCTGAATAAGCCGCGTTTTGTAAAATAAAAGTCGGGAGAGCGCAAAGACGTCAAGGAAACGTGTGCAGGCGTAATGCTTTGTATGACAGAATGTTGCGTTATGTAAATCCTTTTTGTGCAATAAAACAAAGCATTTTTATGCCTGAAAACGCCGTTTTATGGTATGAAATGCCGCCTTTTAGGCTCCGAAATGCCGCATATTGCATTGCAAAACACGCCACTTTGAGGCATGAAACACGCCACTTTACGCTGCAAAACACATAGCTTTACACTCCAGAGGGGCATTTTTATTGCCTGAAGGGGCAGATGCCGTGACTCCCTTTCTCCAGTTTTGCCGAAACGGCGGAGGTTTTTCCTGTGACACTTTGTATGCCTTTGTGCCGCTGATGGTGTCATGTTGAGCTGCGTATGGCGCATGATGACGATACACTGGAAGCCTTGCAGCCTGTGCAGGCACATTATATTAAGGCGAGTTCTACGGATTTATCTTTCTTGTTATATCACATTATATTAAATAAATCAAAATAAAATGTATATCCTTTGCCGTCTGACGCAAAATCAATACCTTTGTATTGGAACATCCGGATATGTCTTATACACAATAATTTGCGTCAGTTCGAGATAAGATTCCCTTTCTCTTGAGTGTTATAATAAACCTTTTACTTTATGCTTGTCTCGGATTGGCGCAATATTGTCGTCTGCCGTTCCGTCTGCCTTGTGCCGTGACTTTGGTGTGCGCAGGCGTACATGGCGTGGCGCATGCGGCACAAGACACTGCCCCGTATGACACATTCTGTATCCATGTCTGCCAAACTGTCATGTCTTTTATGTTGGCACGCTTTTCGCTTCAAGTTATGACGGATGCCGCAGGCATCGTATGATTAAGTGTATTAACATTAAATATTATAAGAATTATGAACATCAAACCATTGGCAGACCGGGTGCTCGTTCTACCTGCACCGGCAGAAGAGAAAATCGGAGGTATCATCATTCCTGACACGGCAAAGGAGAAGCCGCTGCGCGGAAAGATTGTTGCTGCGGGCAACGGTACGAAGGACGAGGAGATGATACTGAAGGAAGGCGACGAAGTGCTGTACGGAAAGTATGCGGGAACCGAGCTTGAGTATGAAGGAGAGAAGTATCTTATAATGCGTCAGAGCGACGTTCTCGCCGTGTTGAAATAAGGAACGGGCTGTGGCGGATGGCGTATCCGGCATTTCAATGACAGATGACATGCAGTGCGTATCCGGTCCATTCATGATTTCTACGGCAATAAACAACAAAGAAAAATCAAAAAAAATAATACAGGAGAATATGGGTGTTGCAGCGGAGAAATAAATTCTTCATTCTTCATCTCTTATTCTTCATTAAAATAAAAAAGTTATGGCAAAGGATATAAAATTCGATATGGATGCCCGCGACCTCCTGAAGAAAGGCGTGGATCAGTTGGCTAATGCAGTGAAGGTTACACTCGGTCCGAAGGGCCGCAACGTGGTTATAGAAAAGAAATTCGGTGCTCCGCAGATAACAAAGGACGGTGTGACGGTGGCAAAGGAAGTGGAACTTGAGGACCACTTTGAGAACACTGGCGCACAACTGGTAAAGAGCGTGGCAAGCAAGACGGGCGACGACGCAGGCGACGGTACGACAACGGCAACGATACTGACACAGGCAATCGTGCGCGAGGGACTGAAGAACGTAACGGCAGGTGCAAACCCCATGGACCTGAAGCGTGGTATAGACAAGGCTGTGAAGACGGTTGTTGACTTCATACAGTCGAGCGCCGAGAAGGTTGACGACAACTATGACAAGATAGAGCAGGTGGCAACGGTGTCTGCAAACAACGATAAGGAAATAGGCAAGCTGCTTGCCGATGCCATGCGCAAGGTAAGCAAGGACGGTGTCATAACAATCGAGGAGAGCAAGAGCCGCGATACACACATCGGTGTGGTTGAGGGAATGCAGTTCGACCGCGGATATCTGTCTGGATATTTCGTGACAGACTCTGACAAGATGGAGTGTGTAATGGAAAATCCGTACATCCTCATATACGACAAGAAGATAAGCAGCCTGAAGGACTTCCTCCCCGTACTGCAGCCGGCAGCCGAAAGCGGACGCCCGATGCTCGTCATAGCAGAGGATGTTGACTCTGAGGCACTGACAACACTCGTGGTTAACCGTCTGCGCGGAGGTCTGAAGATATGTGCAGTGAAGGCTCCCGGCTTCGGCGACCGCCGCAAGGCAATGCTCGAGGACATCGCTGTGCTGACAGGAGGACTGGTGATAAGTGAGGAAAAGGGACTGAAACTGGAGCAGGCAACGCTCGAGATGCTCGGTACGTGCGACAAGGTCGTTGTTTCAAAGGACAACACCACTATCGTGAACGGTGCTGGTGAGAAGCAGCTCATCGCAGACCGCGTGGCTCAGATAAAGAACGAAATAGCAAACACCACAAGCTCTTACGATAAGGAGAAGCTGCAGGAGCGTCTTGCAAAGCTCGCAGGCGGTGTTGCCGTGCTTTATGTAGGTGCCAACAGCGAGGTTGAGATGAAGGAGAAGAAAGACCGCGTAGACGATGCCCTGTGTGCAACACGCGCAGCCATTGAAGAGGGTGTTGTTGCCGGAGGCGGCACGACATATATCCGCGCTCTCGACTCTCTGAAAGGTCTGAAGGGCGACAACGCTGACGAGCAGACTGGTATAAACATCGTTGAGCGCGCCATAGAGGAGCCGTTGCGCCAGATTGTCATCAACGCCGGTGGCGAGGGAGCTGTTGTAGTACAGAAGGTAAGAGAGGGCGAAGGCGACTTCGGATACAATGCACGCACCGACACTTACGAGGATATGCGCAAGGCAGGAGTCATAGATCCGGCAAAGGTGGCACGTGTGGCTCTTGAGAACGCGGCGTCGATAGCCGGCATGTTCCTCACCACAGAGTGCCTCATCGTCGACAAACCGGAGGAAAAGCCCGCAATGCCCATGGGTGCTCCGGGAATGGGCGGAATGATGTAATATTGTAAAGTACAGATAACAAAAGGAGGACATGCTGACAGGTTTTGTCCTCCTTTATGCTTTTTTATGACATGAAACGGTGAAAAAACATGCATAATGTTTTGTGATTAATCATAAAGTGCATAACTTTGCAAGTGGAAATAATACAATAAAACCTAAATCATTAAATAAGAGATTTTTTGATTTGTTTTAGTAGATTAGTTTTTAAGTAGTTTGTTTTTTTGAAAATCGGTTGTCGTGATGACATCCGATTTTTATTTTTATATGTACAATGTGCGTTTATCACACGGCTCTTGGATGAGGCTCTGACGATAAAGTCGTTATTTGAAGTTAGTTTGATAAATTAGTATTCATCTTTATATTACAAACCATCCCTGCCGGAGGGTGTGCCTAAATATTCATCCAGCAGCAGTAGGGACATATTCTTGTATTTGTCCGCCAGACAGCCATTGGATATCAGGATGTTACAAACGGACATTTACAAGAAAATGTCCCTACTGCTGGATGAGTTGAATATTGGCACCATCTTCAGGGGTGGTTTGTATAATTCGTCGAATTCACGTTATTTATATCTCCCTTCCGCCTGATTAATATGTTGGTTATCCGGTTTTTACAAAAATAACCACTATCTTTGCATAAGATAAGCTTCGCCTCAGCAATTCCAAGCAAGTTTGATTGCGTTCGGCTTGCATTATCTTTGCATAAGATAAAGGTAGTCTTTGCATCGTGTGCCCTGTATCTTGCTGCGGCACACAGTTCTTTTTTTAATACAGTGGAAATCAGTGCTTGAACTATGCAGGAACTTATAGAACTATATAAATCGTGGCGCGGTGAGGCGCCGTCGGGCATTGAAAAACTGCCCGGAGCAGGCAGTAACAGGGAGTATTACAGGTTCGCAGACTCGTGTGGTAAGACGGTTATAGGCGTCATAGGAACCAGCCGCGAGGAGAACGCGGCATTTATTTATCTGTCGGAACATTTCGCTTACAGGCAGCTTCCGGTGCCCAAAGTGCTTGCTGTCAGCGATGACAAGTCGCGCTACATACAGGACGACCTCGGACGGTTGTCGCTTTTCGATGCCATAAGCGGCGGACGCGAGGCAGGCGGACGTTACAACCAGAAGGAAAGGCAGCTGCTTGTCAAAGCCGTGCGCATGCTGCCGGAGATACAGATACGCGGCGGGCGAGGGCTTGACTGGTCGCAGTGTTACCCGATGCCGGAGTTTAATGTGGAAAGTGTGCTTTTTGACCTCAACTATTTTAAGTATTGTTTCCTCAAACCCGCAGGACTTGACTTTCATGAGCTGAAGCTTGAGGCAAATTTCCGCCTGTTTGCCAAGGACCTGACGGCAGAACCGACGGACAGTTTTATGTACCGTGACTTTCAGGCGCGCAACATAATGGTGGATGAAGAAGGCAATCCTTCCTTCATAGACTTCCAGGGCGGACGCAAGGGACCTTACTATTACGACGTGGCATCATTCCTGTGGCAGGCATCGGCGTTGTATCCCAACAAGCTCAGGAGAGAACTTGTATACGAATATTATAATTCATTGAAGAACTATATAGAGGTGCCTTCCGTGCGCCACTTCGTAGAACGCCTGTGCCTTTTCGTGCTTTTCCGCACCATGCAGGTGCTCGGGGCGTATGGCTTCCGCGGATATTTTGAGAGGAAAAGGCATTTTATAGACAGCATACCGCCGGCAATCCGTAATCTGCGCGAACTGCTTAAGCTTGACGTCTTCCCTTATCCTTACATGGTGGACATGCTCAAGCGGCTGACATGTCTGCCGCAATTCTCCATGATAGAGGGTGAGGTGGTGAGCCGTTCCGACGGATACAGGACGGCAGACAACAATATATATAAGGCACATCCCGCCGACGGTCCGGCAACATACTCGAAGTATGACGGCAAGGGACCGCTTGTCGTGACGGTCTACAGCTTCTCTTACCGTAAGGGAATACCCGAGGACAAGTCGGGCAACGGGGGCGGATATGTGTTCGACTGCCGCAGCACGCACAATCCCGGCAGGTATGAGCCGTACAAGAAACTTACCGGGCTTGACGAGCCGGTGATACGTTTTCTTGAGGACGACGGTGAGATACTGACATTCCTCGGGAGTGTATACAAGCTTGCCGATGC
This sequence comes from uncultured Prevotella sp., assembly GCA_900545525.1. Lineage (GTDB taxonomy): Bacteria > Bacteroidota > Bacteroidia > Bacteroidales > Bacteroidaceae > Prevotella. Next base: position 172,112 of record UQZX01000001.1, read on the forward strand.
CCATGTGCAGCGGTATATTCAGCGCGGTTTTACGAGTCTGATGTTCTGTTTCGGATGTACGGGAGGTCAGCACCGCAGCGTGTATTCGGCACAGCATCTGGCTGAATACATTAATGAGAAGTATGGCGTGGAGGTGCATATATGCCATAGGGAGCAGGGTATAGAGACGGTTCTTGGAGCAAGAGTGTGAGCAGATGAATGATTTTGGACAAATAAAGATAAGAATATGCAGGCAATGATATTCGCCGCAGGGCTTGGTACACGTCTTAAACCGCTGACCGACAGTATGCCCAAGGCGCTGGTGAGAGTAGGGGGCAAGCCTCTGATAGAGCATGTTATAATGAAGCTGAAGGACGCCGGCGTTGGGCGTATTGTCGTGAATGTGCATCACTTTGCCGGACAGATAAAGTCTTTTCTTGCAGCTAATGACAATTTTGGCGTTGACATACGTGTCAGCGACGAGTCGGAAATGTTGCTTGAGACGGGTGGCGGCATAAAGAAAGCCGCTCCGTTGTTTTCTCCGGATGAGCCTGTATTAATCCATAATGTTGACATACTGAGCAATGTAGACATCAGAAAGTTCTACGACAGCAGCACCGGAAACGATGCGACGCTGCTTGTAAGCGACCGTAAAACGCGCCGCTACCTGCTTTTTGATGACGGCATGACGTTGAGGGGATGGACAAATGTGGAAACGGGAGAGGTGAAAATGAAGAATGAAGAATGTAGAATGAAGAATGATAATTACAATAATGAAGCCATGCCGTGCGGATGTGTAAATGATAATTCTTCATTAAATAATAATGATAATAGCAATGAAGCCTTGTCAGGTGTATGTGCAAATGATAATTCTTCATTCTTCATTCTTCATTCTTCATTTAAAAAGTTCGCTTTCTCAGGTATTCATATATTCTCTCCCCGTCTGTTCCCTTTGCTTGAGAACTATCCCGACAAGTTCGGCATAATGGACTTTTATCTTGGCGCGGACAGCGGTGCAAACATAAAGGGATATCTGAAGAACGACCTCAGACTGATGGACGTGGGAAAGCTCGACACTCTGAAAGATGCGGAGGAGTTTCTGAAAGAATGCGACATGTGATGATTTTGATGTTATGTGCAGTTTGTCTTTTGAAGAGATATTGAACAGGATTGATGTCTGGGATGACTGGCGGGCGAATTACAAGAGAATGGTGCCGCTGTTCATAAAAGAAGCCCTGACGAAGACAGACTGGAAAGACTGGGACCGGGATGTCTTTAAAATGTTCTTTGAACAACGGGGCGGTCATTGTATCGCCTCGTTACAGCAGGGATATTTTACGAAAGATGAAATGTCCGGAATAAAGAGCCATTGGGCAGAACTGGCACCGATGCTCAAAATAATCGCAGAGAATCAGGACGAACCGCAATGGGATGTATACTTCAAGATAAAAGACTTTATCAGGAAGTTTACAAAGCAGGACAGGCGAAGTGCTACAAACAGGCTTGTCGCATCGTTGCAGCCGGAACTGCTGTGTACGGTGGTGCAGGAAGGGCATTTGTGGGACTTGTATCATAATATGCAGGAATTCGGATGCCGGCTTCCTGAATATGAAGGCGGCAACTGGTTTAAAAACAGTCATGCCATATTGCAGTTTTTTAAGAAGCACGTGCCTCATACGGATAGTTATGATATCATAACACTGCCGTGGCAGGTAAAAGTATACTTTAATGAAAATAAGAATTTGATGCAGCAAAAGCAGGAGACCATGGATAGCTATATAAGGCTGTTGAGAGAGAACCGTAACGTGATTTTCAACGGGGCGCCCGGAACGGGCAAGACCTATCTTGCAAGACAGCTCGCGGCACGTATGATATACGGCAGTGATGTGCCTGACAATTTTGAAGACGATGATTGCTTTAAGCAGCATTGTGCGTTTGTGCAGTTTCATCCTTCATACGACTATACCGACTTTGTGGAGGGTCTGCGCCCCACGGCACCGGATAAGAACGGCAATATCGGATTTGAGAGAAAGGACGGCGTGTTTAAGAAATTCTGTGCCGGTGCCATATATCGTACGTGCGCAGGCGGCACGACATTCGGCGTGCTGTATGAAAGTATTGTGAATGACATCAAATCGGGCAAGATAACAGAATATTACAACAACGGCAAGAGCTATCCGCTGAGAGTCAACGACAAGGGACGGATAGAATACAGGGATACGGACAGAAGCCCGAGGGCATTGAAGGAAGACAATATAAGACTGATGTTTGAGAAGTTCGTGGCAGAAAACAAATATGATTTGTCTTCGCTTGGCAGGCATGATTATTGGGAAATGATATCCAGCCTTACGGAAGGACGGACAAGTACGGTTGATTATGTGGAGTATGGCTGGATATTGCAGAACTTGTTGGACAGGGCGAAACGCCGTATGGGCATGCCGGACACGAAGCCTGAGGTGTTTGTCTTTATCATAGACGAGATAAACCGCGGCGAGATATCAAAGATATTCGGTGAGCTGTTCTTTTCCATAGACCCTGGCTACAGGGGAAGGAGAGGAAAGGTATGTACGCAGTATCAGAACATGATTGCGGATGACGGCGACCCGTTCAAGGACGGGTTCTATGTTCCGGAGAATGTATATATAATAGGTACGATGAACGACATCGACCGCAGTGTGGAGAGCATGGACTTTGCCATGCGCCGCCGCTTTGCCTTTCATGAGATAACGGCAGAGGAGAGTGCCGCAAACATGAATCTTGATGATAATGCGAAAATGTGCATGATGAGGCTTAATGAAGCCATATCCGCAACAGACGGCCTGGACTCGTCATATCATGTCGGAGCATCTTATTTTGTCAACGTGAAAGATTACGGCGCGTTGTGGAAACTGAAGCTGAAGGGCTTGTTAAAGGAATATCTGCGCGGTATGGCTGATGCGGAAGAATGTCTGAGGAAGCTGGAACATGCCTATTATGGTAACATATAAGGAGCATGATAACAACTGACTGGAGGCAGAATGCGGAGGTTCCGGCGGAGGAGGCGGACGACATACGCGGCATTGCGGCAATACGCTGTATCTCAGAATGTCCGCAACTGTTGGTGTTTCCTCACAGCTTTGATACGTATGACGCGGATTTTGGGCGGAACGCCATTTGTGACTTCGATGAAGGGAAACGTGCGGTAAGTACGAAGAGCATATTGGGATTTGTAGGGCGCAACGGCACGCGCCTGACCATACGCTCACGCTTCACGCCGGGACTGAAACCAGACGGGAAATGTTTTGATAGGAAAAGGCAGGATATGTTTCTGCATTATATGCTGCAAAAGGTTTATGGCATAAATATATTTGACATGAGGCACAATACGACAGGCGACCCCGTGTTCGACTTCATGTTGTATATGTTTCCTTATTATCTGAAAAAAGCGTTGCGGCAGGGGCTTTATCGTGAATACACGACAAGGCGGCATAATGATGCGGACGTGCGCGGCACGATAGATATATGCAGGCATATAAGGGAGAACATCCCTTTTAAGGGAAGTGTTTCTTACCGTACGAGGGAATATGTATACGACAACAGTATTAATCAGCTTATACGGCATACGGTAGAACATGTCAGGAGCGTGGGATGCGGGGCAGATGTGCTGGGCGGTGATGCGGAGACAAGGAAGTTTGTTTCAATGATAAAAGATGTCACATGTTCATACGACAGAAACAGCCGGCAGACAATAATCAACCGGAATTTATGTCCTTTCCGTCATCCGCTTTTACATGATTATGAGCCTTTGCGCAGGATATGTCTGCGGATATTGCGCCATGAACGGCTTAAATACGGAAATGAAAGGGATGAGGTGTATGGCGTACTGTTCGACGGGGCATGGCTTTGGGAAGAATATGTCGGCATTGTGATGAAAGATATTCTCAGTCATTTTTATAAGAATAAAGGCAGGAAATGGTGGCTTTTCGACAACGGCAGCCAGCAGATTATACCCGACTATCTGTCAAAGGACATGACCGTTGTGGCTGATGCAAAGTATATGCCGCTGGACACAGGGGATAATTATGGTGAGGAGAAGGCAACGGCGGTGTATTATAAGACCATAACATATATGTATCGTTGGAAAGCAACGGTGGGGTTGTTGTTATTCCCGTTCAGAGGACCAAGCCCGTATAAGAGGGTGCTTGGAATAGAGAATGCGGAAGGTAGGATTGTGAAGCTCGGGTTGCCCGTGCCGCAGGAACAGGCGGCTTATTCCATGTTCTGTGAAGAGATGAGGGCATCGGAAAAAGCGTTCGTTGAAGAATATCGGTGCATAGTGTCGTAACTCTTGCGGAAAATGTATTATCTTTGCAGAAGATAAGCTTCGCCTCAGCAATTCCAAGCAAGCTTGATTGCATTCGGCTTGCATTATGTCAGCAGGAATAAGGCTTTTATATAGTGATATTTCAAATATAAAGACAAAATAACATGCAACAAAAAATCATTATTCTCGATTTCGGTTCACAGACCACGCAGCTTATCGGACGCCGTGTCCGCGAGCTTGACACGTTTTGTGAGATTTTGCCTTACAACAAGTATCCGGAAGACGACGCGGATGTGATAGGTGTAATCCTCAGCGGGTCACCCTATTCCGTGCACGACCCGGAGGCTTTCAAGGTTAATCTTGAGCGTTTTATTGGCAGGCTTCCGGTTCTCGGCATCTGTTATGGTGCGCAGTTCATATCGCATACGCTGGGCGGGCGTGTTGAGAAGGCGGACTCGCGTGAGTACGGGCGTGCCAATCTGGCAACGATAGATACGGACAATCCGCTGTTCAAGTGTTTCACTCCGAATTCTCAGGTTTGGATGAGCCACGGCGATACCATAACGGCGATACCTGAAGGCTTTGAGTGCATCGCCTCTACTGCTGATGTCAAGTATGCGGCATACGCTTCGACAGAAAAGCCGGTATGGGCGGTTCAGTTCCATCCCGAGGTGTTCCACACGGTGCAGGGCACGCAGCTACTGAGCAACTTTGTTGTGGATATCTGTGGTTCGAAGCAGAACTGGAGCGCGGCATCGTTTGTTGATACGACTGTTGCAGAGCTTAAACATCAGTTGGGTGACGACCGTGTGATACTGGGATTGAGCGGGGGTGTCGACTCTTCGGTTGCTGCCGTGCTGCTTAACCGCGCCATAGGAAAGAACCTTACATGTATATTTGTAGACCATGGCATGCTGCGCAAGAATGAGTTCAGTGATGTGATGCACGATTATGAGTGTCTCGGGCTGAACGTCATAGGCGTGGATGCAAGCGAGAAGTTCTTTAACGACCTTGCGGGAATTACAGACCCTGAACAGAAGCGCAAGATTATAGGGCGCGACTTTGTGGAGGTTTTCAATGCCGAGGCAAAGAAGATTACCGGTGCGAAGTGGCTTGCGCAGGGAACTATCTATCCCGACCGTATAGAGAGCCTTAACATTACGGGCAAGGTGATAAAGAGTCATCATAACGTTGGCGGACTTCCCGAGGAGATGCACCTGCAGCTTTGCGAACCGCTTAAATGGCTCTTCAAGGACGAGGTGCGCCGTGTGGGGCGCCAGCTTGAGATGCCGGAGCATCTCATCACGCGTCATCCTTTCCCCGGTCCGGGGCTTGCCGTACGCATATTGGGTGACATCACGCGTGAGAAGGTGCGCGTGCTTCAGGATGCCGACGATATTTATATCCGCGGTTTGCGCAACTACAAGGTCCGTCTCTCGGGCGAAGAGGCGCGCAAGGTGCTTGCAGCAGGGGTGCCGGCGGCAATGACAGACGGTGAGATAGAGGTTTCGCTCTACGACCAGATATGGCAGGCGGGAGCCGTGCTGCTGTCTACCGTGCGCAGCGTGGGCGTGATGGGCGATGAGCGTACATACGAAAATCCTGTAGCATTGCGTGCCGTTACCAGCACAGATGCCATGACGGCTGACTGGGCGCATCTGCCGTACGACTTCATGGCGAAGGTTTCCAACGAGATAATAAATAAGGTGCGCGGCGTTAACCGCGTATGTTATGACATCTCGTCAAAGCCGCCATCGACGATAGAGTGGGAGTAGTAATTTATAAAATAAAAGTAGAATTGAAAAATGTCGTCTGTAGCATAAAGTTTGCAGACGACATTTTTTATGGATTGGAATTACTTTGTTCGTGCGGATTTGTAATCATGAGTGTTCGGAAGATTTTCAACTGTTAATTTGTAATGTCATAAAGAAAGGTATTGAAGAGACTTAAAAGTTTCTACAATACCCCTTTTTGTACTGTGAAAAATACATGGAGAGTTAATTAACGTCCCAAATATCTTTGTTCCCCTGTTCCATTGCAAGCAGTACAAGTCCTTTTCCCTTTCTTGCAATAACCACATTCGAATTTTCCTTTTCCATTGCAACTTTCACATTTTTCTTTGCTTCCATCGCGATAGGTAATTGTACCTTCTCCCTGACACATTGAACAAGTTCTCATTCCTTCAGGATCGCCATCACACATGTTACAATCATAAGTGCCTTGACCGTTACAATACTTGCATGATTCAGAGTGATTCAGCAGTAAACTATCATTCTCTGTGTCTGCTGAATTTGATACTGACGTTGTAGCTAAATAAGCTGCTGAACTACTAACAGTAGCCAAAAGTGCAATGGCTACTGTTAAATTTCTCAATTTTTCTTTTTTTATTATTTTTATAAGGTAAAAAACTGTGTAAAGGGTCAATAACGTGAGTACGACGAAACAAAGCTAACTTTATTTTAACATTTCCTTGACGATATTTCTGCACGGGCTTTAGTTCTTCTTACAAATACGCAAAACTCAGCGAGTGTAATTTTTGTTGGTTTTTATAATTATATCCCGCATGACATGCTTTGTTGCAATGTGTTGTCTTCCAATATGTTATGTTCTTACTGACGCTTAAAAACGTATAAATTTTCTGTTATTTAAGTATTAATTACTCAACATTTAATGCTTCCTTACTTCGCAACTGAGTATTAATTACACCGCAATTAATACTGTTTTACCGTGCAATTAATATCAAATTACGATACAATTAATAATCCGTTGTGAAGTAAGGAATATTTAAATGTGAAGTAAAACAGTATTAAATGTTGTGGAAACCATGCTGAAACATGTTTTCGGAGGTTGTAAAAACGAGCAGAAAAGCACGAAGGAGATGTTAAAAAAAATATATAGTCCCCGTTTTGTTGCACAACGATTATTGATTTGTGCATAAACGGCATTGAAATCGTCAGTGTTTTTCTGAAACAAGATGCACATTTCATCATTTTTGTGCAGAAGTTTTTCTGTTTTGCAATTTTTTATGGACAAAAATTACGGATGTATTTAACAAATGAAAGGTACTTTAACACAAATGACAGGAAGTCATCTGGGGTATTTTTTGTACCTTTATAGGTGGTTTACAGTTACTTATAAAGTTAAACAAAAGAACAAGCCCATGATTACCAATGACAAAATTGCAGAATTTTTCTGTGCTACAGATTAATTTAGCAAGAAATTTGATGATGAGATTAAAAACAGTCCTCTTCTGAGTTCAAATGGCATAGCCCGCCGTAAACGTGCAGCCAGCATGTCTGACAGTGAGATTATGACGATTCTGATTATGTTTCCCTTTGGCACTTTTGACAATTTCAAGCACTACTAGGACTATAAACAACTATCATTGTTCTAATCGTATACCGAACTGGCGTATATATATATAAAGCGGCGAATGATGTATTTTTCATTTGCCGCTTTATTCTTTATAATTTATTTTTTCTTTAAAGTGAAATTACAATTTTGTATACTCGCCGTAAAGATTACGGAAGTTTACCAACCTGATATCCCCATGCGGATCTTCTAAATCCCCTGCATACACGATGGTCTTTTTCGTGATATCTGCCTTTACCCAGTCGTTGACTTTTAGTAGTGCTTTTGCGAAAGCCTTACTGTAGGTCATCGAGCTTTTTATTTCTATTGCCTCCATGGCGTTGATGTTGCCTTTCAGTACGTCAATCTCGTTCTGGTTGGAGTCGCGATAGAAGTATAAGTCGCTCTCTTTGCCTTCATTAAGCCGGTGTTTCAGTAACTCCATCACGATGAGGTTCTCAAACAAGTGTCCACGCATTTTGTTGAAGGTAAGTTGTTCGGCACTTTCAATTCCAAGCAGGCAACAAGCCAATCCTGTGTCGCAGAAATACAGTTTGGGGGCTTTTGTCAGTCGCTTGCGGCTGTTCTCAAAGTATGGTGGCATCAAGTATATGATATATGATGCCTGCAGTATAGACATCCACGATTGTATTGTGACAGACGACACGCCTACTTCGCCTGCTATCTCAGAGGCATTGAACACCGAACCTATTCTTCCGGCGCATAATCTCAGGAAGATATTGAACTGTGTCATGTTCTTTACAGTAAGCAAATCCCTGACATCTTTGTCAAGATAAGTCTTGATGTATGCAGGATAGAGGAATTTAGGAATGTTCTTGCCACTACAAATAGCAGGATATAGTCCGTTAAACAACAACTCGTCCACATTATTTATATACTCCACATCACCAACTTCTTTATATGAGAAAGGCAACAGTTCGAATACTCCAGTTCTTCCAGCCAGTGACTGTGATACCTTTTTCAGCAGTGCGAAATTGGAACTGCCGGAAAGGATGAATCTCTTTCCCGGATTTTCATCTACTATGCCTTGTATATAGGATAACAGTTGTGGGACATTGTGCACCTCATCAAGTATCATCCCTTCTTCATGTAAATGAAGGAAGCGTACAGGGTCTTCTTCAGCCAGACTTCTCGTATCAAGGTCTTCAAGAGAATAATACTTCAGATTGTTGAAAAGATGCTTTATCATTGTAGTCTTGCCCGATTGTCTCGGACCTGTCACCGTGATAACAGTGAAGTATTTTGCCGCTTCTGTTATTACACTTTCTATGTTCCGGTGTATGTACTTGCCATCCATGTTCTATGCAAATTTAAAATACAACTTCAAAATTACATAAAATATTATTATAAAACAAGTATTTGCTTGAAATATTGAGGCTTGTATTGCAGCATCTTTGATGCAGTGAAGTCATTCGGTTGAGGCTAAGTAAAAAAAGAAAGCAGCCGGGAATGTTCCCGACTGCTTATGTTGTAGATGCAAAAGGTATCAGCCGCCTTTATTTGCGTATTACCTTATCCGTGGCAGATGTACCGTTGGTATAAGTAATCTTACGTATGCTTATGCCCTGTGCCGGCTGTTCAATTTTGCGACCGTCAAGAGAGAAGTATTCTATCTTTGATACCTCGGATGTCATGGTGCTGTTGCTTATGCCTGTTGTCTTTAATGCAGGATAGTACTCGTCAACGGCAGACTCGGCATCGGCGTTCCCGCCTTTCATTATATGCTCAACCAGCGAGTTGGCATAGACTTCAATGTTCGTATACCATCCTTTAGTGTCTATAGTGGTCTTCGTTGCATCGCTTGCATCATTGGGATTAAGTCCGTTGGCAATCTCCCATTCATCAGGAATACCGTCATTATCGGTGTCAAAGTTCTCAGGATGTTTGCCCGTACCAAAGTTTTCCTCTGTATAACCGTTGACATCAGATACGAGGTCTATCAATCCCCACTTTTTTGTAACGGAGCCTTTGTATGTAGCCGTACCAGTCTTAACTTCTTCAACGTAGCGTGCGTCAACGTTGTCGCGGTAAAGTGATGCTCCGCAATATTCAAGAACTTTATTATATGTGTTGTCTGCTGCATGTGTGGTTATATCTCCTGTTGGTGCAGGCTCGTCCATTTTAATTCTTACGCACATGTCGCCATTGGAGTTAGCCACATGCTTAACGGCATCTCCGTACATATTTTTCACGTCTTTTGAATATTTTTCACCGTTTATGGTAAATACGCCACTGTCATAGCCTACTCCGTTCCAATCTTTGTTTGATGTTTTCTTTCCGGCTGTAGTCTCTGTTGTGTTCCCGGATATATAGTATCGGCTTGTCATTCCATAATATTCAGGGTGATTTTTGTCTGAGTTATTGCTGGTGGAAACCGTTACCAGTGTCACGCGTTCTTGGTTCCCGTTACCGCTCGGACCTGCTTTATAGTAGTTGTTTACTATATTTATCTGTCCTCCACCTGGACCGCCATAGCATGTACCTTGTGCATTGTACATTATACAGTTACGGAAGTCCACGTTTTCTGCCTGTGCAGGATTTGCCCATTTATATGTATTGTATAATTTATTGTTTGTATATCCGGTCCACCCGTATCGTGCACCATTGAAACGCGGACCACGGTTTGTAACGTGTGCAATCAGGTTATGATGAAAACTTGCAAGCTTTCCTCCCCAAATTCCTCCATATCCGTGCGCTCCTTTTGAGTGTCCGGCATTTGTCAGGCTTTCTGCTATTGTACACCATTGCATTGTGAAGTTGTTGTTGTCGTAGAAGGATGCAACTTCGTCTGTACTCCAGCTTAATGAGCAGTGGTCGAAAATCATTCCTGTTTTCTGCCTGTCCCATATAGCATCGCCGCCGTCAAACTCACTGTCTGTCGTGGTATGCTCCTGTCCGCGGCGTATGCGGATGTAGCGTACTATTATGTTATTGGCACAGCGAAGTGTCTTGTAGCGGAGCGTGATTCCCGGGTATGGTGCGGTTTGTCCCATGATTGTGGTGTTTGCACCGATTGTGAGGTCTGATGACAGTGGGATAACTCCAGCCACGTCGAATACTACAATTTTTTTTGAAGAGCCTGATACGGCATCCCTGAATGAACCTGTACCTTTGTCATTTAGATTTGTGACATGTTTTACTACGCCACCGCGTCCTCCCGTCACGTACCGTCCGTGCCCTTCCGCTCCCGGAAATGCCGGAGCCTGCGCAGTCTGCGCAACAGCCGTCGTACTGAGTACGGCGGCTGTAATAAATCCTGATATAATTCTTTTCATTGTTTATTAGTTTGTTTGCCAAGTTCCTATATATAATAAGGTGTAATGGCTGCGTTCATTATGTCTTGCGTCTTAAAGACTCCCCACATTATATCCCATGCGTTCCATCTCAAGCGATGCCCAGATGAACGGACCTACACCCTTACCGTCGTTGTCGCGTATGGGTTCGCTTATGTAATATTCAAACGAACCGTCGCGGCGTCTGTTCTCTTTTACCTTTGGGGCAGCCTTCAGAACGTATTTGTTTATGCCCGGACCGAGTCCCGACACCTCGCAGCAGCGTGTAAGCGATATTGTCTTGTCGGCATTTACACGTACAAACTGCTTCAGTATTCCCTTGTATGCCTTTATGCCTGCCTCTTTAAGGCTGTTGTCAAAATATCCGAGACGTGAGCCTTTCAGCAGTACGTATGCAAACATAGAAGATGCCGTTGCCTCAAGATAGTTGCGCGGATCCTTTACATCCATCACGTCATACCACACTCCGGTCTTCTCGTCCTGATACTTCACGGTGTTTTTCATCACCTTGTTGAGCATCTTGATGAAGTCGTCGCGGTGTTTGTTGTCTTTGGGCAGGGCATCAAGGACCTCAAGTATTGCCATGGCATACCAGCCCTGGGCGCGTGCCCATGTGTGCTTTGACAGTCCTGTCTCCTTGTCTGCCCAGAACATTGTGCGCGTTTCGTCCCACGCATGCTTCCACAGTCCGGTCTTCTCGTCGAATGTGCGGTTGAAAGTCTTCGCTATCTGCTCGTGTGCGTCGTTGTAGTACTTCTCTGCCTTCTTCTCTCCTTTCAGTATCGGGGCTGCCATTGTGTAGAACGGATGTCCCATGTACACGCCGTCGAGCCACACCTGATTGGCATATATCGCCTTGTGCCACCACACCTTGTCTGTGGTGCGCGGCTGTTTCTCCAGCTGTTTGAAGACGGTGCGCAGCGCGATTTCGTTCTTTGCTTCGGGGAAAAGGTTGTTCATGCGCAGTATGAAGCGTGCCGGACGCGTGTTGTCAAGATTAAAGTCTTCGTATTTATATCCGGTGATGTTGCCCTTTGCGTCGATCATCTTTGCAGGATATTCCTTGAGATAGCTTATTATCTTTTCGTTCTTGTGTGCCTGCCATGCGTCAAGAAGAGCTTCCAGCTCTATCCCGACCACATATCCCCACTTGGGCTTTGTCGCGAAATCAATCATTGTGGGGTCTGGGTTGCGCTGTATTTCCGACATTGCCATCCACTCGCTGTATGTGGAGTAGGGCGCCTCGGCAAGTATTATGTTGCCGTTTATCTTGAGGTTCTCGAAGTTTATGTCGTGGCTCTTGCCTGTGCGGCGCACCGGTTCTTCAGTAACACCGTTGAACGTACAGTTCTTTACATTTATATTATATATGTTGCTTTCGTCTTCCAGACCGTTGAGGAGTATACCGTATTTCGACTTTTTGCATGTAACGTTCTCCATCCATACGTTGCGTACAGTCGGGTTATGTCCGCGCTCTGCGGCTTCTTTCGGCTGGTAATGCAGGTTGATGCGCATAACTGCCTCCTTGCATACGCCCACCGTTACGTTTCTCATATATACATTTTCGGTCACTCCGCCTCGGCACGAGTTTGTCTTTATGCGCAGTATGCGGTCGAGGTTTGGCGAGTCCATGCGGCAGTTCTCTACAAACACGTTGTTGCATCCGCCTGATATCTCAGAACCGATGACCACGCCTCCGTGTCCGTCTTTCATCGTACATCCTCTCACGATGATGTTCTTCGACGGGCGTCCGTCGCGCCGTCCGTCACCGTTTCGTCCGCTCTTAATGGCGATACAGTCGTCACCCGTGTCGAACACGCAGTTTTCTATCAGCACGTCCTCGCACGACTCAGGGTCGCAGCCGTCGCCGTTAGGCCCTTCGTTCTCCACCTTCACGCCACGCACGGTGATGTTCTTTGAGAACAGCGGGTGCATTACCCAGAACGGAGAGTTGAGCATTGTGACGTTTTCTATAAGGATGTTCTCCGAGTTCACGAGGTTCACGAGCTGCATGCGCAGTCCCTTGCCCATTCCGAACACGCGCTTTTCCAGCGGAGTGTTGTCCTCGCACATCTGCTGCAGCTGGTCGCGGTAGCCCATTGTCTGTCCTGGGGCGGGGAAACGGCAGTTTTCCGTTGTCTTCTTCTCGTCATATCCGAAGTAGGGCACGCCTGTCCACTGCCAGAAGGTGTCGTTGTTTCCGTTGCCGTCGATAGTTCCCTCACCTGTTATAGCAATGTTCTTTGCACCGTTCGAGTATATGCACGGTGAGTAGTTGTACAGGTCAAGACCCTCGTATCTTGTATAGACAAGCGGATAAAGCTCGGGCTGGAATGCGAATTTCAGCACCGCACCTTTTTCAAGTACCAAGTTTACATTGCTCTTCAGCGTTATTGCGCCGGTCATGAACGTGCCTGCAGGCACAACAACCTTGCCGCCGCCTTTTTTCGAACACAGGTCTATTGCCTTAAGTATTGCCTTTTGGTTCTTTGCCGCCGTGGCTTTTGTCGATGCGCCATACTTTGTAATGTTGTATGTGGCGTCTGCAAATGTCGGGGCAACGATGCGTGCCTCGATTTTTCTGTACATTCCTTCGTCCCAACCGTCGGCAAGCATTGTCAGCGGGAGGAGCAGAAGAAAAAGAAGGATGTTTGTCTTTTTCATGTTTGTTGTTTGAAGTTTTTAGGAAGTTTAAGAGGACTCGGGCAGCCCGGAGCTCTTCGGGTCCTCTTAAATCTCTTTATTATTTCCAGTTTGTTGTAATGTTTTCAAAATAAATGTCGTGGCTCTTGCCCGTTGCCTTTATCGGGTCTGCTGCAAGTCCGTTGAACGTACAGTTCTTTACATGCACGTTGTATACGCGGTCCTCATCATCCAGGCCGTTTATCAGCACGCCGTGCTTCGACTTCTGGCATGTAACGTTTTCCATGAATATGTTGCGTACTGTCGGTATATGCCCGCGCTCCGCAATCTCGTTGGGCTCGTAGACAAGGTTGATGCGCATAACGGCCTCGGCGCACTGTCCCACTTCTATGTTGCGCATGTATACGTTTTGTATTATGCCGCCGCGGCATGTGTTCGTCTTTATGCGCAGTACGCGGTCAAGGTTTGGCGAGTCCATCTTGCAGTCCTCTGCAAAGATGTTGTCGCATCCGCCCGATATCTCTGAGCCAATCACCACGCCTCCGTGTCCGTCAGCCATCGTGCACTTGCGTATTATCACGTTCTTGCACGGTATGTTTGCGTTAAGACCGTCGGCGTTGCGTCCGCTCTTCAGGGCAATGCAGTCATCGCCCGTATGGAAGGTGCATCCCTCTATGAGCACGTTCTCGCACGACTCGGGGTCGCAGCCGTCACCGTTCGGACCTTCGTTGAACACCTTCACGTTCCTTACAGTGAGGTTCTTGCAGAATAGCGGGTGCATAACCCAGAACGGAGAGTTAAGCAGTTCGACACCCTCTATGATTACATTGTTGCAGCGCACGAAGTTCACAAGCTGCGGGCGCAGACCCTTTCCCTTGCCGAATACGCGTTCTGCCACCGGCACACGGTTGTCGCTCATCTTCAGCAGTTCGGCACGCGTGCCCACCTTTGCCGTTCCCTGCCATTCGTCAACTCCCTCCTTATAACCGTGGTGTTTGTTTCCTTTCATGTACCACCAGCGCTCGTTGCTTCCGTTGCCGTTTACAATTCCCTCGCCTGTCAGTCCGATGTTCTCACAGTCTATGGCATATATGCACGGCTGATAGTTCATTATGTCCAGCCCTTCCCAGCGGGTGTATACCAGGGGATACAGGTCGCGGTCGAAGGCGAAGATAACCTCTGCACCTTTGCTTACAACAAGATTTACATTGCTTTTCAGTGTTATTGCTCCGGTGTTCCATTTTCCTGCCGGTATTACCACGCGTCCGCCGCCAGCCTTGTTGCATGCGATGATAGCTTTGTTTATCGCCTTTTGGTTCTTTGCCGCAGTCGCCTTTACGGAAGCTCCGTATTTTGTGATGTTGAAAATGCGGTCGGCAAATACCGGAGCCTTGATGTTTTTCTCAATCTGTTTGTACTCCGTGTCCCATACGGATGCCGTCATTGCCATAGGGAACAGGAGGCATAACAATAATGTTTTTAGATGTCTCATAAAATTAAAATTATAATGTATTCGGTTTAAGTTTGACTCTTTTACATTTGTAGTTGTCCGGAGCACCCGCTCCGATATGTAGTTTGATTTTCGTTCAGATGTTTTCACAAACTATGCAAAGATAATGCAAGCCGAATGCAATCAAGCCCGCTTGAAATTGCTGAGGCGCAGCTTATCTTATGCAAAGATAATGCAAGCCGAACGCAATCAAGCTCGCTTGTAATTGCTGAGGCGCAGCTTATCTTATGCAAAGATACACATTATATTATAATTAATTATCATCCGCATTCCGTTTTTTAGAATAATTGGGATTTCATGCCAATATTCAATCTCCTTGTCTGTCAAGGCAATTCGTGCACAATGAAAGGGCTATGTGCCGTATATGCAAGACTAAATGTTAAATATATTGATTTTTAATATAAAAAGTTTGTTGTTGTCATTATAAAACTTTATATTTGCGATATCTTATTTATGATTTCGATAGTTTTACGAAATCACTTTCGAGGTTGACAGCATCCTGCGTCAACCTCTTTTTTATGATATATGCCACATACATTAAGTTCTTCTTTCATAAGCGGATATGCAACGCCTTTTAGCCTGTGGTCAAACAAATATGTGAAAAAATTGTGCAGGCTAAGTATTTATCCGTATATCTGACTTCGTATAAACTACGTCTTATATACTTCCGCCCGACAAAAAACAAATGAATTTGTTGTTTTGTTCTCGACTTATTCGTATATTTGACTTCGTCTCCGACTACGTCTTATATACTTCCGCTCGACAAAAAACAAATAAATTTGTTGTTTTGTTCTCGACTTATTCGTATATTTGCAGTCATTAAGGACTAATAACTAAATATTTTAAAAAGGAAGGAAGCCTATTGTAACATCATTTACTTCAAAAAATAAAATGAAATAAATAATGAAGAATATCAATGAACTGACCGATGAGGAATTGGCTCTGGCATACATTGATGGAAACAATGGGGCTTTTGACTTGTTGCTTTCGCGTAACCAGTCCAAGTTGTTTTCATATATTTTATTTGTAGTTCACGACCACGACAAGGCTGAGGACATCTTCCAGGAGACCTTTGTGAAGGTTATTACAAAGCTGCATCAGGGAAAGTACACCACTTCAGGCAAGTTCTCGGCATGGATAATGCGTATTGCCCATAATGTCATTATGGACAAATATCGTGACACGCGCACACAGAACATTGTGGAGCCGGCGGCTGGCAACGACCTCTCAAACATCAAGTCGGGCGATATCCTAGACTCTAATATCGAAGAGCACTTTATAAACGAACAGGTGCTTAAGGATGTCAAGAAGATGATGAACCTGCTTCCTGCCACACAGCGTGAGGTGGTGTTCATGAGATTTTATCAGGAAATGTCGTTCAAGGAGATAGCGGAGACCACAGGTGTCAGCATCAACACGTCGCTCGGACGCATGCGCTATGCCATACTTAACATGAGGAGAATGGCGCGCGAGCACAATGTGGTGCTTCAGCTGGAGTAAGCTTCAGGGTGTGTTTCCTTACGGCAGGTTCCCGCTTTATGCCTCCTGCGGTTATCCCTTGATACTTTTAAGCCACTTTATCTTGTCGTGCGGATTGTCTGCCTTGAACACATAGCTGCCGCTCACGAGCACGTCGACGCCTGCATTTACAAGCAGTGGCGCCGTCTCTTCCTGCACGCCGCCGTCCACTTCTATCAGTGCCTTTGAGCCGGTGCGGGCTATAAGTTCGCGCAGCCGGTACACCTTGTCAATGGTGTTCTGTATGAATTTCTGTCCCCCGAACCCCGGGTTTACGCTCATCAGCAGCACCATGTCCACATCTTTTATTATATCCTCGAGCATGCTTACGGGCGTAGACGGGTTGAGTGTCACTCCCGCCTTCATCCCTTCGTTGTGTATTTCCTCCACAGTGCGGTGCAGGTGTGTGCATGCCTCATAGTGCACGTTCATCATCATAGCCCCCGTCCTTGCCGTCTGTTTGATGTAGCGTTCGGGGCTTACAATCATCAGGTGCACGTCAAGAGGCTTGGTGCACGCCTTTGAAACGGCTTCCAGTACAGGGAAGCCGAAAGAGATGTTCGGTACGAAGACACCGTCCATTACGTCCAGGTGAAGCCAGTCTGCATCGCTGGAGTTTATCATTTCTATGTCCCGCCGCAGGTTAAGAAAGTCTGCGGCGAGCAGTGAAGGTGATACAAGCGTTCCCATTTGTGCTTTTTTTAGTTGATGCAATATACCTCCGTGCGTCCGTTCATCTTTATGACGCGGTATGTATATGCAATCTGCCGGATAAAGTTAAGCGTCTTTTCAGATGGGTTGATTTCGTCATGTGTAAAATACTTCATAGGCAATTAATGTTTATTTTATATATAAACAACGCATGTTGCCCTGCTTTATTACACGGGTGGCGAATAATTTTACCGTTCCACAATCTCCTTTGCCTTCGCAAGCGCAATGTTTATGTGGCTGCAGATGTTCTCTTCTCCCAAAAGCTCGTAGAAGCCGCTGCGGGCAAGCACGCCGTGAACGTTCGGGTTTACGCCGGACAGCACAATCTGTATGCCCTCTTTCTGGCTCATCGTACACAGGTTTGTAAGGTTGTGTATGCCGGTGGAGTCGACAAACGGAACCTTCCTCATGCGTATAATGCGCACTTTCGGGCGGTTGCCGAAGCGTGCCATTATCTCCTCAAAGCGGTTTCCCGCACCGAAGAAGTAAGGACCGTTAATCTCGTATACCTCCACGCCGTCGGGTATTATGAGGTGCTCGTTGTTCTCCAGCTTGATGTCCGACTCGTCGTTGGGGTCTATCTCGTCCATTATCACCTTCACGTCCGTTGTCTCGGACATGCGCTTCATGAAGAGAAGGCATGCTATTATCAGTCCAACCTCAATGGCAACGGTGAGGTCGAATATTATCGTGAGGAAGAATGTTATGAGCAGTACCGTAACGTCGCTCTTGGGATTTTTCATCAAAGCCATGAACGAGCGCCAGCCGCACATGTTGTACGACACCACCACGAGAACTCCCGCAAGGCACGCCATGGGGATGTATTGTGCGAGGGGCATGAGGAACAGGAATATCAGCACGAGCACTATGGCGTGGACGATGCCTGCCACTGGGGTCTTTCCTCCGTTGTTGATGTTTGTCATCGTGCGTGCAATCGCCCCCGTTGCTGGTATTCCGCCGAACAGCGGTGTTGCAAGATTTGCAATGCCCTGACCTATAAGCTCGGTGTTGGAGTTGTGGCGGTCGCCTATGACACCGTCAGCAACGGTGGCAGACAGCAGCGACTCTATTGCCCCGAGTATGGCTATCGTCAGCGCAGGAGACACGAGGCTCTTTATGGTGTCCCATGTAAGTCCCGGCAGTTGCGCATCAGGCAGTTGCGCATTTATAGTGAAGCGGTCGCCGATGGTCTCTATCGAGCCTACTCCCGCAAAGTTTTTCAGCAGCAGCGCCGCCACTGTCATTACGATTATGGCTATCAGCGAGCCGGGTATCTTCTTGCTGAACCGCGGCGTGATGCTTATTATCACGACGCTCAGTATGCCCACAATGGCACACCATATATCCGCCGTGCCGAGGTTTTGTATGTATACAATCCACTTCTCTATGAAGTCGCCCGGCATCTTGTCCACGGTCAGTCCGAACAGGTCCTTTATCTGCGTGGTGAAAATCGTCACGGCTATTCCGCTTGTGAAGCCGACCACGATGGGGTAGGGGATGTATTTGATGATGGTGCCGAGCCTCAGCAGTCCGAAGAGTATCAGGAACACGCCCGCCATTAGCGTCGCTATGGTCAGCCCCTGCATGCCGTACTGCTGTATTATGCCGTATATAATAATAATGAACGCGCCTGTAGGACCTCCTATCTGCACCTTGCTGCCGCCGAAGACGGATATGATAAATCCTGCCACTATGGCTGTGATGATACCCTTTTCAGGCGAAACCCCTGATGCTATGCCGAAGGCTATGGCAAGCGGAAGTGCCACTATGCCCACGATTATACCCGCCATAAGGTCTGCCGTGAACGTTTTCTTGTCATAATGTTTAAGTGCCGTAAACATGCGCGGCTTAAACTCAAATGCTTTCATATTCTTCTTGATTTGATAACAGACGTGTGTCCTTAAAACTAATACTTACGTGTTTAGGGCTGCAAAGGTAGTTAAAATAATTAAGAATTAAGAGTTAAATTAATTAAGAATTAAGAAGTAAGAATTAAGAGTTGGGCGGAGGGCAATTAATCCGCTTTTACTTCTTCAGTCCTAATTCCTAATTAACGTGAGTTCGGTGAGTTCAGGTTCAATATATGAATGCGCCCTGAAAGGGCAGCAGGCACATAGCCCGGGGCAGAGCGGAGCGGCACCC
>UQZX01000002.1 GCA_900545525.1 uncultured Prevotella sp.
GGGTGCCGCTCCGCTCTGCCCCGGGCTATGTGCCTGCTGCCCTTTCAGGGCGCATGGCATGAGTTTTTCATCGAACTCACATTAATTAGGAATTAGGAATGAAGAAGTAAAAGCGGATTAATTGCCCTCCATCCAACTTTTCCTTCTTAATTCTTCTTTCTTAATTCTTAACCCTTACCCCCCCTAATTCTTAATTCTTACTTCTTAATTCTTAATTAAATTACTTCTTAATTAACTCTTATAAAGTTCATCGGCGTCCACGGTTCGCGCTCCGGTTTGTCGCCTGTCCCGATGCCGTGTATCTTCTTCAGCATCCACGCCATGTTGTTTGCCAGCGTGCGCATGGTCTGCATTCCCTCAGTGTCGAGTGCCGCCTCTCCCTTGTCACGCCCGTAGACGATGTTCCAGTATTGTGAGGTCACTATCGGCATGTTGCACATCTGGAACGGCATCTGGAGCGTCTGGAATGCTGCGGTGGCTCCGCCGCGGCGGCATACGCATACCGCTGCCGCCGGCTTGCCTGTGAAGTTTGCCCCGCCGGCATACAACATCCTTTGCTGAAGGGCGAGCGCCTGTGCCGCCGGTTGTCCCCAATATACCGGCGCACCTATTATTATGGCGTCGCATCCCTCCATTTTCCCTATCACCGTGTTTGTGACATCATCGCCGAACACACAGCGGTTGTCGCCGTTCTCCCTGCACTTGCCGCAGGCAATACATCCGCGTACAGCCTTGTTGCCAACCCATACCGTCTCGCTGTCTACGCCCTGTTCCGCAAGCTGACGTGCGATTTCCGCCAGTGCCACGCAGGTGTTTCCATCCTTGCGCGGACTTCCGTTTATAAGTAGTACCTTCATCTTCTTCTTTCTTAGATTACTCTATCACCACTGCCGTGCCGCTTGTCGCCACCATAATCATCGAGCCGTTCTGTCCCACGGTCTCATAGTCGATGTCTATACCCACTATGGCGTTGGCTCCAAGCTTCGCCGCACGCTCCTGCATCTCGCGCATGGACGTGTCCTTTCCCTCGATGAGCACCCGCTCATAGCTTCCGCTTCTTCCGCCTACGATGTCGCGTATTCCGGCAAAGAAGTCCTTTACAAAGTTCGCACCGATTATTGTCTCGCCTGTCACCACGCCCTTATATTCGCGTATTGTGTGACCCTCGATTGTTGGAGTTGTTGTAAGTATCATAGTTGTTCCTTTATGTCTGTTTGCGGCAGACAGAATGCAACATGCCGGCGGGGCGTACGTCCCGTGCTGACATAATGCAACCTGTATGCCCGTTTTGCCTTTCTTTCTGCTTTTCCGTAACCCCGGAATACGCCGCCTCTTCCAATTTTTATTTCCCGTCGGGCTGAAAACGGGCAAAATGAGTGTGCGGCCGCAATACGCTAATCTACAGTTTGTTATAGCCTCCAGTGCCGTATTTGTGCAGCCGGACATGCCCTTTCTTTGCGTAAAGACGGCATATAAGACCGCTAAAGGTGCCCTTTCTGACTGCTAAAGGTGCCCTTTCGGGATGCCAAAGCACGTATCTTTGAGTCATAAAGCATGCATTTTTACCCCTCAAAGTGCGTATTTTTACCGTCTTTTCCGCATAAATTCACGCCGCAGAGCACCGCTGCCGGTGTCTGCCGCGCGTGGTTTGTCTTTTTCCGCGGATGTTTTTCGGGTTACATATTGCTGCCGTTTTACGGCATATTGCTTACACTTCTTATTTCTTTTCCTCCTTCAGCAGGTCCCTTATCTCGGCAAGCAGTTTCTCTTCAGCCGACGGTGCAGGTGGTGCGGGAGGCGCAGCAGGCTCCTCTTCCTTCTTCTTTGAAAGGCGGTTGATGCCCTTTACCATAAGGAAAACGCAGAAGGCGATGATGATGAAGTCGAGCGTTGTCTGGATAAAGTTGCCGTAGTTTATTGTTGCCGGCTGCAGCTTTTCAAGCCCTGCGACATCCACCGAGGGAAGCGTGAACTTGAGGTCGGAGAAGTTTACGCCGCCTATTATCCAGCCTATCGGCGGCATGATGATGTCGTCTACTATTGAAGATACAATCTTTCCGAACGCTCCTCCGATGATGACACCCACAGCCATGTCAACGGCATTGCCCTTGACGGCAAACTGTTTGAACTCGTTTATAAAATTACTCATACGTTTTGTTTTTTATAATATTTAATATAGAATAGTGTGCAAATATAGAAAAAAATAGTAACTTTGCAGCCGAAAAGATTGAAAAAAGCCGGTTGGCATCTTTTAAGGTTATTAGTATGTGCCGATGAACGGGTGCAGAAATAGGTATGTTTAAGGAAAAGTTTTTAACCCAAAATAATAAAAAAGAAATGATTAAGATTGGTATTAACGGTTTCGGTCGTATCGGCCGTTTCGTTTTCCGCGCAGCTCAGACTCGCGATGACATTCAGGTTGTAGGTATCAATGACCTTTGTCCGGTTGACTACTTGGCATATATGCTGAAGTATGACACCATGCACGGTGCTTTCCAGGGCACAATCGAGGCTGACGTAGAGAACAGCAAGCTGATTGTAAACGGCAAGGAAATCCGTGTTACTGCAGAGCGCAACCCGGCTGACCTGAAGTGGAACGAGGTTGAGGCTGAATACGTAGTAGAGTCTACAGGTCTGTTCCTGACACAGGAGAAGGCTCAGGCTCACATCGATGCCGGCGCTAAGTATGTTGTAATGTCTGCACCTTCAAAGGACGCTACTCCTATGTTCGTTTGCGGTGTAAACTTCGATAAATATGAAAAGGGCACACAGTTCGTTTCCAATGCATCATGCACAACAAACTGTCTGGCTCCTATCGCAAAGGTCTTGAACGACAAGTTCGGTATCACAGACGGTCTTATGACAACCGTTCACTCTACAACAGCTACACAGAAGACTGTTGACGGTCCGTCAATGAAGGACTGGCGCGGCGGCCGTGCTGCTTCTGGCAACATCATCCCGTCTTCTACAGGTGCTGCAAAGGCTGTAGGTAAGGTTATCCCCGAGCTGAACGGCAAGCTGACAGGTATGTCTATGCGCGTTCCTACTCTGGACGTTTCTGTTGTAGACCTTACTGTAAACCTCGCTAAGCCGGCTACATACGCAGAGATTTGCGCAGCTATGAAAGAGGCTTCTGAGGGCGAGCTGAAGGGTGTTCTGGGATATACAGAAGACGCTGTTGTTTCTTCTGACTTCCTCGGTGACACACGCACATCTATCTTCGACGCCAAGGCTGGTATCGCACTGACAGACACATTCGTTAAGGTTGTGTCTTGGTATGACAACGAGATCGGCTACTCTAACAAGGTGCTCGAGCTTATCGCACACATGAAGAAGGTTAACGGCTAATCAATAAAGCCAATAATGTTATAATAAAAAGCTGTTCTGTTTTGCACAGAACAGCTTTTTTGTTATTTTTGCATTTGTATATGAACAAGATGATAACCATACTCGGTCCTACGGCATCAGGCAAGACGTCGCTTGCCGCCGCGCTCGCCGCTCAAGTTGGAGGCGAGATAATAAGTGCGGACAGCCGCCAGGTGTACAGGCGTATGGATATCGGCACGGGAAAGGACCTTGCCGACTATGTCGTGGGAGACAGAAAGATACCTTATCACCTTATTGATATAGTAGAGCCGGGAACCAAATACAACCTGTTTCAATATCAGCATGATTTTTTGCAGGCATACGAGGACATAGCGTCACGCAGCGCACAGCCGATACTCTGCGGCGGCACCGGACTGTACATTGAGGCTGTGCTCGGCGGATACAGGCTTATGCCCGTGCCTGAAAACAAGGAGTTGCGCGAGAGTCTTTCGGACAAGACGCTCGAAGAACTTACCGCGGTGCTTGAAAGGCTTAAAGCCGAAAACAACTCCAAGATGCACAATACCACCGATGTGGACACCGTGAAACGTGCAATACGTGCCATAGAGATAGAGACATACTATAAGAATGTCCCCGTCGGCGGGCGCAGCTTTCCTGACATACCGTATATTATAATAGGTGTGGATATTCCGCGTGACGAACGCCGGAGGAGGATTACGCAGCGTCTCAGGCAAAGGCTCGACGAGGGTATGGTGGACGAGGTGATGGCATTGCTCGACAGCGGAATAAAGGCAGAAGACCTTATATACTACGGGTTGGAATATAAGTTTGTTACGGAATATATAACGGGTAAATTGTCGTATGCACAGATGTATGGATTGCTTGAAACGGCAATTCACCAGTTTGCCAAGAGGCAGATGACATGGTTCCGGGGCATGGAGCGCCGCGGCTTTCACATCAATTGGATAGATGCAATGAAGACAACGGACGAGAAGACCGCCATGATATTGGAAATCTGTGAGCGGCAGAACGGCACCGGCAATATATAATAAAATATATAATAAGACATATAACACAAGGCTCAGGCATGACAACAGACAAGTGGGGAGTGCTGTATTGTCCCAAATACCGCACGGGCAGCAGGCATAAGTATTGGGAGAGGATAAGGAAAACGCTGTGTGACAACGGCGTCGACTTCGACTTCGTTCAGAGCGAGAGCGAAGGAAGCGTTGTCCGTCTCATAAACATGATGATAAACAACGGATACAGGACAATCGTCATTGTTGGCGGCGACTCGGCGCTGAACGATGCAGTAAACTGTCTCATGGCAGTGGAAAAGGATGTGCGTGATGCCGTTGCCCTGGGCGTGATACCCAATGGGGTGATGAACGACTTTGCCCGCTACTGGGACATAAAGGAGGGTGATGTGGAGAATGTCGTGTCATGGATGAAGAAGCGCAGGGTAAGGAAAATCGACCTCGGCTGCATCCGGTATACCGACAACATGGGCGGAAAACGCTCGCGCTATTTCCTCAATTGCGTCAATATAGGCTTCATTGCCAACGTCATGAACCTGCGTGAGCGCACGCGCCGCTTCTTCGGTTCGCGCACGCTGTCGATGCTCTTCTCGCTGCTGCTGCTTGTATTCCAGCGCCTTGAATATAAAATGTCACTTAAGATAAACTCCGATGTGATAAGGCGCAAGATAATGACCGTGTGCATCGGCAATGCCTCGGGATACGGACAGACGCCGAGTGCGGTGCCTTACAACGGGCTGCTTGACGTGTCTGTGGTTCATCATCCGGGGGTGACACAGGTGCTGGAAGGTTTCTACTATCTTATGTCAGGGGCGTTCCTCAACCATAAGAGCGTTCATCCATACCGCACGCGTGAGGTTGTTGTCGAGGAGGCGCGCCATGCCCTGGTGAGCATCGACGGCAGACTGATAAGAAAGCCCGTGGGAAGCTATAAGGTCAGTGTGGAGCAGGAGGTGATAAACTTCATCATACCCGACTGACGGCAAGGACCTATCCTTTCGACGATATGCGTATCAGCTCGTCGTCGTGTATTATCTTTATTTTCTTTCCGTCTATGGTTATGAGCTTTTCATCGGCAAATGCCGAGAGAGTCCGTATGGCGTTGCTTGTTGTCATGTTGGACAGGTTGGCAAGGTCCTCGCGGCTCAGGTATATTCCAAGTGTCGAGCCGTCTTCTTCCACTCCGTATTTCTCCTTGAGGAAGAGCAGCGCTTCGGCAAGCCGTCCGCGGATATGTTTTTGCGTAAGGTTTATCGTGCGCGTGTCCGAGTTGCCGAGTTCGGTAGAGAGCTGCCTGATGAAAAACTTGCAGATGTTTATGTTGTCGTTCATCAGCTTCAGAAGAGTGTCGAAATGTATGAATGCCACCTCTGACGGCTCGAAAGCCATTGCGCTTGTCATGTAATCCTCATCGGCAAAGAACGGCCTGAAGCCGAACATCTCCTGGGGCTTTACGACGCGTATTATCTGTTCGCGTCCGTATACGCCCTCCTTGCATATCTTTACCTTGCCCTTGGTCAGGCACATCATGTATTGGGGGCTGTCCGACTTCCTGTATATGAAATCGTTCTTCTCGAAGCATTTTATAGTGATGTCGCCGTGTATGGCAGCCCGCTCGTTGTCTGTAAGCGGTTCCCATACGTCGCATATAAACTTTGCAGCCTTATCCTTGTTATCTTCAAATTCCATGACGGTTTATTCAATCCACAATGTCTTTACCTTAAAGCACGATGCAAAAGTACAACATTTCCATGTAAAAAAGGCATACTTGCATCATCCTTTTATGTTATGTAGCATAAAAATGCTCCTTTATCAGGAAAAAAGAAAGCATTTATTTTGCCTTGAACGATAAAATTAGTATTTTTGAACGTCTAATCGTTGTATGCCGTATGCAAGCGGCGTATGCAGAGGCTGAATTTGATACAGAGAAACATTTTAAACCTTAATAGAATAACTATGAGTTATCTTCGATTCGAGAAGGCTCTTATGACAAACCTGGAAGAATCGCTTTCGAGGGAGTTGTTGCGTACAAACCGCTCGGGTGCTTATTCCTGTTCCACTATTGTCGACTGTAACACCCGTAAGTATCATGGGCTGTTTGTCGTTCCCGTTCCCGAACTGGACGATGAGAACTATGTATTGCTTTCATCAATGGATGTAACGGTGATACAGCACGGCGCGGAATTCAACCTTGGACTTCACAAGTATCAGGGAAACAACTACAGTCCTAAGGGCCACAAGTACATTCGTGAGTTTGATTGTGATAAAGTTCCCACAACACTCTATCGTGTGGGAGGAGTGCTGCTGAAGAAGGAAGTAGTGTTCCAGCACCATGAAGACCGCCTCCTTATACGCTATACGCTTGTCGATGCGCATAGTGCCACGACGGTACGCTTCAAGCCTTTCCTCGCTTTCCGCAGCGTGCGTCAGTTTACGCATGAGAACGGTACGGCAAGCCGTGAATATCACATGGTGGACAATGGGATAAAGACCCGCATGTATGCAGGATATCCGGAGCTTTACATGCAGTTCAGCAAGAAAAATGAGTTTGTGTTCAGTCCCTACTGGTATCGCGGCGTTGAGTATCCAAAGGAACAGGAGCGCGGATATGCCTCAAACGAGGACCTTTATGTTCCCGGATATTTCGAGATGAACATAAAGAAAGGCGAGAGCATCGTCTTTGCTGCGTCCACCTCGGAGATAAAGTCCTCGGGGCTTAAGAGACTGTTCGACAAGGAAGTGGACACGCGTTCTCCGAGAGACAACTTCTTCCACTGCCTCGTTAATGCGGCGCATCAGTTCCACAACAGGAAGGATGACGGCGAGGACTATCTGCTTGCAGGATATCCGTGGTTCAAGTGCCGTGCCCGCGACACATTCATCTCATTGCCCGGACTTACGCTGTCCATAGGAGAGCAGGACTACTTCGAGGAGGTCATGAAGACAGCAGAGAAAGGTCTGCGTGAGTTTATGGAAGGCAAGCCGCTGTCTGTCAAGATATACGAAATGGAACATCCCGATGTGCCCCTGTGGGCTATATGGGCTGTGCAGCAATATGCAAAGACCGCGGGCGATGCCGGATGCCTTGAGAAATATGGCAGGCTCGTTGCCGACATCGTCGGCTTTGTAATAGGCGGAGGACATCCCAATATACGTCTTGATGAGAACGGGCTTATTTATTCCGACGGGCGATATAAGGCTGTGACATGGATGAACTCAACAGTAAACGGCAGCCCTGTCGTTCCGCGCACGGGATATATCGTGGAGTTCAATGCTCTTTGGTACAATGCCCTGAAGTTTGCCGCAAAGCTTGCGGCAATGGCTGGCAACGAAGAGACGGCTGCTGAACTGGAGACACGTGCCGAACTGTGCAAGTCTTCGTTTGTGGCAACGTTCCTTAATGACTATGGCTACCTGTTCGACTATGTCGACGGGAACATGATGGACTGGAGTGTCCGTCCCAACATGATATTTGCCGTGGCACTCGACTACTCGCCCCTGTCGCAGGACCAGAAGAAGAGCGTGCTGGATGTATGTACGCGTGAGCTGCTGACCCCCAAGGGGCTGCGCTCGCTCTCTCCTAAGAGCGGAGGCTACAATCCGATGTATGTAGGCTCGCAGATACAGCGCGACTATGCTTATCATCAGGGAACGGCATGGCCGTGGCTGGGCGGTTTCTACATGGAGGCGTGCCTGAAGCTGTACAAGCGCACGAGGCTGAGCTTTGTAGAGAGACAGATGGTAGGATATGAGGACGAGATGACGCTGAACTGTATAGGCACCATTCCGGAACTGTCTGACGGCAACCCGCCGTTCAGGGCGCGCGGTGCAATGTCGTTTGCAATGAACGTTGCTGAAATATTGCGCACTCTCAACTTACTTGAAAAATACACCTATATTAAATAAAGGAGGAGCGATATGAAAGTATTAATGTTTGGATGGGAGTATCCTCCTCACGTATTTGGTGGACTCGCCACAGCTAACTTTGGTATAACGGAAGGACTGCATGCGCAGGGCGACATGGAGATTACGCTGTGTCTGCCGAAGCCATGGGGCGATGAAGACAGGACGGCGGCAAACATAATTGCAATGAATGCGGTTCCTGTTGCATGGCGCGATGTAGATTATGAATATGTGAAGAACCGTGTGGGCAACGTCATGGATCCGGAGCTTTATTACAAGTTGCGCGACCATATATATGCCGACTTCAACTATATGCACCTTAACGACCTCGGCGGCATAGACTTTGCAGGAGGATATCCTTCAAACCTGCATGAGGAGATAAACAACTACTCCATAATTACAGGAGTGGTGGCACGCCAGCAGGAGTTCGACATCATCCATGCGCACGACTGGCTTACATATCCCGCAGGCATACACGCAAAGCGCGTGAGCGGAAAGCCTCTGTGCATACATGTACATGCCACCGACTTCGACCGCAGCCGCGGAAAAGTTAATCCTACGGTATATTCTATCGAGAAAGACGGTATGGACAATGCCGACTGCATAATGTGTGTAAGCGAACTGACGCGTCAGACGGTCATCAACCAGTATCATCAGGACCCGCGCAAGTGTTTCACCGTGCACAATGCCGTATATCCGCTGCGTCAGGAATTGCAGGACATACCGCGTCCCGACCATACGGACAAGGAGAAGGTGGTTACCTTCCTCGGGCGTCTTACAATGCAGAAGGGTCCAGAATATTTTGTCGAGGCGGCAAACATGGTGCTCCACCGTACACGTAACGTGCGCTTCTGCATGGCAGGAAGCGGCGACATGATGGACGCCATGATTTATCTGGCTGCAGAGAGAGGCATTGCCGACCGTTTCCACTTCCCCGGATTTATGCGCGGCAAGCAGGTTTACGAGTGTCTTAAAGACTCGGATGTCTATGTGATGCCTTCTGTCAGCGAGCCGTTCGGCATATCGCCGCTTGAGGCAATGCAGTGCGGAACGCCAACCATCATATCCAAGCAGAGCGGATGTGCCGAGATTTTGGACAACTGTATCAAGGTGGACTATTGGGATATACACGCCCTTGCCGACGCCATATATTCAATCTGCCACAACGAGAGCCTGTTTAAATATTTACAGGAAGAGGGCAAGCGAGAGGTAGACCAGATTACATGGGAGAAAGTGGGACTGTGGATACGCGAGCTTTATGAGCGCACGCTCGGCATGAGATAAGCCTGATTTGCCAATCAGTCCAATAAGCCCAATGAGTCTGATTAGCCGAAAAAGTCTAATAAAACAAAAAACAAAACAACAATGAAAACAATATGCTTATACTTTGAGATACACCAGATAATACATCTCAAGAGATACCGTTTCTTCGATATAGGTACGGACCACTATTATTATGACGATTTTGAAAACGAGCGCAGCATAAGCGACATTGCCGAGCGTTCGTATATGCCGGCTCTCAATGCCTTTCAGGAGATGATAAAGGAGCACGGCAAGTATTTCAAGCTTGCCTTCTCGCTCTCGGGTGTGGGAATAGAGCAGCTGGAGATGCACGCGCCGCAGGTTCTCGCAAAGTTGCAGGAGCTTAACGAGACGGGATGTGTGGAGTTCCTTGCAGAACCTTATTCTCACGGACTGTCTGCCCTCGCAAATGAGGAGACCTTTGCTGCCGACGTCAAGAAGCAGGCAAAGAAGATGGAGGAATATTTCGGAAAGAAGCCTACCGTATTGCGCAACTCTTCCCTTATCTACAGCGATGACATAGGCGCACAGGCTGCAGCGATGGGCTTTAAGGGCATGCTGACAGAAGGCGCAAAGCACGCTTTGGGCTGGAAGTCTCCGCATTATGTATACAATTGTGCCATGGCTCCTAACCTCAAGCTGTTGCTGCGTGACGTTGATTTGAGCGATGACATAAGCCTGCGCTTCAACAACAGCGACTGGGACGGGTATCCGCTCTTTGCCGATACATACATCAACCGCATTGCCTCCATGCCGGATGAAGAGCAGGTGATAAACATTTTCATGGAACTTTCTGCCCTCGGCATAGCACAGCCCCTGTCGTCCAACATCCTTGAGTTTATAAAGGCTCTGCCTGCATGTGCAAAACAGCGCGGCATAACATTCTCAACACCAACGGAGATATGTATGAAGATGAACAGCGTCGGCTCTCTCGACGTGCCCGACACACTGTCGTGGGTAGACGAGGAGCGCGATGTGAGCTGCTGGCTCGGCAATCCGATGCAGCGCGAGGCTTTCAACAAGCTCTACAGCGTTGCCGACCGTCTGCGCATAGCCAACGATCCGCGCATAAATCAGGACTGGGATTACTTGCAGGCAAGCAACAACTTCCGTTTTATGACGACAAAGCCTTCGAATGTGGGTCTTGACCGCGGTATATATACATCGCCTTTCGATGCCTTTACAAACTATATGAACATTCTCGGCGACTTCATAAACCGCGTCAACAGCCTTTATCCGGAGGAAATAGACAATGAGGAACTGAATTCACTGCTCACCACCATAAAGAACCAGGGTGATGAGATAGAGATGAAGGACAAGGAGATAGACCGCCTCAAGGCTAAGGTGGCAAAGATGCAGGAGGGAGAGAAGCCAGTGGAGGAGGCTCCCAAGACAAAGAAGACAGCAAAGAAGCCTGCTGCAAAGAAATCTGCGACAGCAAAGGCTGCAAAGAAACCAGCGGCTGCAAAGAAAGACTGAAGTCTTATTTATATATCAGAAACGGGTGGCTCAGATTTTTGAGCCGCCCGTTTCTGATTTCGTACGGATATGCTTTTAGACCATGCTTTCCCGATAATAAAGCTATGCTCCCGTGATAACAAAACTATGCTTTACCACATCTAAAGTTATGTTTTACCACATCTAAAGCATAGCTTTATCACATTTACATGTTGCCTTTCCCGTAAAAGAAATAAATGTGGCTCATCTGAAATTTGGAGTTACACTCCACTATTACTGTCTGCGGGCTGAAAGCCCAATGAGCGCATAGCCCTGGGGCAACGCTCAGGGAACAGTTGTCGTATTAAGGTTGCGCCCTGAAAGGGCAAAAGCTTCTTTTCTGTAAGGTTCTGAGAGCATTCAGTGTATTTGCTTATCAATGCACGCCATACTTGTTTTTAACGCTTTTGCCCTTCCTGGGCGCAGCTTCATCTATGATTTTATTCCCATGGCGTTGCCATGGGCTGTGTGCTCATTGGGCTTTCAGCCCGTAAAATAACGAGTTCGATGAATATTACAAACCACCCCCTGCCCCTCTTTGGGAAAAGAAGGTGACGCGTAGGAATGGAGTAAGGAGTAAAGTGTTAGGAAGTTAAAGAAGTTATGGGAAGTTATATGAAGTTAAAGGACAAATGTCTGTATACAATGCCTGTACCTGCGTCCCCTCCTTTTCCAAAGGAGGGGCAGGGGTGGTTTGTAATACAACAAGGAAGATAAATTCATCAAGCTCACGTTAAAATGGGATACAAAATTTTACATCACTCCGAATTTCGGATAAACCATAAAGGTGTCTTTGGCGTAATCAGCAATTATTATTCAGTCCGTTCATACTTCGTGATTTTATAATTTCCAGTATGTATCCTTTTATAGTTTAACAAAAAGCAATGCTTTTCTTTTAAATTGAAATTCAAAATGCCGATATATCACGCTTATATGTGTAATAAATATAATTTCAGGCAGTTATGTAACGATAATTTAATGTTAATATGATTGTTTTTATCGGATTAATTATATAATTTTGCAACAGAGTTATTTTGAATTATTAATTTAAAACTTTATTATTATGAACAAAATTTTACGTTTATCATTGCTTAGTTTTTTAATGGTGTTCTGTGGAAGTGCATTTGCACAGACGATTATCAATTTTGATAATGACTATAAAACATTGTTCCCTACATTAAAAGGAACATCGTCTAATACAGACAAATCAGGTGACTTCACAGAAACTACAACTTCGACTCCTGTAAATGGTGTAACGGTTACTGTTTCGGCAAAAACAAGCGGAAGCAATGAAAACCGTATTTGGAGTGGAAGTCCGCGTCTTCGTTTGTACAGCGGAACTCTGACCGTTAAATCAGACAAGACAATTAAGGCAATTGAATTCTCATGTGCAACAACTCCGAAGTTTAATCTTAGTACAACAACAGGAACTCTTACAGAACGCAAATGGGAAGGAAGTGCTAATGAGGTTGTCTTCACTTGTGGAGGCAATACTCAGATAAAATCTATAACGGTTCTTGTTGAAGGTGAGGAAATTCCTGATATTTCAAACACTCCGGAAACAGCTTATACTGTAGCAAAGGCTAATGAGCTTATTGCCGCAGGCATAGGTCTGGATGCAGAGGTTTATGTAAAGGGTACAATATCTGAAATAAAAAGTGTAGATACGGGACAATATGGAAATGCTGAGTATGCTATTTCTGATGATGGAACAACAACCGGACAGCTTGTTGTATACCGTGGCTATTATCTTAATAAAGAGCATTTTACTTCTAAGGATCAGATAAAAGTTAGTGATGTTGTTATTGTTTGCGGAAAGCTTGTAAATTTCAATGGAACTTATGAGTTTACTACAGGAAATTATATCTATTCTTTGAATGGTACGGCATCAGGCATCAGCAATCCTACAGTTAACGTCCTCAACGAGAATGCTCCGATCTACAACCTCGCAGGTCAGCGCGTAAGCAAGGATACGAAGGGTATTCTTATTCAGAACGGCAGAAAGTTCATCAATAACAAATAATAATTTGTATATTCTTTAATCCTTAAATATTAAGGAGGATGCCGCAAAGCATCCTCCTTTTTTATTGACAAAGGTTCCGTTACCTTGTAATTAAGACAGTATTACTTTCCAATAAAGCATCGGTTGCATGGTATTTAATATGATATTACCATGTAACCGATGCTATATTACTGTGTAGTTAATATCATATTGCTGTGTAACGGATACTTTATTGCCAAGTAAGTAATATCGGAAAGCCGGTCAGCGCAGTTCTTGCTGTTAAATTGTGAATGAAGACACAAGCAGCGCCGCATGTCATAATAATATCCCGGTGAGTCATAAAAATAGCCGTGATGAATATTAAAATAAAGGGTATGGATTATTATAAACTAAAACATCAGCCGTGCTTTTTATCCGTTACACCGCTATGAAAGATGCCTTATTGCCGTGTTTTCATGCAATATTTATAGACGTTACTTACAATCTGAAAGTATAGTGTGTGCAGGCATGTAATATAACAAGAAAGATAAATTCGTCGTTGAACCCACGTTGTTTAATTTCTATACTTGCAACTTGTACATTATATATTTTATTGTTATATTTGCAAATGACAATAAATCAGACTATATGACCGAATATAACAAATACATCCGTTTCGACTGGGCTGCCAAACGCATGTTGCGCGACAAGGCGAACTTCGGCGTGCTTGAAGGACTTATTACAGTGCTCCTCAACGAAAAGGTGAAGATTGTGGAAATACTCGAAAGCGAGGGAAACCAGAATGACGAGTACGACAAGTTCAACCGTGTCGACATAAAGGCGAAGAACAGCAAGGACGAGATAATAATCGTAGAGATACAGCTCACACGCGAGCTGTATTATCTGGAACGTATATTATACGGTGTGGCAAAGGCAATAACCGAGCACATCACCCTTGGCGACAAGTATGACAAGGTAAAGAAAGTATATTCCATAAGCATATTGTACTTTGACCTCGGGCAGGGTTCTGACTATCTTTACCATGGGCAAGTTGTGTTTACCGGTGTGCATACCAAGGACACTCTGCGCATAAGCAGCAAAGACAACGACATAATACAGATGAAAGCCCCGGAAGGCATCTTCCCCGAATATTTCATCATACGTGTGAACGAATTTAATCAGATTGCCACCACTCCTTTGGAAGAGTGGGTCGAGTATCTTAAATCCGGCAAGATAGATGAAAACACCAAGGCGCCGGGACTGGGAGAAGCCCGTAAAAAGCTTCAATATCTTGCGATGAACAAGAGCGAGCGCGTGGCATACGACAAACATATAGATGCCATAATGGTGCAAAATGACGTGTTGGATACTGCTAAAATGGAAGGTCGTGCGGAAGGTCGTGCGGAAGGACGTGCAGAAGGACGTGCGGAAGGTCGTGCAGAAGGAATAGCCGAGGGTCGCGCCGAAGGGCGTGCCGAAGGTATACTGGAAGAGAAGAAGGCTACAGCTCTCAAGATGAAAGAAATGGGAATTCCTGTCGGAACGATATGCCAGATAACAGGGCTGCCGGAAGATGAGGTTAATAAATTGTGACAATAAACGTCAATGCCTTTGCAGCGTTTCATATTCAATTTAATAAAGGGTGTGTTCAGGTGCATCCTTTATTTTTTGTCATTATGCAAACAGATGAATATTTATATCATATATAAAGGCTGGGCTTATACATGATTTTTTGTTAAAACTAATAGGACAAATAGCCATATATCTGTTATACAGATAGTTTAAAACTATTTTTATGTATTGTAAAATGTAAATGTTTTGTATATTTGCCGATAGTAAAATCAGGTGTGATATATAGCCGGATAATTTAAATTTCTAATAAACATAAATCTTTTATGACAAAACAAACTTTATTAAAAACACTGCTCTTCCTCTTTGCAGGATTAATTCCACTTGGGGGGGCGGCGCAGCAGACAAAACTTGTTGCGTGGGAATTTGATACAAGTAACAATCAAGTTCCGGACAATCAGATTATCAATGCCACTACCGGTAGCGGTACGGTCAGTTTCTTTTCAACAGGAAATTACACTGTTGTTCCTGAAGACCGTGCTTACGGATGTGTAAAGTTCACGGCAGGCTCAAACAGCGGTCTTACCGATGCAGACTGGACAAATCCTGAAAAACATAACAACTATATTCAGGCTGAGTTCTCCACGACAGGCTATCAGAAACCTGTTGTATCGTTTGCCATGGCTGCCGATACAGGAACAAAATGGCGTCTTGTATACTCTGCAAACGGTGGTGAGTCGTGGGTGGATGCCGGTGAGTATGAAACCGATCAGCACTGGGGTACGGCAAAGACGTTTGATAACATCGCAGTGAATGCCACAAACAAAGAAAAAGTAATATTCCGCATCCTTAATGTTACAAACGGCAACCGTGGCTCATATGACAGCCGTTTCAAGTCGTTTGTTGTGATGGCAGAGGAATATAGCCTTCCTTCTTATAATAATGAGCAGGGAACCATAACATGGCCGTTCGACCTCGGTACAGAAGGACAGACCGGAACATATTCGCCTGCAAATATAGCAGATGCTTTCAAGAACAACTTCATAGAACTGGGCGGTAATCTATCATATAGCGGAACCGGAAAACCCAATGACAGTGATATTATCCAGACAAAGATAAAGTCTGCGTCAAAAGAAAGCGGTCCGTCAGATAATAATAAGTTGAATTTCCTTTTCACTACAAAGACTGGCATTAAGTTTACACCTACAAAAGTTTCGTTTACAGGCACGCGCTATGGTACCGGAAGCGGAAACATGGACATAAACTGGCTGAACTCGGATGGGACAACTATCAGCCTTGCCACAGGTCAGAAGCCTGAGCGTAACAATCAGGGTACAGCGAACCATACTGATTACAGCTACAGCATTAGTTCCGCACCGCAGTCTGAGGGTATATGTGGCTTGAATATAAATATTTACAATCTTGATCCAAATAAGGAGCTTGGTTTTGCCAATATCGTAATAGAGGGTATCCTTGACGGTCAGCTTGCAGATGTACGTCAGTGCAAGGTAACAGTTACGGTGTCTCCCGAAGGAGCCGGTACGGCAAAGGTAAGTCCCGTAGGCAACGAATTTGACGAAGGGACAGAGATTACATTGTCGCAGACAAAGAACTTCGGATATAAGTTCAAAAACTGGACCGATGCAACAGGCAAGGAACTTTCTACAGAAGAAAGTTTCAAATATATACTGAACGATGATGCTGTGATAACGGCAAACTACGAGAAGTTGAACACATACGCCCTTTCTTATAATGTGGCAGGCGGTGCCAACGATTATATGGTGACACTCTCGCCGGAACCAAACGTTATAGACGGAAAGAACATGTATGAGGACGGAACAAAGGTTACACTGACGGCAGCGAGCAATCCTATCCTGACATTCACAAACTGGAGCACGGGAGAGACAAGCTCTGAGATTGCAGTTACGATGACTGAAGATACAGAGGTAACGGCAAACTATGACGCTGTGGACTTCGTTGCCGCATGGGACTTTGAGAAGAGCGGTGGAGACGGTCGTAAAGCCGACTTTTACAGTGCAGACAATGATGTTGCGCAGCTTGTTCTGCGTACAGCCGACGGTGCAACATCTGGCTGGCTCGACAAGAGCAATCAGGCAGCCGGAGGATATGAGGGACGTCCGGGTGCGGTGAACTGGCGCACGACAGGTCTTGGCGAATACTACTGGCAGACACAGCTCAACTGTGCTGCGTTTACCGATATAAATGTAAAGACTGCCATGACATTTAATTATAATGCTTATTCTACATATAATGTTGAGTATTCTCTTGACGGACAAGAGTGGAAACAAGCTGCAGCAATCACTATTCCCGGTGCAAAGACATGGGTAGATGCAGAATTCACTCTGCCGGCAGAGTGCAACAACCAGACAGCTGTATATCTTCGCTGGATAGCAGACAAGACATCCGAGGTGAAGGGAACACAGTCTAATAATGACGGTATCTGTCTTGGAGCAACATGGATATTGGGTAAGGCACAGATTGTTGATGACGGTACGGCACCGAAACTCGTCTCTACTGTTCCTGCCGAGGGTAACACCACTGCATCTGCAAACGGAAAGATCGTGCTTACGTTTGATGAGAAGGTAAAGGTGGCAGACGGTGCTGTTGCAACTCTCGGAACACAGACACTTACACCGTCTGTTTCAGGCAAGACTGTTATCTTCGAGTATAAGGGTCTTGACTACTCTACAGCCTATACATTCACATTGCCTGCAAACAAGGTTGCCGACCTTACGGACAACTATCTCGCAGACGAGATTGTGATTAATTTCACAACAAAGACACGTCCTGCCGTAGAAAAGGCGATGTACGACTTTATCGTGCCCGATGACGGAACGTTCAACGAGGCTATAACGGCAGCCAACAGCCGTGCATCGAAAGACAAGCGTTTCTACATTTTCGTGAAAGACGGTAGCTATGAGGCTAAGAACACTAATGGCGGAACTGTTATAGGTTCTGACAATAAGACATATCCTTCTGTTACAACCGACCTGACGGCATCTAATGTCTCTATCATCGGTGAGAGCATGAACGGAACGGTTGTTTTTAACAAACCTGTAAATGCGATAGAGGGTCTTGGCAAGGCAACAAACCTCTGCATACAGAACAATGTTGCAAATACATATATACAGGATCTTACGCTTACGAATACGCTTGGCGACAATGGTCGTGCGGTAGTGCTTCAGGACCGTGGTAACAAGACAATATGCAAGACTGTTAACCTTGACGGTTTCCAAGATACTTATTACAGCAATCAGAACGGTTCACGTTTCTACTTTGAGACATCCACCCTTGGCGGTCGTGTAGATTTCCTCTGTGGTGGCGGTGACGTTGTGTATAATCAGTGTGACCTTGTTATAAAAGGTGACGGTACAAAGATTACCGCAGCCGGAACTCCTGCAAAGTATGGATATGTGTTCCTCGATTGCACGATAAAGGGTGACAAGAAGTTTGACGGTCAGTTTACGCTCGGTCGTCCATGGAGCTCAGGTGCATCTAAGGTGTATTATGTAAACACCACAATGGAAATTCTTCCGACAGCTGCCGGCTGGGAAGAGATGAGCGGAGGATGGCCTGCTGCATTCAAGGAATATAACAGCCATACGGCAAGCGGTACTCCGGTAAGTCTTGCAAACCGTAAGATTGAATTTGGAGAGCATACGGATAAGGAAACAGGAACATATTATCCTGCAAAACCGCTTCCCGGCACGCGCATTCCTCTTACAGAAGAGGAGGTGGCGGAACTTACCATCGAGAATGTGATGGGTGGCGCAGACAACTGGGATCCGACAGCAGCAACAGAGCAGGCTTCAGCTCCTGTTAATGTCAAGATAAAAGGTACGGAGCTTACATGGGACAACAGCGACTATGTACTGGGATGGGTTGTATTAAAGAACGGTGAGTATGTTGCAAACGTAATAGAGCCTTCATACACCATCGACGATGCAACGGCAACATGGTCTGTACGTGCGGCAAACGAGATGGGCGGTCTTGGCGAGGCAACAGTGGCAACCGTTGCAACAGGCATCGATGAGATAAACGGTGCGGGCAATGAAAATGTTGCGGGCACGGCATATTACAACCTTCAGGGCATACGCGTAAGCAAGGACTATAAGGGAGTTGTGATAAAGGTCGACACAATGTTCGACGGCAGGCAGGTTTCTACGAAAATCATGAAATAATTTGTAAATATAGATTAGATTAGTAAGAGGGGTTAGCCCGACGTGATGTCGGGCTAACTTTTTTTGTTGGGGCGATAGGGCAAATTGGTCTAATCGCCCTATTAGGCTAATTAGCCCTATTTGTCCTATCAGCCCTATTTGTCCTATTAGTCTTATCAGCCCGATTAGTCTTATTAGACCAATTAGTTTGATTAACATCTCATCCAGCTCTCAAAAAAGGTTAATTAAAAGCAGCTGTCTGTCAGCCTGTAAGAAAAAAGTAATATCTTTGCCGTTATGGTAAAGGAAAGAGAAATGAGATGGGAGACGCTGGATAGCGAGTATGTCATCAGGCGCCCGTGGCTCACGGCGCGCCGCGATAAGGTGCGGCTGCCAACAGGAGCCGTTAATGATGAATATTATGTGCTTGAATATCCCGACTGGGTAAATGTCATAGCAATAACCGCTGACGGCATGTTTGTTTTCGTGAGACAATATCGTCACGGCATAGCCGAGACTTCTTTTGAGATATGCGCCGGCGTGATGGAAGACGGCGAGCAGCCTGTCGATGCCATAAAGCGTGAACTTGAGGAGGAGACGGGATATGCAGGAGGCAGGTGGACGGAACTGATGACATTGTCGCAGAACTCGAGCACATGCAACAACATTACCCATTGTTTCGTTGCGGAAGGTGTGGAGAAAAAGCACATGCAGCATCTTGACGACACTGAGGACATCGACGTGTTCTTGTTTACGAAGGATGAGGTGCGCGGCATGCTTGAGCGCAATGAAATAAAGCAGGCTCTTATGGCTGCGCCGTTGTGGAGATATATCTGCAACGGTGTGTAGTGAACGTTAATAATATCGATATATATGAAAGACGAGTTTGTTTCGCTTTTGCGTTCAACCGGACGCACAGGCGTGGATGCAGTGATTGGATATCTTGAAAAGTCGGGCTTCTTTGATGCTCCTGCGTCCGTGCAGAGACATCTCAGCCGCAACGGAGGGCTGCTCGAACATTCGCTCAACGTGTGCCGCGTGGCACTGAAGCTGCGCGAGGCAATGACAGTCCTGAAGCCCGGTGTTGAGGGCAGGTTGCCGGAAGACAGCGTGATAATAGCTTCGCTGTTGCACGATGTATGTAAAAGCAATATATACCATAAGACGACCAAGTATCGTAAGAACGTGCAGGGACGGTGGGAGCCTTATGAAGGCTACGAAGTGGACTACTCCCGTTTTCCCGTAGGGCATGGCGAGAAGTCGGTCATAATGCTTCTTCGTCTCGGACTGGAGCTTACCAATGACGAGATAGTGGCGATACGCTGGCACATGTCTGCGTGGAACCTTGCCTTTCAGAGCTATGAGGATAAGTGCAATATCAGTGCCGCAGCAGAGGGATATCCTCTTCTTGCCCTGATACAGGCTGCCGACGGGCTGGCGGCGAACATTCTGGAAAGCGGAATTAATAATTAATTAAGAATTAAGGATTAAGAATTAAGAATTAAGAATTGGGAGGGGCAGGGTTAGGCTATTGGGCTAATCTGTCTTATGGGGCTTATTGGTCTTATTAGTCTTATAGGTCTTATTAGCCTTATATGTCTTATTAGCCTTATATGTCTCATTAGCCCAATAAGTCTTATTTGCCCTATTTGTCCTATTAAACAATAAAGCGATGAACAACAGGATTACACAATTATTCGGAATAAAATATCCCATAATACAGGGCGGCATGGTATGGTGCAGCGGGTGGCGTCTCGCCTCTGCCGTGAGCAATGCCGGAGGGTTGGGGCTGCTTGGTGCAGGCTCCATGCACCCGGAGATGCTGGTTGAGCATATACGTAAGATGAAGGAGGCAACGGACAAGCCGTGGGGTGTCAATGTGCCCCTGATGTATCCGGAGATAGACCGCCTTATGCAGATTATCACCGGTGAGGGCGTAAAGATTGTCTTTACATCCGCGGGCAGTCCCAAGAAATACACACCCGTGCTTCACGATGCCGGCATAAAGGTTGCACATGTTGTGTCGGGCAGCCGCTTTGCCTTGAAATGCCTTGAGGCTGGCGTGGATGCTGTCGTTGCCGAAGGATTTGAGGCGGGCGGGCATAACGGCCGTGAAGAGACCACCACGTTTACGCTCATACCCCAGGTGCGCCGCAGCGTGTCCATACCCCTGATAGCAGCCGGCGGCATAGTGTCGGGCAGTGGCATTCTTGCCGCTGAGGCTCTTGGTGCGGACGGTGTGCAGATAGGCACGTTGTTTGCACTGAGCCGTGAAAGCTCGGCAAGCAGTGAGTTTAAGCAGAGATGTGTGGCAATGGACGAGGGCGGCACAATGCTGTGCCTTAAAAAGCTGTCGCCGACACGTCTTGTCAAAAACAGTCTTTACGAACGTATTGCCGAAGCTGAGGTGCGCGGGGCATCGGCGGATGAGCTGCGTGACATCCTCGGGCGTGCGGCTTCCAAACGCGGTATCTTCGAGGGTGATATTGTCAACGGAGAACTGGAGATAGGGCAGGCGGCATCGTATATAAAAGATGTGCTGCCTGTTAGTGAAATAATGGATACACTTGTTGCCGAGTATGAGGAGTGCAAGGCACGGATTGGTTGAATATCAGGAATTTGACGTTTTATGCAAATACCTTAACATCGTAGGGACATTTTCTTGTAAATGTCCGTCCGTCTGCAGCCTTGAAATCAGTGGCTGTCCGCCGGACATTTACAAGAAAATGTCCCTACAATTATGTTCCTCCGGCTATATATAAATGCCGGTAGGAAATATTATCAATGTTATTATTTGATTACCTTTCTTCCGTTCTGGATAAGGATGCCCTTAGCTTCCTTGTTTACACGCTGACCTGCGAGGTTGTAAACAGGAGCGTTCTCGTTTGCTGTGGGAGCCACGTTGATATTGTTGATGCCGTTTGTACCACCTGTTGGAGTGAATGCGATGTCATAGAAGTTGATACCACCGCTTGCGCTTGACAAATAGAGTGTTGTTGCAGGACCTTCATAGTTTACGCTTGTTTTAACCGGAGCACCGGCAGGAGCAATAGATGTGGTGAATACAGCATCAAAAGTACCTGCTGCATAGTTCAAAGTTCTGTCGCTGCTGCTGTTTGAAGAACATGCAATGACTGTTATTGTACAATTGCCAGGAACGTCAAAAGACAGTGTGCGTGCATCAGCAGAACCATTTCCTCCTGTTTTCAATCGCTGTGTGTATTTTACGCCATCAACAGTTTTATTGTTTCCATCAATTACTACATTTGCCTCTGCACTTGCAGATACAGTGAGACCGTCAATTGTTTCAGTTGCCGTAAATGTTTTTTGTTCCCAATTAGAGAAGTTCCATTCTTTTTGCGCGTTAGCACCTGCAACCATCATGGCTGCTGCAATAAGAGTAAAAAATTTTTTCATACTTTTTGATTTTGATTTAATAAATGATTAATAGTCTTTAAATAAAGTATCGCAAAGGTAACAAATTATGCAAATTAGGGATATTGCGTGATACATGTAATTTGTTGATAATAAGGCAAATATCTT
This sequence comes from uncultured Prevotella sp., assembly GCA_900545525.1. Taxonomy (GTDB): domain Bacteria; phylum Bacteroidota; class Bacteroidia; order Bacteroidales; family Bacteroidaceae; genus Prevotella. Next base: position 22,341 of record UQZX01000002.1, read on the forward strand.
CTACGGTCTAAAATACGGCATATTGCAGTGTAAAATACGGCTTATTACATGCTAATAGAAAGCCCAATGAGCGCATAAGAGGTATGTCAACATTCAACTTCTCCCGTAGGGACATATTCTTGTATTTGTCCGCCAAACAGCTATTGAATATAAGGATGTTACGAACGGACAAATACAAGAATATGTCCCTACGGATGCCCATTTCCGGGGCGTTGCCTCGGGCTATGCGCTCATTGGGATTTCAGCCCGTAAAATAACACGCAAAATATCAATTAGTTTTATATCACTCCGAATTTCGGATAGACCTTTTTTATTTGATAAACATAATATAAATCACAGCATGTAATGATTTGCTGTTGCGCGTAAAATACATGCAGCATTATCCATTACATGTTTTATATTTTTTAACACAGCAAAAATGTAATTAATTTGCATAATTTGTTACCTTTGCGATACTTTATTTAAAGACTATTAATCATTTATTAAATCAAAATCAAAAAGTATGAAAAAATTTTTTACTCTTATTGCAGCAGCCATGATGGTTGTTGGTGTTTATGCACAAAGTACAATAGTGTTGCATCATCCCACTGCGGACAAACTGAATGTGTTGAAAGATGCTGCATTATTGGGTGAAGGTGCTGATGGCTGGACTGTTCAGTGTATGAATGAAACAAAGAATCTCGAGAAGTCTGCCTTCACTTTCACGATAAATGGTGCTGAATATAATGCAATAAAGTTATCAAATGGTGCACAGACAAAAATAACATTGCCTGAAGGACTGGTGGCAACCAAACTCACTATTTACAGCACAGGAAATAAAGCTCTGACAAAAGAAAATTACTGGCAAGAAGTTAACGGTAATACATTTGAAAAAACACAATATCCTATCACATCTGGTGCAGATGGAACAAATCCTACTGTTACAACATTTGATATAGACAGAACAAATGTAATCACTTGTACACAAAAAGGAGAACAACAATGTGTTGTTTTTGTAGTGGAATATACAACTGCTACAGGCATCGATGGCATCACAAGCAACGAGACCGTTAATGAGAACGCTCCTGTTTACAACCTTGCAGGTCAGCGTGTAAGCAAGGAAGCTAAGGGTATCCTTATCCAGAACGGCAAGAAGTTCATCAACAACAACAAGTAATTAAAAAAAACTTATAATAACAAAACCGGGGGCGGCAAAACATGCCGTCCCCGGTTTATTTTGTACAGATATATCCCAATGCCGTCTGTTCTGATTTTATTTCTCCAACAACTTCGGTTCGGGTGGATTTGCAAACCGTCCGCATCTATACATCATTAATAACACATAAAAATTGGCTCCATTGCGTGCGCGAGGGTGTTGCAGAACCTGAAGTTGTTCCACTGAAAGGAATAGCTGAATTTTGATACACCTTCACGAAAAATCCGCACGAACGGGGCTGTTTGCGGACAGTATGGCTTCTGAAACTTGCTTAATACATTTTAATTTTCCATATTAAATGTTGCGGCATTATGTTGTTTGCCTGTCAAATACTTATTTTTGCATCGGTCATACATATTTATATACAGATGAGCGAGATATTTATTATTGCAGGACTGATATTGCTGAACGGTGTCTTTGCCATGGCAGAGATAGCACTGATATCAGCGCGCAAGTCCAGTCTTTCGTGTGATGCAAAAAAAGGCAACAGGATGTCGGCACTTGCACTGAAACTTACGAAAGATCCCGACCGCTTTCTTTCCACCATACAGATTGGTATAACACTCATAGGAATACTTACGGGTATTTATTCGGGCAATAAGATTGCCGCCGATTTCTCAGGTTTCCTTGCCGGTGCCGGCTTTCCCGTGCGCTATGCCCCGGTTGTGGCACAGGCGGTGATTGTTGTCATCGTCACTTATCTAACCATTATCTTCGGCGAGCTTCTGCCGAAGCGCATCGGCATGGCAAAGTCAGAACAGGCGGCAAGGGCGCTGTCTCTTCCCATGTATGTGCTCTCGCGTGTGGGTGCGCCTTTCGTGTGGCTGCTGTCAAGGAGCACGTCGCTTGTCTTCGGCCTTCTCGGTCTGCGCGACGGCGGTTCAAAGGTTACGGAAGACGAGATAAAGTCTATTGTTAAAGAAGGTGCCGAGGTGGGGGAGGTGGCTCCCGTGGAGCAGGATATCGTGCAGCGCGTGTTTCAGGTGGGCGACCTCAAGATAGATTCAATAATGACCCACCGCAGTGACATTACGTGGCTTGCAATGACGATGAATGCCGGGGAGGTGCGCAGTGCCGTCAGTCGTGACATGCACTCCGTCTATCCCGTTGCAGGCAGTGATTTGGACGATGTAAAGGGTGTGGTGCTGATGAGCGACCTGTTTGTATCGTTGCACAAGGATGACTTCAAATTGTCTGACATACTGCGCAAGCCGCAGTTCTTTTATGAGAACATGGAGGTGTACGATGTTCTTGAGATAATGAAGAAGGAGCAATGCTGTTACGGTCTTGTGTGCGATGAATTCGGGGCATGCAGGGGCATGGTGACGCTGAAGGACATTCTTGAGTGCCTTGTAGGAAGCATCATAGAGGCTTCGGACGACGAGCCTTCCATTATTCCGCGTGTGGAAGGGAAGGAATGGTTTGTCGACGGGCAGTGCTCCATGTATGATTTTCTCGACTATTTCGGAAAAATGGACTTGTTGGAGAACACCGACTATAACACTGTGGCTGGTCTGTGCTTCCACGTGCTGGAGCATATCCCCGTGTGTGGGGAGAGCTTTACGTGGCAGATGTTCCGCTTCGAGGTTGTCGATATGGACGGTGCACGTATCGACAAGCTGTTTGTTACGAATGTGGAGCAGCCATAATCCTATGCTTTGCGCACTGTAACCCACAGCTTTACGGATCACAACCCATAGGGTTATGTACTGTTGTTGTCATTGTGCCGATATGCTTGTCGCGGTCATGCCTTGCGGTGTGCCATTGCCTTTGCAGCTACATATCCCGTTGTCCATGCAGCCTGCAGGTTAAATCCTCCTGTTATGGCATCGATGTCAAGAGCCTCGCCTGCGAAAAACAGTCCGGGTAAGGTGCGGCTTTCCATTGTCCGTGGGTTTATTTCTCCCAGTGCAACTCCGCCGCATGTTACAAATTCGTCCTTGAAGCGGTTTTTCCCGTCTACCGTGTATGTGTCGTTCGTCAGTGTGTTTGTAAGCCGGTTCAGGGTCTTGCGTCCCATTTCGGTCCATCGCTGTTCTGCATTAATCCCGCTTTTCTCCAGCAGCAGGAGCCACAGGCGGGAGTTGAGGGCATCGGGATAGACGCTTGCCAACTGTTTCTTCGGGTTCTTTATGGCGATGGATGTAAGCATGTCTGTCACTTCCGCCTCGTTCATCCAGCCGAGCCAGTTTATGTGCAGATGCGCCTTGTATCCGTTTTCATGCAGTGTGCGTGCTGCATACGATGACAGTTTGAGTATTGCCGGTCCGCTCATGCCCCAGTGGGTTATGAGCAGTGCCCCTTCTGCCTTGTGTCTTGTGCCTGCTATCCATGCCGTGGCATGCTCGACCACAGTGCCCGTCAGCCCTGTTATTCTGTTCTCGGGTATACATAGGCTGAAGAGGGACGGTACCGGTGATACCGTGTTGCCGGATGTTATCTCATGCAGCATGTTGAAGTCGCTTGCTTTGGCACATCCCCCTGTTGCCACCAGTACGGTGTCTGCATAGAATGGAGCGATGCTGCCGTCTGAGAATGAAATGCGGAACAGGTTCCCTGCACTGTTGTCTTCCGTTTTCTTTATTCCGCTTACTCTGTGCCCGGTCCGTAGCTTTATGCCTGTTTGGCGCATCAGCCGTGTCAGTGTGTTTACAATTTCCATTGCATCCTGTGACGCGGGGAACACGCATTCGTCTTCCTGCGTGACGAGTCTTATGCCCTCTGCCTCAAACCATTTGCAGGCATCTTCGTGGCTGAACTCCCTCAGGAGTCGCTTCATCAGCCGTTCGCCGCGCGGGTATGCCTCGGCGATGCTCTTTATGCCGCGGAAAGAGTTTGTTATGTTGCAGCGTCCTCCTCCGGTTATGGCAACCTTGGCAAGCGGTTTCCTGCCACCCTCGAACACCGTTATGTCGGCATCGGGCGACATGCGCTTTATGTTTATTGCCGCAAAACAACCGGCGGCTCCGGCTCCTATTATGGCAATTTTCATTGTCTTATCTTTATGTTTATGGCATGTTCGGCATTTCTCCTGTCATGTTTTATGACAAGAACGGTGCAAATATACTCAATTATTGTCAATAACGCCATTAAGCATCATCATGAAGTAAAGTCATATTTGTAATATTCATCGAACTTACGCTATTTATATTCCGAAGTGTCATTCTCTTGTGAGGGAGTGCCAAAATTCAACTCTTTCAACCTGTAGGGACTTTTTCTTGTAAATGTCCGTAAAAACAACACATAAAGATAAAGCACGGACATTTACAAGAAAAAGTCCCTACACACAGGATGACACTTCGGATTGTATTATGTCGAACTAACGTTAAAGCCACTGGTGCGGTAAGCGAAATGTCGCTTACCGCACCAGTGGCTTTAACGTTGTATGTTTATTCCGGTTACTGCACCCCGAAGTCCATCTGCTGCTTGTTCACCTCCTCAAGCGTGCGCCTTATCTCCTCGGCTGATGCTGCCGGCTGACTGTTGTCGTGCCGTTGCTGTGCAGCAACATGTGTGTTTGCTGTGGGCTTGTCCGTATAGCATGCCGGCATAGCGGCAGGTATGCTCTCTATTGTCAGGGTGTCTGCTGTTGGAGCGTGGACACCTCCGAATGCTGCGCGAGCCGTAACCGTTATCTTGCCCGGCTTGCCGGTCGACTGTATCAGCACAGGTGCGCTTCCCCATTCAACCTGTCGCGGGTTGGCAAAGATTGATGCGTCGCCTATGATGCGTCCTTCTCCCTCTACTGTGAACAGGATGTTTTCCTTTGCAAGACGCTTCACGTTGCCGTTGTCGTCGGTTATCTCGGCTACAACAACTATGAAGTCGCTGCCGTCGGCAACAAGTTCCTTGCCCATTTTGTCGGCATAAAGGCGTATCTTCGTTGAGCGGCGCGATGGCATCTTCTTCTCTGTAACCACCACCTTGCCGTCTTTTATACCCTCGGCAACGAGCGATACGCGCTGCCAGTTGCGCTGCTTGTAGCTGTATTCGCGTGCCTTCCAGAAGTTCCAGAAGTCCTTAAACACAACCGGGGCACATGGTTTGTCGTTATCGTCGTGGACAACGGGCAGGGTAAGCACCTTGTCACCTTCGAACATTGTAAGGCGCACGCTGTCGCAGTTGCTGAACACCGTAACGTCATCGGACGACCACTGTGTCATCTCATTGGCAATGAACACCATCGGCTCTATATCGCGCTGCTGCGAGCGGAACATCTCGAAGGCATACTTATTCTGGCGGAAGGCATCGTATATGCCGCCCCAGTACGGATCGGGATGATATCCGCGCTGGTGGTCGAACGGGTGCCACTGGCAGCCGCCGATGAACTGACGCTGTGCATGGTGCATCTCGCCGTAAGTGTCGCAAAGGCTAAGTGCCTGCATGAGCTGCGGGCGCTCGCCCCATGAGCGTGAGGCACGGTTTATGTTGTTGTGCGCATACCAGTCGTCAACCATCTCGCCGAACTCGCGTGTGAATATGCACTTGTCATCTGGCGTCCCCTCCTTGCCTATGTCGTCCACCCAGCCATACAGCACGTCGTAGTTGTCCTTCACACCTTCGGAGTGCATGTCGGCGGCAGCACCCGGGCGACCGGGATAAGGAAACTCTTCGCGTGTAATCTGCAGTGCCTTCAGGGCGAAGTCTTTCGGATAGCGTGTCTCGTTGAGTATCGGTTCCCAAAGGAGCACGCTCGGATGGTTGCGGTCGCGGCGTATAATCTCACGCGTGTTCTTGTGTACAAGCTCTCCGAACTTAGGGTCTTTGTTCCAGTATTGCCACCCTGGAGTGGGCACGATTACAAACAGTCCCAGCTCATCGCAGGCATCCATGAACGACGGGTCCTGCGGATAGTGTGCCGCACGGATTATTATCATGCCGGCATCGCGCAGGCGCTTGGCGTCGCGCCACTGCTGTGAGTTGGGCAGTGCGTTGCCCACGTATGCGAAGTCCTGATGGCGGTTGCCGCCAACGAGCTGGTGATAAGGCTTGCCGTTGAGCCAGAAGCCGTCTTTGCCGCGGAACTCCGCCTTGCGTATGCCCATGCGCACCATGCCGCCGTCAGCATTCTTGCCGTTGTTTATTACCGCTATCTCTACATTGTAAAGGTATGGCGACTCGGGCGACCACAGGTGCGGCTGCTTTATCGTTGTTCCGAGCATTGCCGTTGCATCCTTTCCGGGAGCAATGCTGATGCTCTTTTTCAGTGTCTTTATGATTTTTCCGCCTTTTTCCTTTATCGTGACTATGACTGTCGGGCGGACCGTCTTTGCCGAATTGTTGCCCACTTCGACGTTAACAAATGCCTGAGCACTTTTCTCCGTTATGTTGTCGTAGTGGAGGAACACTCCTCCGCCTGCAACCTTGTCTGCCTCTATGGCATCGGTTATTGCCACCGGCGACTTGCCTATCAGCCATACGTCGCGGTACATGCCGCCATGGTAGCAGAAGTCGAGTGCCGACTGTTTCTTTCCCGGTGGGAATGTCTTGTCATCGCTGTTGTCTGTCTTTACGGCAATGACACACTTGTCGCCGGGCTTCACGCCCTCTTTGCTCAGGTTTACGGTTATGGGCTGGTATCCGCCGAGGTGGCTGCATGCAAGTTTGCCGTTAACGTATATTTCCTGCTTGCCCATTATCGCCTCGAAGTGCAGCGTTACGTCCTTGCCTTTCATGTCTGCCGGCATGGTGAAATGCTTTCTGTACCATGCAATGCCCTGATAGTTGCGCCCGCCGCTTGCCTCGGCGGGTTCAAGGCGCAGGGTATGGGGCACGGACACCACAGCCCAGTCCTTGTCGTCAAAGTCCTTGGCTCCGGCACCTGCTTTGTCACCAAGCATGAAGCGCCAGCCCTGGTTGAAGTTGTAGATGATGCGGCCGCTGTTTGCCACGGGATACAGTCCTGCAACAGAGGTGTCTGCCGCTATGGCAGAAGCGGTCATGAAGAGAAGGGTTATTATTGCCGATAGTATCTTTCTCATTGTTGTTTGGTATTATTGTTTGCTGTAGGTTCTATGGTTCTATAGGCTCTATAGATGCCATAGATTCTATAGCAACTATAGCATCATAGAGCCTATAGTCATATTCAAGGCACCAGCTCAACATGCTTTATTCTCTGGCGGCGCCATGTATATATACAATGTAGATGTCCGTCGGATGTCTGTATTATCGACGGATAAGAATACTGGCTTATTGGAGAGTCTTCAAGCGTTATCCAATGAGTCCAGTTCTGCCCGTCGTCGGATTTCATTACCGAAACGGGCGTTCGCAGTCCCTTGCCGCCCTTTATGCCCTTCGGTATCGGACGGTCGTTGCATATAAGCACATGTGTGCCGTCTTTAAGCGTTACGGCATCGAGACCGCTGTTGTTGTTCGGCGTGTCAATGAGTTGCAGCTTCGACCATGTCAGTCCGTTGTCACTGCTGTAGGTTATGCCTATGTGCTCGCTGCGTGTGCGTGCCACGGCGGCAAGCCGTCCGTCTTTAAGTGTCATTATCGACGGCTGTATGGCAAGTACGCCTTTGTCTGCCTCCACATAATCGGTGCGCTGCCATGTCTTGCCCATGTCATCGGAGTATTCAAAGTACAGGCGCCATCCGCCTTTCTCTATGCTTGTAGGTGCGATGAGCCGTCCCTTGCTCATTATGGGCTTGTTCTTGACAGGTCCGAGATAATCTTCTTTAAGCGGCTCGCGTCGGCTCCACGTCTTTCCGCCGTCCTTCGAGCGTATCATCCAGCCTGTCCAGTCGGCAACGTTCGAGCCAATCTTGAAATATATCTGCAACTCGCCGCCCGGCACCTGATATACAACAGGGTTCCAGCACGCCTTACGCTGATAGCCCGCGGGGTTCTTGCGTATCTTCGGGTCGAGAATGGGACCTTTGTCTGCCGCTGTTGTGGTGCTGTCAAGACCGGACAGTCCTGCAAGACGCGCCTCTTCGCTGCCTGTCTTGAACACGCCGTCGGCAACGAGCTGTGGCGCAAGCCACTCGTTGCTGCCCTTCGGCTTGCGGCTTATCCATATACATACGTCGGGGTTGCGTTCCTTTGTTCCGCCGAAATATGTTGCAACGAGGTCGCCTTTCGTTGTCTCTGCAATAGTAGCCGAGTGGCATTCGGGGAATGATGCCTTGGTATATAAAAACTCGTCAGCCACGACTGCCTTGTCTTTTACCGGCATCCGAACCTTGAAGTCGTATGCACCTGAGCCGGTTTCCTTTACCGAACCGTCGGGCATATACAGTGTTGCCGTTGTATTTGCCGGTATCTCCACGTGCCAGTTGAGCATGCCGTTCTTCTTTGTCCAACGGCTGACGATAGTGCCGTATATGGATTTGTATGAGGCATTGATGTCGTCTATCTCGTCTACCGAGAAGTCGGGGTTCATTATGATGTGCTTGAAGCCGGGATTTTTGCTGTCGCTCTGTATTCCGGCAAGGTCTTCGTACATCCATGAGATGAGGTCGCCCAGCTGCATTATGTGGTTCTCGCTGTTCATCCACTTGTTCGCGGTGTCGCCGTTCCACAGCTCCCATATCGTCGTCGCGCCTTTTTCAACCATGTATCCAAGGCTCGGATATGTCTTGTTTGTCGCGATAAGCCATGCTATGTCGCTTCTTCCCATGTCGGTCAGCGTGTGCATGAGCCACTGGTTTCCGATTACGCCGCTCGTCACGTGCCCCTTGTTCTTTTCGATTATGGTGTTGATGATGTTCTTCTCCACCTCGCCGCGTACATAGTCGTCATCTATCATTCCGAAGGCAAGCGGCAGCAGGTTTGCCGTCACCGTATTGTTGCCGTAGAAAGTGCTGTCGGGATACATCAGATGCCCCGGAACGGCACTTGTGTTGCGGTTTATTGTCAGGAATTTCTTGTTGAAAGCATCCTTCACCTTTGCCGCCTCGGCATTGAACGCCTTCGCGTCGTCTGCTTTTGACAGCATCGTGGCGTAACGCGCCATCATCCTGTTCATCTGATAATAGTATGCCGTTGCTATCAGTGTGCCGTCTGTGAGACGTTTCGGGTCTTTGCTGTGTATCAACTTCAGGTCTACGGGCGGTACACACCAGTCTCCGTATTTGTCGCGCGGCATTATTCCGTCCTGTGCATACTGGTATTTCATGTGGTCGAGCCAACGTTTCACGCTGCCGTAATACTTGCGTATAGGCGCGTCATCACCAAAATGATTGTACATCATCTCCATTGTGAACGGCAGAGTGGACGGCCATGTCATGTTGTCGGAGTAATAGTTCCAGTATGCCGGGGCAACGTCGGGAATGCAGCCGTCCTCGCGTTGCGCCTCGGTTATGTCGCGTGCCCACTTGTCGTATAGTGCATTGTTGTTGAAAACGTATGCCTCGCCGAAGCATCCGCGTGTGTGGTCGCCGAGCCACGGCTGGCGCTCGTCGCGTTGCGGACAGTCGAGCGGCATGCCTTTGTAGTTGCCTGAGATGCCCCATACGGCATTGTTATAGACCTTGTTGAGCGTAGGGTTGGAACATGTGAATTCGCCTGTCTTTTCCATTTCATCGTATATCACCTCACCGATGAAATCGTCAATTCTGGCATTGTCCATGCCTTTCACCTCAACATATCTGAACCCGTGGTATACGAATGTGGGCGACCACCAGCGTCCCTGTTCCTTGCCGTTTGTCACGTATATGTCGTTACACAGTGCGTGGCGCAGGTTCTCCACGTCAAGGCTGCCGTCTTCATAAATTCTCTCAGAGAAGCGCAGGCTTATAGAATCGCCTGCCCTGCTGCTGTTTATGCGTGCTTTCAGCCATCCCGTCATGTTCTGTCCCATATCAAGGATTATGGCGTTGCCGTGCTTTTTCATGCTTATCGGCTTCACCGTCATCTGTATTTTCATATTGGGGCTCATCGCTCCGCGCAGTGTTCCGTAAGGTGCGCCTACACGCTCAACGGCAATCCACTGCCTGTCGTCATACCCTGCCTCTGTCCATCCGGCAAGTTCTTTGCGTGCGTCGTATATCTCGCCGTCGTACTCGTTGTTGGACCTGATGGCACCATCAACGTTCAATTTCCATTTTACGCTTGTGGATATGGTCTTTTTCTTGCCGTCCTTAAACTTAATGACAAGATTTGCGCGCAGCTTGGGATAACCGAAGTTGGCTATCTTATAAGGCTTTTTCTTCTGCTGCATGGTGTAGTAGCGTCCGTTGCCCACGGCAACGGCAATGGCGTTTTTGGCTGCCAGCATGTCCGTTACGTCGAACGCGTTGTATATCGCGGTCTTACGGTAGTCGGTCGGGGCAGGCGCAAGAACATCATCGCCCACTTTCTTGCCGTTGATGTAAGCCTCGTACATGCCCAGCCCGCAAATATAGAGCGTTGCGTGCCTCACTTCCTTGTCAAGTTCAAACTCTGAGCGCATGTAGCGCGCACCGAGCTTGCTGTGCACATCTTCCACCTCCCACGGCATGGCATGGTCAAGACCTATCCACACACCGCTCCAGTCTGACTCGGACAGGAGTCCGACATTCCACATTGCCACGTCGCTCCAGTCAGACTCGCCCTTGGTGGTGTTTACCTTCACTCTCCAGTAGCACCGTGTGTTGCTGCGTAGCTCCTTGCCAGCGTATACAATCCACTGTGAACGGTCACTGCTTGCGCTTTCATCCCACAGGTCGCCCTCAAGGTTTTGTGCTTTCTCCGGTGTCGAGGCAACGATGATGCGGTATGAAGTCTGCATCACATCGTTCTTGTCCGACACTATGCGCCAGCCAATGCGCGGGGTGGGGGTGTCCAGGCTCATCGGATTTACCATGCGCTCCGTGCGCATGTCTGTCACGGCTACTGCCGCGGCATTCTTCCTTGTTGTCTTTTTCTTTGCCGCTCCGGCTGTGGAACAGCAAAGAAAAGCACATACAATCAATAAAATATTTCTTATCATTCTGCTTCAGGAATAACGGTTGCACCTTTTTCTATATAGCTCTTTGCTGCATCGACGGCAATAAGCACACGGTCGCTGCCTCTCAGATATGCCGCGTCGTATGTAAACTCCGTAACCTTGCTGTCGTATTCGCCGAGATATGTCAGCTTTCCGTCAGCAGGGTTCATCCACCACACGTTTTTCTTCGCTCCGCTTATCTTTGTGAGGTCAATCTTCATAGGCTTGCCGCTGTAGTTGTATACCAGCATGTAGTCGTTGCCACGCGTGGCAATGACACGGTCGTAACGCTCACCGTTCTGCCCTGCTATAATGCTCTGGTCGCCTGTTCCCTCTGTGAACGGGAAGGCAAGCATGAGCCGTTTAAGGTATTTCATCTGGTTGTATCCTGGATCCTTCATTGCCTCCCACCAAGGCTTTTCCGCACCAAACGATGCTCCAAGTCCCGGGCGTATGAACTGCATCACCGAGTTGTGCCCGTAGGTATGTCCGAATGCTCCCGCAAACACTGCCCAGTAGGCATAGCGGCGCACGTCATAGTCCATCCAGCGCGGTGCCGAGAAGTCATGCAGTCCCTGCGGTATGTCCTCGTATGACGGCTCGCCGTCGATAACCGGACGCAGCGGTTTCTTCTCGAAGCTCATGTCCACGTATGTCCAGTTGTCCTCCTCGGTATTGTCCTTTATGGTATAGTCGCCGTCGCCGTTGCGCTGTCCGTAGCGGCGGTGTCCGCTCTGGAACATGTTGAAGTCCATCCACTCACGGTCGTTGTACCACCATGCCGACGTTGTTCTTCCGCGCGGGTGGAACGTCATGATGTGACCGTTGTCAGCCTTGCGTATGGCACGTGCCAGCGCATCCCACACTTCCGGCTTCTTGTCGCCCATGATGTCGCCGCCTATCATCCATATAATGTTAGGCTTGTTCTTGTAGCGCTCGCCGAGGAACTTGCCGTATGCCGCAGCCTTCTTTACGTCCATGTTGTTTATCTGCGAGCCCCATATACAGTCCATGGCAATGTAGATGCCGTTGGCAGCGGCAACATCCACTATAAAGTCAAGATGATCCCAGTAGCCGTATACGCCCGGCTTCGTGAATTTAGAGAAGTCGAATGTTGCGTCATTAGCCTGTTGTCCGTATATGTTGAACGTAGGTATGGCGTTGAGCACCTGTATCTGTTCCACATTATATCCGGCTTCCCTGTCCTTGCTGAGGAAAAATCCCACTTCATCCCTGTTCAGTCTCTCGGGCAGGAGCCATGCCGTGTTGCCGAGCCAGAAGAAAGGCTTGCCGTTTTCATGCACTATGTAGCGCTGGTTCTCTGACACCACAAGCCTGCCGTTGTCCCATGGCTTGTAGATTTTCTTTGCCGCATTGGCTGTAACTACGGTCAGCAACATCAGTGCTGCCATTAAAGCTGTCTTCTTCATATTCAATGGTTTTATTATATTCAAAGTAAAGAACTTGTCCTGTTCTGTTTTTTGTCTTATTGGACCTATTAGTCTTATAGGTCTTATAAGTCTTATAGGTCTTATTATCCCCAATTTTCTTAATTCTTAACTCTTAACTCAACCCTCTCTCCCTTGCGTGTACTTATGTCATAGAGATATGTCTTCTTGAGATCAGGCATTTTCTCTATTTCTGACGGGTTGTTGATGCGTTGTGCCGGCACCGGGTCGAGCTTATACAGCGGGTTCTTGTTCTCACCCTTTGCAGCCTTCAGCCCCTTGCCTTTGAGAGGTACGGCAGAGCGTATGCGGAGGTTGCCGCCGTTAGCCGACTTTATCACAGCCTTTGTCAGTGCGCCATTGCTCCATTCCATTGACACCTCAAAGCCTCCGCGGGCTTTAAGACCGCTTACCGAACCTTCTTTTACCGCATCCGGAAGTGCCGGCAGAAGATAAACGAAGCCGTCGTGGCTCTGCATCAGCATCTCGGCAATACCTGCCGCACAGCCGAAGTTTCCGTCTATCTGGAAAGGCGGATGGGCATCGAAGAGGTTGGCATACGTGCCGCCTTTCTTCTTCTCGTTGCGTACCAGTGTCAGCTGGTCGCCGATGAGTTTCCAGGCATGGTTGCCGTCGAGCAGTCGCGCCCACAGGCATACCTTCCAGCCCATGCTCCATCCCGTTGACGGGTCGCCGCGGTGTATCAGCGACTTGCGTCCAGCCGCCATAAGCTCGGGCGTGCGGTACGGTGATATCTGGTTGCTCGGGTACATTCCGTAGAGGTGTGACACATGGCGGTGGATGTCCTTTGGATTATCCCAGTCGTCCATCCACTCCTGCAACTGTCCCCAGCGTCCGGTCTGCATGGGCGGCAGTCCGGCTATTTTGTCCTTCAGGCTGTCCGTCAGCGAAGATGTCTCGTTCAGTATCTCCGTTGCAGATATGAAGTGGTTGAACAAGTCGCGTATCAGTTCGTTGTCCATTGTCACTCCCGCTGCTGTCGTTGACTTGTGGGGATGAGCATTCTCGGGCGAGAGACTCGGGCAAACCACCCACCAGTTGTTCTTCGGCTCGCGCACCATTATCTGGTTGAGGAAGCGCGCCGCACCCTCCATTATCGGATAGACTTTTCTGAGGAACGAGATGTCGCCCGTATACAGGTAATGCTCCCACAGATGCTGGCACACCCATGCACCGCCCGTTGGCCACAGTCCCGACGGAGCCTTGTCTATGGCTCCCGTGACGCGCCAGATGTCGGTGTTGTGGTGCAGCACCCAGCCGTCGGCACCGTACATTATGCGTGCCGTCTCCCTGCCCGTCTGGCTTACATCCTCTATAAGGTCGAAAAGCGGACCGTTGAGTTCCGTCAGGTTTGCCACCTCTGCGGGCCAGTAGTTCATCTCCAAGTTTATGTTGCATGTGTACTTGCTGTCCCACGAGGGCTGCATCTTGTCGTTCCATATACCCTGAAGCGTCGGCGGCTGTGTGCCGGGCTGCGACGAGCAGATGAGCAGATAGCGTCCGAACTGGAAGTAGGTCTCCACAAGGTGCAGGTCGTTGGTCTCCTTGAAGCGTGCCACGCGCTCGTCTGTAGGCACATCGGGATAGGCGTCCTTGCCGAAGTTCATTCTTACACGGTCGTAATATTTCCTGTAGTTGGCAAGGTGTGCGCTCTTTATTTTGTCGAAACTGCTTTTCAGTGCATCATTCAGCATCTGTTCCGAACGCAGCGTGTCGTTGCCGCTGATGTCGTCATAGTGCTTGAAGTTTGTTGCTATCGTGATGTATATCGTTGCCTCGTCTGCACCCTTAATCTGCAATATGCCGTCGCGGCTCGTCATGCTTCCGCCTTTTGTCTTTGCCGTTGCGCGTCCGGTGAAGGTTATTTTTCCTTTCAGTCCTTCATGCCACCCGCCAATGCCGCTCAGCTTTATCCCGTTTCCTTCCGACTCTATCGTCACGTCCTGCTGCGGCGAGCTCATCTGTGCGTTGCACGTTATCATGCCTTTCCTGCTTGCCGTGAGATGAACCATTATCACGTTGTCGGCAAGCGACGAGATGTATTCGCGCTGATAAGTCACGCCGTCCACGGTGTAGCGTGTTATGGCACGCGCCGAGTCGAGGCTCAGTTCGCGGTAGTAGTTTGTATAATCCCCGTGTCCGTTGAAGTCTATTGTAAGGTCGCCGAACACCTGAAACGGCATGCCGCTGTTGGTCTTCGCCATTACATGCGCTGTTGCCATGTCCTGCGCTTCCTTGTATCTGCCTTCCCATACAAGCTGCCTCACCTTGGGAAGATACTCCCTTGCCTCGGGGTTGGCATTGTTGTTGGGGCGTCCCGCCCATATCGTCTCCTCGTTCAGCTGCAGCCTTTCTGCCGAAGGCTTGCCGAAGATCATTGCACCGAGCCTGCCGTTTCCTATGGGCAGAGCCTCCGTCCACATCGTTGCCGGACGGTTGTAGCGCAGTACGTGGTTGTCAGTTGCGCCGTTCGCTTGTGCGGCATGCACCGTTATTGCCGATGCAAACAGAGCCGCGCATATAATAAGTTTTCTCATAGTCCTTTGGGATTAAATCTAAGGTCGTTTTCCTTTTCAATGGTTACTTTATCCTCATCGAGCCTTGAACTGTCGAGACCGAACACGTCAATGAAGAACCTGTATACGGCGTTGCGCTTGTTCGGACCGAAGTCATGACGTTCTTTCGGCAAGTGTATGTTTCTCACTTTGTCCTTTGCCCCATACATATTATATATATATTGCAGGTACGGATATTCCGTTTCAGGTGTCGTCGATGTCCAGTCTCCGCCGTCACTTACAATCATCATCGGTCTTGGGGCGAACATTGCGGCAAGCTCCGCATTGCATGTTCCGCCTCCTGCAAGCTGTATGGGCATCCCGCTCTCACACGGGCACCCGCCGTCGAACCATGCGGACATGCTCACCACGGGGCAGGCTGCGGTGTACCGGTCGTCGAGCACCGAGAGAAGCACCGTCTGTGTTCCGCCGCCCGAGCCTCCGTTTACGCCCACTCTCGTTATGTCAACGTCCTTGCGCCGTATCATGCAGTCGAGCACCTTTATGCCGTTCAGAGCCTGCATCACATGAGCCTCTGCCGTGTGGTGTGCCTTTGTGCCCACTTCATCTTCCGATTCGCCCCAGCCCCACAGGTCGTAGTCCACGCATATCGCACCCATGCGTGCGAGCGTGGCGAGACGCTGCTGCTGCACCTTGCCGTAGCGTCCCTGATAGAAATGTCCGTTGGGACATATTATCAGCGGATGCCTGCCTTTAGCCGACGGGGCGTATACGGAGCCTTTCACCGTATGACCGTTAACAGTCTTTATGCAGAAGTTCTGCACGGTATATCCGTCGAATTTCCTCTTCTTGGTATATACGGGCGCTTCATCGGAACATGCTGCCAGCAGCGGGTCTATGCCAAGACGTGCACGCACTTCCTTTTTAAGGCTGTCCTTACGTGCCTCCCACTGTGCCTTGTCGGCATACAGCGACGTGAGCCATGCTATCATCTTCTTTCCGTCTTCGGGCGTGCGCCGTGCATACTCGTAAGGCTTCACCTTATACAGTTTGTCGTTCTGCTTAACGGGCTTGAAGTTGAACGGCGTAAGGATGTTTGTCAGTGTCTCGTCTATAGAGTACGGACGTATGCGGAAGTCGGCGTATGTAAGTTTCAGCCCTGTTGTGTCCACGTCGTATTTAAGCCTTATGCCGAACCTTTTTGAAACATCGTCAAGCACGTTGCCGAGCGGACGGGTGAACTTGTTTTCCAACGTCTGTCCATATGCTGTTCCGCACAGGGCAACGAATACCGGTATTATTAATCTTCTCATGTATATTTGTTTTTTTTGAGTAAGGATGGTGTGTCAAAACTCAAATTTTCCCGTCTGTAGGGACATATTCTTGTATTTGTCCGTTTGACAACCATTGGATATCAGGATGTTACAAACGGACAAATACAAGAATATGTCCCTACAAGCTGCTGTATGAGTATTTTGGCACACCATCGTCAGAAAGAATTTATTCTTTTTTCCATTCCAGTCTTCCTATATCATCTCTTTGCGCAACCTTCTTGCCGTCGACGAGCAGCATCAGTCCCTTGCCCTGATGATAACGCTGACCGTCCTTGTCCCATATAATGGTTATTACATGACCGTGATAATTCACGTTGTCGAGACAGAAATAGTTCCATCTGCCCTTTGGTACGAGCGGGTTAACCACGATGCTGCCGTCAGCCTGCGGGCGCAGGCCGGCGATGCCCGTAATCATAAGGTCGTTGAAGGTTGAGTGGTTGTAATAGCGGCTGCGCTCGCGGTCGCCCATGAGCCACGCGCCGTTTGTCTCGTCAAGATACTCGCCGATGTACGGGCGTCCGCGGTGGTGCTGGCTCTCCACGTACAGTTCCATCTGGCGGAAGAATACGCTGTCGTTGACAACCGGTGCAGGATAGTTGTTGATGTAGTTTGCCATTGCCGTCAGCGTCTGGCTTGTGGCAAACGGCCATATCGCGCCGTCCCATTCGCATGTTCCCGTTCCGTGGCTGCGGAACAGCGGGTGGCGGCGTTCGGCTGTCGTCAGGCCGTAGGGTGCAGAGAACCCTTTCTCATCGGTCACCTGTTTCCATGCCTCGTCATACTTGCCTGCGTCGGGCATGTTGAAATACCACGGGATGTAGCCTATTGCCTCGCGTGCGTTGGCAAGAGTGTCGCCCTGCATCGTCTCAAAGAACTTGCGGCCGTTGCTCCACAACTTTTCTTCAATAAGCTTCTTGAGGCTGTCCGCCTCTTTCTCATATTCCGCAGCCTTTGTATCGTTGCCTTCCATGCGGTTCATTTCGGCAAGTGCGCGTGCGTTGCCCCACATATAGCTGTTGATTGTCGGGCGTGCGTATTTCTTCTTGCGTCCTCCGCTGACGCTTTCCTCCATGCCGTCGCGCACGTCCTCCTGCCAGTAAAGTCCGTTGGGCAGGGAGTGTGTTTCCTTCCAGCGTGCATATTCGTTCTCAAGGTCGGGGCGCAGGTTCTGTAAAAACGCCTTGTCGCCCATCACCTTGTAGGCCTCGAACACCGCTGCCGGGTTCCACGAGCTGAACTTCTCCATCTTCTGCATCGCCTTGCCGTCGTTTCCGCGGTACCATGTGTTCAGTATCTGGCTCAGGTATGTGGTGTCGCGCAGCCAGCGTGTCTCCATTACATGGTGACCTATGGCACATGCAATGAGGTTGTACCTGTCTGCGTATGAGCGCTGCACGAGGAACTCTGTCATGCCGTAGCCCACCGGTGTGCGCTTGATATGCTTGCGCAGCGTCCACCAGCGGTAGTAGAACATTTCCTCCATGTTCTTCTGCGGGCAGTCGAACAGCGGTATGTTGCGGCTCATCCATTCGGACGATGCACTGTTGGGTATGTCCGTTACGATGTTCTCGTCCTCCATGGTGTTGAAGTTGTCCGCATAATGTGCGTAGTCGTCATATTTCAGCACGGCAGCCGCTGCATCGTTGTCGGACGACGATGTCCTTACGTTTGCTATCATGAACGATGCCATGGGGTCCTGCCCGTCGGCACGCGGCATGTCTTCGGTCTGGTCGGCGGGTGTCTCTATGCTCGGATAGTCGAACAGGTCGCCGGTACGGAACACTATGCGCGTGATTGCCTCTACGGGAGTGTCGAACATGCGCGACGCAGCCTTCTTGCCGTTTACATAATACGTTCCGGTGTGCCCCTTTACCGACAGGCATGCCTTTATATGATATGTCTCGCCCGCCTTGTAGTTCTTCACCATGCCTCCGTAGCGTGCTCCGCCCTTTACCTTCATCATTGCCTCGCCGTCCATTACGATGCGCGAGCATACGTTGCCCTTGTCGTCGACGAACTCTATGTTCATCTGTCCGTGGTCGTTCTGTCCAGCCTTGATGTCAAACTCCACGTCAAGTTCTTTTGTCGCGGGTATCAGTTTCTCAACCTTTGCGTAGTCGTACGGGTCCTTGTCGCTCATCTTCACCCATTCGCCTTCAAGCTCCACGGGTGCCCACAGCGGCGAGTAGATGTTCCAGTCGGTCATGTCGGCAAGTTTCTTGTATCTGCCGAAGCCTCCCTGCGCGTGTTCCGTGGCTGTAAGTCTTACGGGTACGGGTATGCGCGACACCCACATGTCTTCCTTGTTGTTGCTGTATGTCACCCACAGGTCGCCGTCGGGAGGCGTGCCGTTGCCCTCGAGTATGCCGCGCGTATATTGCGGGCCGAAGCTCTTGTACAGTCCGTAGTGGCGCTCGGGCGTCACCTCGCCGTTGACGAGGTTGAGCGTGGTGTATTCCAGTCCGTCGCTGCTCAGCGATATGGCAAGAGGCCAGCGGTATTCCGCCGGGTTGTATACCGTGGCGTATGTTCCGTCGCTGAGGCGCTGTCCCCATATCTTTGCGTTAGAGTTTACAAATCCCGGGGCGCGGAACACCGGCGTGCGCCATGTGTTGCCGCCGTCGGCGCTGATGCTTGTCAGGGCATGCTTCCACATTCCCACCTTGCGCCCGTCGGGCAGTGTATATCCGCAGAATGCCTTGTAGGGTGTCTTCAGCGGCAGGATGTCATCGTCGCGGTCGGCTTCCTCAGCCCACTGCATGCGGTACATCGGGTCGGCAAGAATCTCGTCGCATGCTTTTACGAATGCCTTGTCCTTGGCACGCTTGTAATACGGATAGTCGGTGTTCTTCTCGCTGAAGCCGTGGTTGTAGTATATGAAATATATCGGACCGAACGTTCCGTCCTTCCTTATCTCGCGTACCACGCGTCCTATGCCGTTGCCGTCGTTGGGATCGTCCTTTGCCGTTACGGCGACACCGTAGTTTCCCATGGCTATCAGCTTGCCGCTCTTAGATACGTGCCATCCCACGCGCTGGTGCATTATCGCCTTGAGGTTCTTTGCCACCACTCCCGGCCATGCCGGCTTGGTGAAGCCGTCGGGCACGTTGTAGGGCGGGAACAGCTCTGTGGGCTTGCTCCATGTATATCCGTCTGTTGATGTCTGAAGCATCGTCTTTCCCGGCGGCTCGTGCTCGCTGCGCGGGTCGGTGAGGTAGTGCATATAGAATTTTCCGTTCCAATAAGCAATCATGGGCTGGTGGTTGTAGAGCCATCCCGTTTCGCCGCGCATGGTCTGTATGCTGTGCACACCCACCACGGGCGACAGTCCGCCGTCGTGGCGCGCGGGCGTGGCTACGGTCTTGCCTGTATAGTGCATAGACTCGCTGTTGTATTTCTTCAAGGCATCGACAAGCTTCTCGTCAGCCATGAACACCGTGCCGTGCTTGTGACCCACGGGGAACTTCACGGCTCCCGTCTGGTCCTGGAAGTGTATGAAGTCCTTCGTGCGGTGTGCGCCGTATATCTTGTGGCGGTATGAGTCGTAGTAGATATACCACCATCCGTTGACGTATGCCGTCGACGGTCCCTCGGTAAAGCTCTCGGTGAACGGCTCGGACGCCTTGCTCCACGGACCGTAGGGAGTCTTGGAAAAAGCCACCTTGATGTTGCGCTGCTTGCGGCTGTTGTCTTTCAGCACCATCACATAGTCGTCCTTGCCGCGCTTCACCATCGTGGCGTCGATGCAGCTGAAGTCGGGGTCGATAAGCAGCTTTGCCTCGCTGAACTTCTTGAAATCCTTTGTCGTGACATAATAGAGGCGGTGGTTGTTGCGGTGGTCCTCTATGTAGTCGGGGAACTTGCCGGGCACGCACGATGCCCATATTATCATGTATTGTTTCCTTACATCATCGTAGAAAAGCTCGGGAGCCCACACGTTTACGGTCGACGTGTCTTTCATCACCTCGATGAAACGCTGCGGTGTCCAGTGGATGAGGTCCTTTGACGAGGCATAGCCGAAGCCCCGGTCCTTGCGCCAGCTCGATGTCCATACGAGATGAAACGTGCCGTCGGGACCTTTTACTATCGACGGGTCGCGCATAACCTTCTGGTTGCCTACTGCCGGTGTGAGGAACGTGCCCTGAATGCTGTCCCAGTGGATGCCGTCATGGCTGTAGATAAAGCGCAGCCCCTCGTTTGCCGGCTCGTGAAAAGAAGTTGAAACGTAGATGTCCTTCGCTGACGAAGTCATCACCGTCATCGCAAAGGTAACGATGAGTGACAAAGCATGTTTTTTCATTATGTATTATATAATAGTTTATTAACTGACTACAAAGATAACGATTTGTCATCATATTTTATAATTAAAACCGCTTCTATTTTCATGATTAGACGTTCTTTAGGGGTGAAAGTCAAAAAACAAAGAATATTTTTCCGGCAGATGGATTTTCAGGAGCAATGCTCCCCGGTTGCTTCAGGTGCCCTTTCAGTCTCCTAAAGCTATGCTTTAGCCTTATTAAATGCCACCTTTAGGAGGCTAAAAGGTATCGTTTTGGCTTTCAGCCCGAAAAATAAGATGCAAGATTTTAATTAGTTTTATATCACTCCGAATATCGGGTGAACCGTCTTTTTATATCAGTCTTTTAAGAGATGTCTTTATAACGTATTGTGAGCATGCAAATGTATTTTATGTGCAAAATGTGAATGATATCTGATATTTTTATGTTATTTTGAAAGAATAATCATGGCAACTCTTGTCAATATGACAATAAAAACATACCTTTGCATGGGAATGGATGAAGGATATCCGTCCGGCAGGCTGTGCAAGCCGCTTCTGCAGCTATGGCGGGAATGCCGGACTTTATGTAGAATATAAAGAATAAGGTATGAGTAAACTGATTGTTCCAAAGGATTATGTCTCTCTGCTCGGAATGAGGCAGACAGAGCAGGGTATAAAGCTGATAAAAGAGTTTTTTCAGCAGAACCTTTCAACCGAGTTGCGCCTGCGGAGGGTGACGGCACCGCTGTTTGTGCTGAAGGGTCTGGGCATAAACGACGACCTGAACGGGGTGGAGCGCCCTGTAACATTTCCCATAAAAGATCTTGGAGAGGCAGAGGCGGAGGTGGTTCACTCGCTTGCCAAGTGGAAGAGGCTTACGCTTGCCGAGTATGAGGTGGAGCCGGGCTACGGCATATATACCGACATGAACGCTATACGTGCCGATGAGGAGCTTGACAACCTTCACTCGCTGTATGTGGACCAGTGGGACTGGGAGGCGGTGATTACTGCCGCGCAGCGCAACATCGACTTCCTTAAAACAACGGTAAGGCGCATCTATGCCGCCATATTGCGCACGGAGTTCCTTGTCTGTGAGCGCTATCCGCAGATAAAGCCGTTTCTGCCGGAAGACATACATTTCATACACAGTGAAGACTTGCTCGCCATGTATCCCGACAAGGACGCAAAAGAGCGTGAGGACCTTATATGCAAGAAGTACGGTGCGGTGTTTGTGATAGGCATAGGCGGTCAGATTGGTGGCGGTGAGCCCCACGACGGCCGTGCGCCTGACTACGACGACTGGACAACAGAGACCGCTGCCGGTCATCGCGGTCTTAACGGTGACATACTTATATGGTATCCCGTCCTCGGCAGGGCGGTGGAACTTTCGTCCATGGGTATACGTGTGGACGGTGAGGCATTGATGCGCCAGCTTGAGATAAAGGGACAGTCGGGGCGTGCGTCTCTTTATTTTCACAAGAAGCTTCTTGGCGGAGAGCTTCCTTTAAGCATTGGCGGCGGAATAGGGCAGAGCCGTCTCTGCATGGTGCTTCTTCACAAGGCGCATCTCGGAGAGATACAGGCAAGTATATGGCCGGACGAGATGAAGAAAGAATGTGAAGAGGCGGGGATGATGATTATTTGAAATGAAGAATGATGAATGAAGAATGAAGAATTTGCTGCCGCCGTGTTATTATTAGGCTAATTGGACCAATAAGACTAATTAGCCTAATAAGACCAATAGGACAACGGCGGCAGCAAATTCTTCATTCTTCATTCATCATTCTTCATTTTTTATAACCGGAACTTCCTTACCGGTTTTTCCCCGTTGGCAGGCATGACACCCTTTGACTTCATCCTTGCATTCTGCTTTGCTCCGTACCAGTAGTCCCAGCCCCACTCGTAGTCGTTCCAGTTCGGTGAAGACACATGCGTAAGGCGGAAGTCCACATAATTGCCGTTGTCATATATCGTCCCGGTGAAATAATTGTCGCTGAGCCTGTAGTCGTATATTTCGACATACGAGCCTTCTTCCCTGAACCATACTCTGATAACACCGTTGTTTACCTGCCAGTCTATATGGTTGGCAACATAATCTCCCCACGGCGCACGGCTGTAATAGTCAATCCAATATCCCTGACCGGACGAATAGGTGTAGGGGTCGCGCAGGAAACAAATCTCCGAATAAGTGGACCGGTATTCATATCCGTTATAGTCGAGAGACACATACATGTTGCCTTTCCACGTCCCTTCAAGGGTGTAGGCAATCTCGTCGTCCTCATCACAACTGATAAACGTGAACGGCAGAAGCGCCACAAGCATAAACGCACAAAAACGTGTAAATCTTTTCATAATCGCAGTGTTTTATTTGTTATTACTTTAAATTCCTGCTGCAAAAATAATGTTTTTCCACGTACGGCACAAGTATGAAACCCATATTGTTCGGTAGGGATTTTCCTACAGAGGAAGGGAGGAAATCTTATTTGAAGATTTCATTTGAAGTTAAAGAAGATTTTATTTGAAGTTAAAGAAGTTAAGGAAGTCAAAGAAGTTAAAGGACGAATGTCTTGTTTATTTGAAGTTTAGAAAGTCAAAAAGATTAATACAATACTATTACACGCAGGTTTTCAATGCTTAGACATTAGTCCTTTAACTTCCTTAACTTCCTTAACTTCCGTCTTAACTTCCTTAACTTCTTTAACTTCAAATAAATCTTCAAATAAACAAAACAACTTCTAAATAAAACATAATAAAGTAATAAGTTGCAATGTTAAATCATAATTTTCTTATACCTTTGTAATAAACAAGGCAGACACGCATGACATGTGCTGCTTAAAATGAATATAAACAAACATATTAACAAAGAATGATATGAAGACTATTTACGACTACACTGTAAAGGACAGAAAAGGAAGTCCCGTTTCTTTGGGGGCTTTTGCCAACGAAGTTGTTCTGATAGTTAACACCGCCACGAAGTGCGGATTCACACCGCAATATGAAGAGCTGGAGAAGCTTTACGAGACATATCACAGCCGCGGCTTTGACATTCTCGATTTTCCGTGCAATCAGTTCGGGCAGCAGGCTCCCGGCACTGACGAGTCGATACACAGCTTCTGCAAGCTGACATACGGCACACAGTTTCCCCGCTTCAAGAAGCTTAAGGTAAACGGAGACGATGCCGACCCGCTGTACAAGTTCCTCACAAGCCAGAAAGGCTTTGCCGGCTGGGACATGTCTCATCCCATAGCGCCCGTGCTTGAAGACATGCTGTCGAAGGAAGATCCCGACTACAAGGATAAGCCGAGCATAAAATGGAACTTCACCAAGTTTCTCATCAACAAGAAGGGACAGGTGGTCGCACGCTTTGAGCCTA
This sequence comes from uncultured Prevotella sp., assembly GCA_900545525.1. Taxonomy (GTDB): domain Bacteria; phylum Bacteroidota; class Bacteroidia; order Bacteroidales; family Bacteroidaceae; genus Prevotella. The sequence goes on from UQZX01000002.1 coordinate 46,420, forward strand.
CGGAGAAAATAGAGAACATTGCAAAGAAAATCGAAGAACTTTTGGGAGAATAGAGACTAATTAGGCTAATAAGACTTATTGGTCCCATAAGACTTATTGGTCCTATAAGCCTTATTAGCCCCAAAATCCAATAATCCCCCATAAGAATACAATTAATAATGGAACAAAGAGAACACGTGCGCTGCCTGATTGTGGGCAGCGGTCCCGCCGGATATACGGCGGCAATATATGCGTCGCGCGCCAACCTGCACCCCGTTGAATACTGCGGCATGCAGCCCGGAGGACAGCTTACGCAGACAACAACGGTGGAGAACTTTCCCGGATATCCCGGCGGGGTGGACGGCAACCAGATGATGATGGAGATGCGGCAGCAGGCAGAGGCGTTCGGAGCCGACCTGCGCGACGGAGTGATAGTAAAGGCTGATCTCAGCAAGGCACCATACGTGCTGACAACCGAAAGCGGGAAGGAGATAGAGGCAGACACGGTGATAATAGCCACTGGTGCATCCGCCAAGTATCTCGGGCTGGAAGACGAGAAGAAATACAACGGCATGGGTGTGTCTGCATGTGCCACATGCGACGGATTTTTCTACCGCAGGAAGACTGTTGCCGTGGTCGGCGGCGGCGATACAGCATGCGAAGACGCGCTGTATCTGTCGGAACTTGCAGAGAAAGTGTATATGATTGTGCGGAAGCCTTTCCTTCGCGCATCGGACGTAATGCAGAAGCGCGTGAAGGATAGGGAAAACATCGAGATCTTGTTTGAGCACAACACGCTCGGGCTGTTCGGAAAGAACGGTGTTGAGGGTGCACGCCTTATACGCCGCAAGGGCGAGGCGGACGAGACGGAGGTGGAAATAAAGATAGACGGGTTCTTCCTTGCCATAGGGCACACACCAAACTCGGGAGTGTTCAGCGAGTGGCTCGATACCGACGAGACGGGATATATAAAGACCGTTCCGGGCACACCGCTGACAAACATACCGGGAGTGTTCGCCGCAGGCGACGTTGCAGACCCGCGTTACCGTCAGGCTATAACAGCCGCAGGAAGCGGATGCAAGGCTGCAATGGAAGCGGAAAAATTCTTGAATAATTTATAATTCATAATTTATAATTGATAATCGCAGCGCAGCGAGAACAATTCGTAACTCCAACCCCGTAACTCGTAATTCCAAACTCGTAATTCGTAACTCAAAACTCGTAATTCATAACTCCAAAAATGAGACAAAAGAAATTCATACTACAGGAAAACGAACTTCCCATACAATGGTATAACATACAGGCGGACATGGTGAACAAACCCATGCCGCCGCTTAATCCCGCAACAATGAAGCCGCTGAAGGCTGAAGACATGTTCCCCATATTCTGTGAGGAATGCTGCCGGCAGGAACTGGATCAGGAACATGCGTGGATAGACATTCCCGAAGAAGTGCAGGAGCGCTATAAATACTACCGCTCCACGCCGCTTGTGCGTGCGTATGCCCTTGAGGAGGCTCTCGGAACGCCCGCGCACATATACTTCAAGAACGAGAGTGCCAGTCCGCTGGGCAGTCACAAGATAAACTCCGCCATACCGCAGTGTTACTACTGCAAGCAGGAGGGCGTTACAAATGTAACGACAGAGACTGGTGCCGGGCAGTGGGGAACGGCGCTTAGCTATGCAGCCAAGATATTCGGACTGGAGGCTGCCGTATATCAGGTTAAGATAACACTAAACCAGAAACCTTATCGCAGCATACTTATGCGTACGTTCGGGGCGCAGGTGACAGGCTCGCCGTCAATGTCGACGCGTGCGGGCAAGGATATCATCACACGCGACCCGTCGCACCAAGGCTCGTTGGGCACGGCAATATCCGAGGCGATAGAACTGGCGACGACAACGCCGAACTGTAAATATACTCTCGGCTCGGTGCTGAACCACGTTACGCTGCATCAGACCGTCATCGGGCTGGAAGCGGAGAAACAAATGGAAATGGCAGGTGAATATCCGGACATAGTGATAGGGTGTTTCGGCGGAGGGTCAAACTTCGGCGGCATATCATTCCCATTCATGCGTCATAACATACTTGACGGGAAGACAACGGAGTTTATCGCAGCCGAGCCGGAGAGCTGTCCAAAGCTTACGCGCGGAGTGTTCCGGTATGACTTTGGCGATGAGGCGGGATATACTCCTCTGTTGCCTATGTTTACTCTCGGGCACGAATTCAGACCGGCAAACATCCATGCGGGCGGACTTCGCTATCACGGTGCCGGCGTGATAGTGTCACAGTTGCTGAAAGACAACATGATGCACGGTGTGGACATACCGCAGCTGGAGTCGTTCGATGCAGGCATGCTCTTTGCGCGTACAGAGGGAATTGTCCCTGCTCCCGAAAGCTGCCATGCCATAGCGTCTGCAATACGCGAGGCAAACAAGTGCAAGGCAAGCGGCGAGGAAAAGGTTATACTGTTCAACCTCAGTGGTCACGGTCTCATAGACATGCCGTCCTACAGCCAGTATCTTAACGGTGACCTCATTAACTTCAAGGTTTCCGATGAGGACATAATGAAGTTTACGAAAGATATACCGGAGGTTTGAGAATAAAGAATCAGGAATTTGGATGTACGGACTGTCTGCCGTAAGGCTGATATGGAGTAAAGGAATTTAGCACTGCCGTTCCTTTACTCCGAAATTATTAATTATAAATTATCAATTAGCATAAGGTGCTTATAAGGTGCAGGCTTGTTCCCAAGGACTTCTGTTTAAACCTGTTCGGACTGTTGCTCGCGCATGACACCGGATGGATAGACGTTCATGTCTTAAACCATGAACGCATACACACCCTGCAGCAGCGCGAACTGCTGTTCGTTCCCTTTTATATCATATATATTGCCGAGTGGCTTCTGCACCTTGCACGCTACCGCAGCATGCACAGGGCATATATGGAGATATCATTCGAGAAAGAGGCGTATGTCCATGGGCATGACCTAACATATCCTGCAAGACGCAGGCATTTCGCACAATGGCGAAGTAGGAAATGACATGAATTCGGTGCAAGGTATCATCAAACTGCTGGGTTAATGCGAAACAGAAGATTGATATCTGTGAATTAAGATTCTTCGTTTTCAATCATTGTCTTTCAGACAATTTCCAGTTCCAGTTCCTTTCTCAGTCTTTCTATCGCCTTGTTTGCAGTTGTCATTTCATCCAGCAGTTCGCGTGGAGACAATATTTTCTTTATCTCTTCCGGCTTTGCCTGCCTTATGTTGAGAGTTATTCCGGTGTTGTGCAGCGCAATGGCAAGCGTGTTACGTATCCTTCCCTTTATCCTTAGGATTTCTTCAAGCAATATCTTGTTGTCTACCACTATGTCTATGTCGGGGAGCGACGATATCGCCGGTCTTATGTTTTTCATCCTTGCGGCAAGACCAGCCATTTGCTGCGGCATGCGTTTGCACATGGCATACCACTGCATCTGCAGCATGTCGTCGTTAAACTCCTGTCGTTCGCCCGTGTCGGCTATCTCAGTCTCCTGTGCATCGCCTTGCCTTTCTGTCTTCTTTTTCAGGTTTGAGAATGTCTTTCCAATGTTTCCCAGCTTTATGACAGGAGCCTTGGGTGTGGTGTGAGTGCCGGCGGAAGGTGCCGCTGCCGCAGTTTCCGCACTGTTGTCATTTCTTTCCGTACCTGAAGGCGCAGACGCCGCCTCAGGCTTTTTGTCCATTGCCGTCTGTTCCGTCGCCGCCACCTGTATAGCCGCTGTCTGACGGGCATCCGCAATGAGTTTTCTGAACAGGGATTTTATTCTTCTCTTGGGGCTGCGCCCCGCACCTTCGCCTTCGTCGTCGGGCTGGGTTATCTGTGCCATCTGTATCAGTGTCAGCTCCACCAGCAGGCGTTTGTTGCTGCTTTGTCGGTAGTTGACATCACAATCGTTCATTATCTTCAATGCCCTGTACAGGAACTTCGCCGGACAAACAGCCGCCTGCTCCCTGTATCTGTCGCGCTGCCGGTCGCTCACCTCGAGCATGTGCAGCGTGCTTTCGTCTTTTGCCATGAGAACGTTGCGCACATGTGCCGCCAGTCCGCTTATGAAGTGCCCTCCGTCAAAGCCCTTGGACACTACGCTGTTAAGCAGCACCATGACCCCGCTGACGTCGTTTTTAAGACAAAGTCCGGTAACCTTGAAATAGTTCTCGGCATCAAGAACGTTGAGGTCTTCTATTACCTTGTCGTATGTAATGTTTCCCCCGCAGAAGCTTACAGCCTGGTCGAAAATGGAAAGCGCGTCGCGCATGCCTCCGTCCGCCTTTTCGGCAATGACGCCGAGGGCTTCATCTTCACAGGCAATGCCCTCTTTCTCTGCCACCATTTTAAGGTGCGACACGATGCCTGCCACCGACATGCGCTCGAAGTCGTATATCTGGCAGCGCGATATTATCGTGGGCAATATCTTGTGCTTTTCCGTTGTTGCAAGGATGAATATCACGTGTGCCGGCGGTTCCTCGAGCGTTTTCAGGAATGCGTTGAACGCTGCAGTGGACAGCATGTGCACCTCGTCGATGATAAACACCTTGTATTTTCCCACCTGTGGCGGTATGCGCGTCTGCTCCATCAGTGCCTTTATGTTCTCAACGGAGTTGTTGCTGGCAGCGTCAAGCTCAAATATGTTGTACGAGCGCTGCTCGTTGAAAGCCATGCAGCTCTCGCACGTGTTGCATGCCTCGCCCTCTCCGGTTGGCGCCTGGCAGTTTATTGCCTTGGCAAAGATGCGCGCGCATGTCGTCTTTCCCACTCCCCGCGGACCGCAGAAGAGGTATGCGTGTGCCAGCTTGCCGCTCTTCACCGCATTCTTTAGCGTGGTGGTGAGAGCTGCCTGCCCCACAACCGAGTCGAAAGACATCGGGCGGTACTTGCGTGCCGATACGATATATTCCTTCATGATAAATTAAAAGTTTTTCGCAAAGGTAACACTTTTAGCGGAATTTTATTACCTTTGCAATTAAAATAATGGCAAATGAGCAACTTAAATCCGATAGGCAGATTTCTTATACACAACCGCTACTGGATAGTGGTGATAGTGGGCGTGATGATAGTGGGCGTGTTTGACGAAAACAGTTTTATGAGGCGCGTGGAACTGGAGATGCAGATAAACAGCCTGAAGATGCAGATTGACGACTTTAATGCCCAGTATGAAGATGCGGAGGCTAAGCTCAGACAGTTGCGCATGAACCCGAAAGCGATAACGAAGATTGCGCGTGAGAACTATTTTATGAAAGCCGACGATGAGGACATCTTCGTGCTTAGCGATGACAAGAGACCTAATTCCGGGAAAAATGAAAAAGCTGAATAAGTGGCAGAATGCCCTGTTCCTGCTCGGGGCATGTCTTATGGTGGCTGGTGCAGGCATGTATGTGTTCGGAACGGGCGGTGCTGCCTGCTGGGTGTTTGCAGCAGGTGCGGCGGCGTTTTGCAGCATGCAGTCCCTGCAGACCTATGAGGGGAGCAACTTTACGATACGCCGTCTGCGCCGCATAATGCTTATGGGCAACATGTTTTTCGTGATTTCGGCACTGCTGATGATTGAAAACACATACCGCTGGCTTTTCCCGTATTTCGTCAAGAACGGCATAGAGGGATACAACGCATATCTCCAATACATACACAACAACTGGGTAGTGACGCTCCTTGTGGCGGCAATAATAGAACTGTATACCACTCACAGGATATCCCGTGAACTGGAGAAAATGTAAAAAACAGTTAAGAACTATACGTTTATTTTAAATTGAATGAACTTTTTTCGTAGTATCGATAATACATAGTACATTTGTACCAGAATTTTGTACGTTATATCGATATTACGAAAACAGTTATGATTAAGATAATTTATGCTTTCATTGCATTGATGTCATTGACATCGTGCGTCAGCTCTTATGATATAGAGGGTACGTCCAACATCACCATGCTCGACGGACGCATGCTATATCTGAAGGTTTATGACAACAACGAGCTGAAGACCCTCGACTCTTGCGATGTGGTTCACGGACAGTTCAAGTTTACCGGAACTGTGGACTCCGTGAGATATGCCATGCTTTTCATGGACAATGAGGGGCTTATGCCGGTGGTGCTTGAAGACGGGAAGATACATGTCAACATAGACAAGACACGTCAGAATGCAGGCGGAACGCCGCTAAACGACAAGTTGTCGGGCTTTATGGAGAAATATATCCAGCTTACAAACAGGATAAACGAACTTGGACGTGAGCAGAGCCGTGCCATAATGGACGGCAGTGACATGGATGCGGTGAACATGCGGCTGGCAAAAGAGGCAGACCAGATTGCCGAGAAGGAAGACAAGCTGGTGACATCGTTTATCGTAGACAACTTCGACAACGTGCTTGGTCCCGGCATATTCTTCATGATGACGGCAGACAATACATATCCGGAACTGTCGCCGTGGGTGGAGGATATAATGAGCAAGGCAACGGACAAGTTCAAGAGCGACCCTTACGTAAAGGACTATTATGAGAAAGCATGCCACAATCAGAACATCATGAACGGAATGTCCTCACACGATGTAAATGCTCCTCTGCCTGCTACTGGTGCACCCACGCCAAACGAGCTGGCACGCCCGCGATGACGGGACGCACATGCGGCATTGCTTACATGATGTTACGAAACGGATATGGCGGTTATGCCGTCTGGACAATGACTTTTTTAACAACAATACTGTTGAGCAGATATTATCATGTTGACACTTATCTCAGGCGCGACAATTGTAAATGAGGACAGGAAGACATGCGGTTCTTTGCTTATAGAGAATGACCGCATAGCGGAAATATACGAGGGAGACGCAACGCCCCGCGGACACTACGACCGTAAGGTTGATGCCGCGGGGTGTTTTGTATTGCCCGGAGTTATAGACGACCATGTGCATTTCCGTGAACCGGGGCTTACATCAAAGGCGGATATTGAGAGCGAGAGCCGTGCTGCGGCTTTCGGGGGCGTGACGTCATACTTTGACATGCCAAACACGATACCGCAGACTACAACGCCCGAGGCACTTGATGAGAAGTTACGCATCGCAGCGGCACGCAGCCATGTAAACTATTCATTCTTCTTTGGTGCTACAAACGACAACATACACCTTGTCCGCAACATTGACAAAAGCCGCATTCCCGGCATAAAGCTGTTTATGGGTTCTTCTACCGGAAACATGCTCGTAGACAGGGAAGAGGCACTTGAAGATATCTTCCGGTATGCCGGCATGCCCGTCATGGTGCATTGCGAAGACACGGGCGTGATAAATGCCAATATGGCGGCAGCCAGGGCAAAGTACGGTGAAGATCCGGTAATCGGGCTCCACCCGGTGATAAGGAGCAGGGAGGCATGTCTCAAGTCTGCATCGCTTGCCGTGCGTCTTGCGCGTAAATACGGCACACGCTTGCACGTGGCACATGTGACAACGGCTGAAGAACTGGCGCTGTTCGAAGCTGCGGGAGACACTCTTCCGCGCATAACGGCAGAGGCTGTCGTGGCACATCTGCTGTTCTCCGACCGTGACTATGCACGGCTTGGAGCACTGATAAAGTGCAACCCTGCCATAAAATCACCGTCAGACAGGGATGCGCTCCGTGCTGCACTGTCCGACGGGCGTATAGCCGTGATAGGTACGGACCATGCCCCGCACAGACTTGACGAGAAACAGGGCGGATGTTGCCGTGCCGTGTCGGGCATGCCCATGGTTCAGTTCTCGTTGGTGTCGATGTTAGGTCTTGTCGACGAGGGCGTGCTGTCGATAGAGAGACTTGTGCGGCTTATGTGCCACAATCCTGCCGACCTTTTCGGCGTGAGCGGGCGAGGATATATACGCCGTGGCTATAAGGCAGACATTGTGGTTGTGCGCCCCGGTGTGCCGTGGACGGTGACCGGAGGCATTATACAAAGCAAGTGCGGGTGGAGCCCGCTGCTCGGCAATACATTCAGATGGCGTGTGGAGCATACCTTCTGCAACGGCTCGCATATATTGAACAACGGGATCTTTGACGAAGACAGCCGCGGAGAGGCCCTTGAGTTTTCAAGATAATCCAATTCCTGCCTGCATGGTTATAAATAAAGACAGATGATTTCAAGAATATTAATACCAGTACTGCTTCTTATACTGCTGCCAGACCTGTATATATACATTCACTACCTGCGCCGCAGTCTTACGCCTTTCCGGCGCGTGCTGTGGTGGATGCCTTCAGTGGCAATGGTTGTATATACCGTGGCTATGACCATGCCGCGAAGCTTTGCCCCTGACGACATCTCGGTTCTCAACCTTTATCTTTTCTTTCTTGGAATTCTTGTGGTGCCGAAGGCATTGTTCTCACTGTTCTCATGTATAGGACTTGCAGCATGCCACCTTTTCCGCACACGCCTTAACTGGGGAAACCTTGCAGGGCTGCTTTTTGCTGCCACCGCCGTCTTCATAACAGTCTATGGCAGCACGGTGGGGTTTAGAAAACTGGAAGTGCGCCATGTCGAATACTGTTCGGAAGATGTGCCGCCCGCCTTCGACGGCTACCGCATATTGCACTTCAGCGATGCTCATGTCGGCTCATATACGGGCAAGGGTGTCAGGATACTCGAAGAGGCAGTGCGCCGGATTAACGGGATTAACGCCGATGCCATAGTCTTTACCGGCGACTTGCAGAACATGCACCCGCGCGAGATATATCCGGTGGCAGATATACTGGGACGTCTCAGGGCAAGAGACGGTGTCTTCTCCGTGCTTGGCAATCATGACTATGCCGATTATGTAAAGGTCAGTGCAGCGGAGAAGCGTGCCAATGAACATGCCACCATGGCATGCGAGCGCAGAATGGGCTGGCAACTGCTGATAAACGATAACCGTGTGATACGCCGCGGCAACGACTCTATTGTCATTGCCGGGATGGAGAATGACGGCAGACCGCCATTCCCCGCCAGGGGTGATATAGGAAAGACACTCACGGGAGTGGGTGACAGCGCCTTTGTGGTGATGCTCCAGCACGACCCCACGTCATGGCGCCGCACCATACTTCCCCGTTCCGGAGCACAGCTCACGCTCAGCGGGCATACCCATGCCATGCAGTTCTCCATATTCGGTTGGTCGCCCGCATCGCTTGTCTACGACGAGTGGGGCGGAATGTACAGCGAGGGCAACAGGTCCCTGAATGTGTCCGTAGGTCTCGGTGGCTTCATCCCGTTCAGGTTTGGTGCCACGGCAGAGGTTGTTGTTGTGACGCTGAGGAGGAAATGACAGAAGCATATAAAACGACATGCTCTCTTTATATATAGAGGTTAACGTTAAATTAATCCATATTTATACTGTTTACGGAAAAGATTGAATATCTTTGTATTTTGATTATAGGTAAGATTTTAGGCATAAAGATACTTCTTACTGTTGGACATGCGAAAAACAACAAGCCATGAATGAAGAACTGAAAAAGATATTGCAGGAATGCGACATGCTGAAAGCACGTCTGTCAGGTCTGCGCCCGCTGCCTGCTGAAGCTTTAAAAAAGATAGATGAGGCATTTTCCATAGAATATACATACGAGAGCAACCGCATAGAGGGAAATACGCTAACCTTGCAGGAGACCGAGCTTGTCGTTAATGAGGGCGTGACTGTCTCCTGTAAGTCAATGCGCGAACATCTGGAGGCGATTAATCATAGTGAGGCAATAGACTATATCAAGGATTTTGCAAAAAGCGGCATAGAGATAAGCGGACGGACAATAAGGGAAATACACGCTCTTGTGCTTCATGGTATCGACCGTGAGAATGCAGGACGTTATCGCACAGTGCCAGTTATGATTTCAGGTAGCAGACATATCCCTCCACAACCTTATCTTATCGAAGAGATGATGGAAAATTTCATTATGAAGTTTAAGGAAATGGAAACAGCAAGGGTTCATCCTGTAATCATTGCATCTTATCTGCACGATGAACTCGTACGCATACATCCGTTTATCGATGGCAACGGGCGCACGTCAAGGCTTCTGATGAACCTCTATCTGTTGAGAAACGGTTATACACTTGTAAACCTCAAAGGCTCTGACGAAAACAAACTGGATTATTATATGGCATTGGAAACATCTCACATAGAGCGTAATCCCGAAGTATTCCAAATGCTTATAGCAAAGGCAGAAGTTTCCTCATTGAAAAGATATCTCACTGTTATGGGAGACCTTATAGAATAGGCAGGCGGCATCTGCATACTACATACTAAGCGCACTTGTTCCTGGCATGTTATGTTGCTTGTCTCTTCAATTATCTCACTGGTCCGGATTTTCCACAAAGCCCCTATATTCCTCCGGCAGTGCGGACATTATGTCCTCATAGCTTTTGTCCATTGTGCGCCTGATGTTTTCCGTGCCCTGTGTCAGGGGATATATGGGCTTGTGTATGGTGAGCGTCAGCGGATGCCATGAAACCCAGTGCCAGTCTTTCGTGCGCGGCATTATGTCGAATGAGCCGTTTATTGTCAGCGGCACTACAGGCAGCTGAAGTTCGTCGGCAAGCATGAAGGCACCGCGGCGAAACACGCCCATGTGTCCCGTAAACGTGCGTGCCCCTTCGGGAAACACCATAAGGCTCATGCCGTCGGTCAGAGTTGCGCGCGCCTTGTCGTATGTCTCCTTGATTTTCTTGGGACCCCGCCTGTCCACGAATATGTGGTGTGCCTTCTCGCAGGCAAAGCCCACGAACGGCATGCTGCGCAGCTGGTGTTTCATCATCCACTTGAAATTACGGCACAGATGACCGTATATGAGGAATATGTCGAACATGCCCTGATGATTGCTCACTATCACATACGACTCGCCGCGGCGTATGTTCTCGCGTCCTTCAACCTTTACCGGTATGAGCAGCAGCTTAAGTATTATGTTGCCCCACCACTTTCCGGGGTAGTAGCCCCAAAAATGACCGTTGCCGACAGAACATCCCACGACGACGGTAAGCGAAATGAATATCGTCCATACGGCAATGAGCGGCAATGCCACAAACAGCTGGTAGATACGGTACAGGAGTTTCATGCGGAGCTTTGTTTTTATTGTTTTAAATGGTTTTATCTATAATAGAAGATGAATACGTGGTCTTGTGCCATGAACCTGTGTGGCAGGCATCGCAAGCCTTATGGGGTGTAAGGCAGGCAGGTGCCGGTCTCGGCAGCCTGCTGTCATGCCTTGATTTTGGGATAGCGGCGTGTCCAGCCGTCCCAGCGCAGGCGCATCACACCGAAGAATGCCTCTCCGAAGATGCCGCCGCTCATTTTCGACACGCCCTCACGCCGGTTGACGAAGATAACCGGCACTTCTTTTATCCTGAAGCCCGTCTTATAGGCGGTAAACTTCATTTCTATCTGGAAGGCATAGCCCTTGAAACGTATCTTGTCCAGCTCTATCGTCTCAAGCACCCGGCGTTTGTAACACTTAAATCCTGCCGTTGTGTCGTGTACCTTGAAACCCGTTACAATCCTTACATACTGCGATGCGAAATAACTCATGAGCACCCTGCCCATGGGCCAGTTGACAACATTCACGCCGCTAACGTATCTCGAGCCTATCGCCACGTCGTATCCCTCGTCGTGACATGCGGCGTAGAGCCGCGGCAGGTCTGCCGGGTCGTGGCTGAAGTCGGCATCCATCTCGAAGATATATCCGTAGTCTCTTTCGAGCGCCCATTTAAATCCGGCGATGTATGCCGTGCCCAGTCCCAGCTTTCCGCTGCGTTCCATGATGAACAGCCTGTCGCCGAACTCCTCTTCCATGAGCCGGCGCACCTCGGCGGCGGTGCCGTCGGGCGAGCCGTCGTCTATTACAAGTATGTGGAAACACTTTTCCAAAGAGAAAACACGGCGTATTATTTTCTCAATATTCTCAATCTCGTTGTATGTCGGGATGATGACGATGCTGTCGCTTCCGTTCATGTTCGTTATGTTTTACGGTGTGTGATGTATAGATACGTGCAAATGTAGTAATTTATATTCAATTGCACCTTACTTTATAACTTTATTTTGTATTTTTGCACCTGCTTTTACAAGACCTTTTCCCGCTTGTATGGCGGCGTGGGGATAATGCGCCGGCACGTTCATGTCTCTGTCATATTGCAAGAAAATGGATATACACGAAATATTACGCCTTTATGCCTCGTCACCCCGTGTGGCGGCACTTCGCACGGCCCTGTGCGACGCTTCGTTGCGCACGGTGTCGCTGCAGGGACTTGTGGCGTCGGCGGCTCCGGTGGTGTTTGCGTCGGTTGCCGGCAGTGGTGTGCCGCCATGTCTCTTTATAATGAACGATGCCGACGAGGCGGGATATTTCTATCATGACCTTACACGCATGCTCGGCAACGACAGGGTGCTGTTCTTTCCCTCGTCATACCGCCGTCAGGTGAAATACGGGCAGCGTGATGCCGCCAATGTCATTCTGCGTACAGAGGTGCTCGGACGCCTGTCGTCACATGCCGTCGGACAGCAGCTGTATATCGTGACACATCCCGAGGCACTGGGAGAGCTTGTCGTGTCGCGCGGCAGACTGGACGAGAGAATAACGAAACTTGCCGTGGGACAGACGGCAGACATCGCCGTGCTTGCCCGCGAGCTGCGGGAACAGGGATTTGCGGAGACCGACTATGTCTACGAGCCAGGGCAGTTTGCCGTGCGCGGCAGCATCTTCGATGTCTATTCATACAGCAGCGAATATCCTTTCCGCATCGACTTCTTCGGCGACGAGATAGACTCCATACGCACGTTTGAGGTGCAGAGCCAGCTGTCGAAAGACAGGCGCGACGCCATAGAGATTGTTCCCGAGCTTGCCACCGTTGCCGGCGACAAGGTGCCGTTTATTGATTTTCTTCCCGACGATGCGCTGTTAGTGATGAAAGACCCCACCTTTGTCCGCGACGTCATAGACCGTACATATCGCGACGGCTTCTCGTCGCAGGCAGTTACGGAGCGGCTTGAGGGTGCCACGGAAATGGAGCAGCATGTAATAATGCGCGAGATGAGGGCGGAGAACATGCTCGTGAGTGCCACGGCATTCGACGTTGCGGCAAGCCGCTTCCGCCACATCAGGCTGGGAGGCACGGCTTCAGGCATGCCAGATGCAGTGCTGAAGTTCTCGACAGAGCCGCAGCCGCTGTTCCATAAGAACTTCGAACTGCTTACCAAGGCTTTTGAAGACTATATGCTGAGAGGCTACAGGCTGTATGTGCTTGCCGACAGCAGCAAGCAGAACCTGCGCCTGCGTGACATCTTCGATGAACGGACGGCGACGGCAGACGGCGGCGACGGTCCGTCGCGCATCGATTTCACACCCGTGGACAATGCCCTCCATGCAGGCTTTGTAGACAACGACATGCGGGCGTGCCTGTTTACCGACCATCAGATATTCGACCGCTTCCATAAATACAGCCTGCGCTCGGACGCGGCACGCAGCGGAAAAATGGCACTGACGATGAAGGAGCTGCAGGAAATGGAGCCGGGCGACTATATCGTGCACGTTGACTTCGGCATAGGAAAGTTTGCCGGGCTTGTCCGTGTGCCTGTCGGCAACAGTTATCAGGAGATGATACGCATCGTTTATCAGCACAACGACAAGGTTGATGTGAGCATACATTCTCTTTACAAGATATCCAAATACAAGCGGCGCGACAGCGAGACGCCGCCGCGGCTTAGCACGCTGGGCACCGGAGCATGGGACAGGCTGAAGGAGAAGACGAAGAAAAGAATAAAGGACATTGCCCGCGACCTTATAAAGCTGTATGCCGCGCGGCGTCACGAAAAGGGATTTGCCTTCAGTGCCGACTCGTTCATGCAGCACGAGCTGGAGGCGGGATTTCTTTATGAGGACACCCCCGACCAGCTCAAGGCAACCAACGAGGTCAAGGCTGACATGGAGAGCCGCCGCCCCATGGACCGCCTTGTGTGCGGCGACGTGGGCTTCGGCAAGACGGAGGTGGCGGTGCGGGCTGCATTCAAGGCGGCATGCGACTCCAAGCAGGTGGCGGTTCTTGTGCCGACAACGGTGCTCGCCTATCAGCACTATCAGACATTTGCCGGGCGGCTGAAGAACTTCCCCGTGCGCGTGGAGTATCTGTCACGCGCACGCAGTGCGAAGAAAACCAGGGAGGTGCTTGCCGATCTTGAGGCGGGGCGTATAGACATCATCATCGGCACCCACAAGCTCATAGGCAAGGCAGTGAAGTTCAAGGACCTCGGACTGCTCATAATAGATGAAGAACAGAAGTTCGGCGTGGCGACAAAGGAGAAGCTGAGGAAGATGAAGACCAATGTGGACACGCTCACCATGAGTGCAACGCCGATACCGCGCACACTGCAGTTCTCGCTTATGGGCGCGCGTGACATGAGCATCATACAGACACCTCCGCCAAACCGCTATCCCATCTGCACGGAGGTGCACACGTTTGACAAGGATGTGATATGCGATGCCATAAACTTTGAGATGAGCCGCAACGGACAGGTGTTTTTCGTCAACGACCGCATAAGCAGCCTTCCCGAACTGGCAGCGCTTGTCAACAAATATATTCCCGATGCGCGTGTGGCAATAGGTCACGGGCAGATGAAGCCCGAAGAGCTTGAGAAGGTGATAATGGGATTTATAAACTACGACTACGACGTGCTGATTTCGACAACGATTGTGGAGAACGGTGTGGACATAAGCAATGCCAACACCATAATAATAAACGACGCCCATCGCTTCGGGCTTTCCGCCCTTCATCAGATGCGCGGCAGGGTAGGGCGCAGCAACAAGAAGGCTTTCTGCTATCTTCTCTCGCCTCCGAAGGCAGGGCTTACGCAGGAGGCGCGCCGCCGTCTGGAGGCTCTCGAGACGTTCTCCGAGCTGGGAAGCGGCTTCAACCTCTCCATGCAGGACCTCGACATACGCGGTGCCGGCAATCTTCTCGGAGCGGAACAGAGCGGATTTATGGAAGACCTTGGATATGAGACGTATCAGAAGATACTGAACCAGGCTGTGACGGAACTGAAAAACGAGGAGTTCGGCGACATGTATGGCGGGGAGACGGAAGGCGGAATACAGCTCACCGGCAACGACTTTGTGGAAGACTGTGCCGTAGAGAGCGATTTGGAGATGTACTTCCCCGACAGCTATGTGCCGGGAAGCAGCGAACGCATGATGCTGTATCGCGAGCTGGAGAACATATCCAACGATGAAGAGCTTGAAAAGTTCAGGCAGAACATGAACGACCGTTTTGGCGAGATGCCGCATGAGGGGCTTGAACTTCTTAACATTGTGCCGCTGCGCAGGCTCGGCAGGCATATAGGATGTGAGAAGATAATACTGAAGCAGGGCCGCATGCAGATGCAGTTTGTGTCAAATCCAATGAGTCCGTATTATAAAAGCAGCGTCTTCGGCAATGTCATAAACTATGTCGCTGCCAACACCCGCCGCTGCACCCTGAAGGAAATCAAGGGCAAAAGGTCCATGGTGGTGTCGGGCGTGGCAACCGTCGGGCAGGCGGTGGATGTGCTCAGGGGCATGGAATGATTAAGAATTAAGAGTTAAGAATTAAGAATTAAGAGTTGTTCCCGCTGCACTGCGATGAAGAATTATAAATTAAGAATTTGGAATTACGAATTATAAATAAAAAACTCTTCATTTTATAATTCCACATCTGCCAAAGGCAGACAACTTGTCATTCGTAATTTGTAACTCCACATTCGTAACTCCACATTCGTAACTCCACATTCGTAACTCCACATTCATAACTCTTAATTCTTAATTCTTAACTCTTAATTAATTTAATATTTCACCTCAAAGCACGGACATGCCTTTGCCGCGTTAAGGTCGTGATGTCCTACGACGAGTGCCCTCGGATACCGTTCCTTCAGACGCGACACCAGCATCTGCAGTGCCACGAGCTGTGCCGGCGTACGTGTGTCGCGTGGCTTTCCTTCCGCGTCGAGCCCGCCTTCATAACATACCCCAATGCTGTGCCTGTTGTGATTGCGGCAGTGGGCTCCCACACATTCCTCCGGACGCCCGCTGTGCACGGTGCCGTCGCGTGTCACGTAGTAGTGATAACCTATGTCCTTGAAGCCCCGGTGACGGATATGGTCGGCACGGCAAGCCTCGAAGCTGAAGCTCTTGCTGTCGGGCGTGGCAGAGCAGTGGATGATGATAAGTGTTATTGTTCTCATGATTAGAAGAATTTTGAATTACGAGTTACGAGTTTTGAATTACGAGTTACGAATTTGGAGTTATGAATTACGAATGACGAGTTGTCTGCCTTTGGCAGATGTGGAATTATAAAATGAAGAGTTTTTTTATTTATAATTCGTAACTCCAAATTCTTAATTTATAATTCTTCATCGCAGCGTAGCGAGAACAACTCGTAATTCGTAACTCCACATTCGTAATTAAAAACTCGTAATTCTACATGCAGCTCTGCATTCCCAAAGCCGTGGCAATGGCGGTGAGCAGTCCGATGATACCCTGTATTACAAGGCGGAAAAGGTCTTTCTTTGATTCTTTCATAATTGTAGTTTTTTATGGTTAATAATATCGGTTTTTGCCGGTTTTTATCCTGTAAACATTTGACAGTCAGCAGAATATTTAGTATATTTGTATGTATGGAGACGTGGCATGATGTCCTTCTCCGCAATATTGTCAAACATTAAAAAACATCACTGCATCATGGAATTCAGAATAAGAGCTTATGGACGTATGGAGCTTGCCCAGCTCTATTGTCCCACGGTAACCCCCGACTCGGCATACCGCAAGCTGTGCGCATGGATAAAGCTTTATCCACATTTGAGCGAACGCCTTGAAGAACTCGGACATAGTCCGCGCTGCCGCTCGTACACCCCTGCACAGGTAAGGGCTATAGTGGAGGCTCTGGGAGAACCTTGAGAAGTTAAGAGTTAAGAATTAAGAATTAAGAGTTAAGAGTTAAGAATTAAGAGTTAAGAGTTAAGAGTTAAGAATTAAGAATTTCCTTGTAGATGTCCGTAAAATACCATGTAAGAACTCGTTTCGTATAAGATAAAAACGCGGATAAATACAAGTTTCTTCAGGACAAGACATATTTCAGGATAAAATAAAGCATGTCGTTGAATGAAGAGGAAAATACATCACTATATATTTCCTTATCCCCTATCTCTCAGGTAATCCTCATTACTCATTCCTCATTCTTAACTCTTAACTCTTAATTCTTAACTCTTAATTCTTAACTCTTAATTCTTAACTCCTCACGCCTTCTCTCCTTCCACGCCGTATCCGGTAAACTCTTTGAGTGTTATCTCCTCTTTGAGCTTGCTGACCGAGAGCTTGCCCGTGGCACGTGCGCGCAGTCTCACGCCCCTGACGTTTGTATTGACACTGAAGTCTTTCAGCGTGGGAGCCCCTTTTGACTGTAACCCCACGGAGAATATCGCCAGGTTGTCCAGCTTCACGTTCTTGCCGTCGAGCATCAGTTCCTTGATACAGCTTATCATGTCTGTGAGCACTCCCTTGATCACGCCTGCCGAGTATGGCGTGTTGTGCTCCGCCATGTGCTGTGCCAGCCTCTCCGTGTCGTAGGTCTCCTCGTTCACGGCGCGTGCATACCACTTTCCCTTTGTTGAAGAATTAGTGCGTTTGTCCTGATAAAGTTTGTAACGAATCATAATTGTAACAGTTTTAATGGTTAATAAAAATGGTTTGTTGTTTCTTACAATGCAAAGATACTGCAACCGCAGACTGAAATAACGGTTGCCGCAGGTTGCGGCAGGGTTGCGGCGGATAACCGCTGTTATTGCAGGCTTGGCGTAACATAACATGGCGTGATATCGCAAGAAAGATAAAAAAAAGCATACAGGCATTGATTACATAATGCCGCATACTTCCGTCTTGATGTAAATCAAGTGTGTATTTGATATAAATCAAGTTTAATGTGTATTAAAGACAATATGCCTATGTACATATATATAGATAATATAAAAACAAGTATCTTCGCAATAACCAATCAGTCACGCATTATGAGACACCACACGGACGACACGGCAGGAACAGCCACGGCTCGCAAAGCCGTCTCCGCAGGCATTGTGCCATGCGGTGAAAACGGCGCTTTCCATATGCTGTCACCCTTTGTCTTTGTCCGATGTGTAACGCTTGCACGCCACGTGACACGTACCGCCGGCATGAACTGCATCTGGTAGTCCGGCAAGAATAACACACACAGCTCCTGTCAAATTTTTTATATATAAAGAGGAACACGCACGTCGTGACATCCGGCACAAAATACCGCATAGCGGCGTAATGTGCCTGCACGGTAAATAATTGATAATTAATGATTTATAATTGATAACGGATCTTTGCTGAAGACAGGGTCTCTTGGGGCGGAAACTCCTTATCTCTTACTTCTCGGTATTGAATTTTTTTAAATTCATGACTACTAATGATTAATTTCTTGATTATTTTTATTTTAATTTATTCATGGAAAAACATTTACCCCTAAAAATGTCCTTTCTCAACGGGACCTTCGACAAAAATCCGCACGACACCGACATCGCGCAAGTGTATGGCATCATCACCGGCACCATGCTCAAGAACGACACCGTGAAATACCGCTCTCTCAAAGCCAGCGGCTATCCCGACCAGCACATCAAGCAGCGCATGGCGGCAGTGACGCCTGCCGTGACATGCAGCGGAGGCCACGGCGCCGACAAGATACAGGGATACACCGGCATGAGCATGTGCGACTTCGACCACGTAGCCTCGCCCGAAACCTGCATGCGCCTTCTCCGTGCCGACAAGCACACACTGCTCGCCTACACCACGCTCTCGGGCAGCGGCATACGCGTGCTGTTCCGCTACGCCGTGGACGGCGTGCCCTTGTCGCGCATCACGACAAAGGAATACGCCGCCGCCTTCCATGCCGGCAACGAGCACTTTGCCCTCCTTCTCGGCACCGACTACGACGACAAGTGCAAGAACCCCAACCGCCTCTCAGTGATATGCCACGACCCCGACGCATATTTCAACCCCGACGCCGAACCCATATACTGTAGCGCCGGCGGGGTGATGCAGGGGCGTGGCACCGGCGGCAGCCACGCCCCGCAGCAACCCGTCACGGCGGAAGAGGCGGCAGCCCGTGCCGAGGAAATACTTGCATCGAAGGGCGTGGTGTATGCCGAGGGCAATCGCAACTGCTACATCATGAACACCGGATACATGCTCAACAAGATGGGCATCCCGCTTGCCGGCGCACAGCAGTGGGCAGCGTCGCGCTTTGCCGACTACGGCGTGAAAGACGTGGAGCGCATAATGTGCTCGTGCTACACCCACACCTCCGAGCACGGCACATGGCAGCCGCGCCCCTCGCCCTCGCGAGGCGGGAAGAAGACACTGCGTGACGTGCGTTCACAGCATGAAGAAAGGACGCACAAGCGCGTAACAAAGGCAAAGGAGAAGGAAGACTTCATCAGAAAACATGCCGGCATACGCTACAACACCGTGACACGCCGCATAGAGATAAAATGGAACGGCGAAGAAAACTTCCGCAACATAACCGACCGCGACGAGAACACGCTGTGGCTGATGATGGATGACAACGGATTTGTGACATCTCCCAAGGAGATACACAACATCATCGCGAGCAACCATACGCCGAGCGTCAATCCCTTTGCCCTCTACTTCGGCACGCTCGGGCCGTGGGACGGAAAGACAGACCATATAGCCCGGCTTGCAGGGCACGTACACGTGACGGGCGGCATCACATGCAGCAATGAAGAGGCGCAGCGCCGTTTCGTCCGCATGTTCCGCATGTGGATTACAGGCATGGTGGCATCGCTGCTGTCAGACAAGGTGATAAACCACGAGATACTGACACTCATCGGAGAGCAGGGCATATACAAGTCCACTTTCTTCGAGATGCTCCTGCCGCCCGAACTGCGCATATACTTCAACGAGAGAGGCAACAGCAACATGACCGACAAGGACTCCGTGCTCGCCATATCGCAGTATGCCATGATATGCTTCAGCGAAATCGACTGTATGACCCGCAAGGAGCTGAGCACGCTGAAGGCACTCACCACCATGCAAAGTACCAACGAGCGCGCACCCTACGACCGCTATCCCGAGGAGCGCAAGCACATTGCCTCGTTCTGTGCCACGGGAAACAACCGCGAGTTTCTCAACGACGACACCGGAAACAGGCGCTGGATGGTGTTCGAGGTCAAGGCTATCGACAACCCGAGGGACATTGACTACAACTACAGGGGAGTATACGCCCAGGCGCTGCATCTGTGGAAGACAGGCTTCAGATACTGGCTGACGGACGAGGACAACCGCGAGCAGGAAAAACACAACAGCAGCTTCGTGACGCCGGACATAGCCCGTGACCTCATAATGAAATACTACCGCCTGCCACAGCCCGGCGAGACGGCGGAGCTGGTGAGCACGGGCGAAGTGCTGGAGCGCATAACATGCAACTACCGCGGAAAGATGAGCTGCACCCGGATAGGAGTGGCGATGAGACTACTCGGCGCGAAAAAGATAAAACGGCGCAACGGCTTCTTATACAAGCTGATAAGCCGCACGCCCGAAGAGTATAACCGCAAGAGATATGCCGACGGCACGGAACCCCAGCCGAACGACATGCCCTTCTGATTTCCGCTGTCCCGTTACCCTGTGCACCCTTGGTGAAGCCTTGCAAGGCTTCACCAAGGGTGCACCAAGGCTTCACAGCATGGTAACATACATATAATCAGCGGCTTACATGCCTTGAAAACAGAAGAGGTGAAGGGTGTAGGGTTTTTCCCTAAAACTTTATATGATAAACATACAAAAATCATCTCCGGCATCCGTCATGATAAATACACAACTTTTCTCGCGTATGTTTTAGGAAAAAAGGGTTCACACCCTTCACCTGCACTCCCATACCGCTCTTGTGTGTTGCGTAACATGTTGCAATACAGCTTATTACAATTTCGCTCCGCTAAGGTGCATCCTTGGTGCACCCTTGGTGAAGCCTTGCAAGGCTTCACACCTCCGTGATATATGCCCTGATGCCCTCCGCGACATCCTAAGTTCTTGACTGTCAGTTGTTATGGAGCCATAACCCATAGCTTTGCCCGTAATCCATAGCTTTACGCCCGTAACCCATAGCTTTGTGATACGTAAAGCTATGAATTACGAGTTTGGAGTTACGAATGACGAATTGTTCTCGCTGCGCTGCGATTATGAATTACGAATTATGAATTATAAATTTAAAAAATTCTTCATTTAATAATTCCACATCTGCCAAAGGCAGACAATTCGTCATTCGTAACTCCAAACTCGTAATTCAAAATTGTCATAAAATGTTTGTCCGTTACCAAAACAATGCTTACCTTTGCCAATACATATATAATGTAGGAAAAGACAGATGGGACATTTTATCAATCCTTTCTCAGATGTCGGCTTTAAGCGCATATTCGGGCAGGAGATGTCCAAGCCTCTGCTTATGGACTTTCTCAACAACCTGCTTGAAGGAGAGCGTCATATCACGGACCTGCAGTTTCTTGACAAGGAGCAGATACCCGTGAACACTGACGACCGGTCGCTGATATACGACATATATTGTGAGACGGACACGGGAGAGAACATCATAGTGGAGATGCAGAACAGGTCGCAGGCATATTTCAAGCAGCGCACCGTATACTATGCCTCACGCTCCATTGCCGCACAGGGTGAGCGCGGCTCGGAGTGGCGCTATGACATCAAGGCGGTATATTGCATATCGTTTCTCAACTTCTGTCAGGCAGACATCTCCGGCGAGTTCCGCACCGATGTGGCTCTTATGGATATGCACAGCCGCACCCTGTTCTCTGACAAGATACGTCTCGTCTACCTGCAGCTGCCGCTGTTTGTAAAGGACGTGGATGAATGTGATAATGATTTTGAGCGTTGGATTTATGTACTTAAGAATATGGAGACACTAAACAGGCTTCCCTTTGCGGCAAAGAGCGCCGTATTCAAGCGCCTTGCCGAGATAACCGACCTTGCCTCGCTGAGCAGGCAGGAGCGCATGATGTATGACGACAGCCTCCGCCGCTTCCGCGACACTATCGGCGTGATGGAGTATGCGGTCGAAAATGGAATGGAAAAGGGTCGTGCGGCAGGTCATGCGGCAGGACTTGCCGAGGGGCGTGCTGAAGGGCTTGCCGAGGGCCGTGCTGAAGGTCGTGCTGAAGGTCGTGCGGAAGGTCGTGCGGAAGAGCAGCTGCGCATAGCCCGCAAGTGCATGCAGATGGGCACTCCAGTGGAAGTGATAGCCGAGATGACCGGTCTGACAGTGGATGAGATAAAGGCTCTTTAGTCATCATAACGTGTCTGCTTAACCTGTAAACAGCAGTAGGATGTATCATATTGCCGTGTATGGTAGATGTATATAAATTCTTAAAACCTGTAACTTCTGGCAGATGCGATAAAATATATTGCGGATTGGTCTGCAAAAAAAATCACAATACGATGGAAAAATCAAACGTTATAAGAGAGATATACCTGACAGCCGCCGCAAAGACCGTGCTCAAGGAGCGCAAGCCGTTGACAGTGTCCGTTGTGGCGGGTGTGGTTATGGGTTTGGTGATAGCCCTGTCGTCGCTTATACAGCAGATGCAAAAATAAAAAGATGATATTGGACAGATATTTTATAAATAAAGTTAATATATAATGGACAATATGAAAAAAATGGGAAACGAAATTGATGTTTTTTCGCTTGTAATAGATATACTGAAAGATAAGAAGACAATTCTGAAATTTTGTAGCGTCGGTTTTGTTGTAGGAATAATTGTAGCCTTTTGTACTCCAAAAACTTATACATCAGAAGTGGTACTTGCACCGGAACTGTCATCTGGGGGGCTTGGACTGACTGGTAATATTGCTGAAATGGCATCAAGTTTTGGATTTGATGTAGGTAAGAAATCCAGTATGGATGCCATATATCCAGAATTGTATCCTGATATATTTTCATCTTCAGATTTTATATTGAAACTTTTCGATGTGCCGGTACGGCTCAAGGATGAAGATGAATTGCGTTCGTATGTACAGCATTTATGTAATGACATAAAACACCCCTTTTGGACATTGCCTAAAGCATGGATAATAAAAATGTTAGAGAAGCCGGAAACGGTTGCCAACGGAAAAGCCGTTAAAGATCCTTATCGGTTGTCTAAGGTCGATTCTGACCTGTGCAGTGCGATAGCAGGATCCATAGGTTGCCTCGTAGACAAGAAAACGAGTGAAATAACTATAACTTTCACTGATCAGGATCCAATGGTTGCATGTATAATGGCAGACACATTGCAAAGAAGACTTCAGGCATATATAACAGATTATAGAACACAAAAGACACGGATAGACCTTGCTTATTATAAAAAACTGACGGATGAAAGCAAGGCTAATTATGAGAAGGCACGACGTGAATACGCTAAATTCTGCGACAGTAACTTTGATATAGAACTTGAAACTTTTAAGTCAAGGCGTGACCAGCTTGAAAATGAAATGCAGATGCAATACAATGTTTATTCTCAAATGGCAACACAATTGCAAAATGCCAAGGCAAAGGTACAAGAGAACACACCTGCATTCACTATGATACAAAGCCCGGTAATGCCATATAAGGCAAGTAGTCGTCCACGTGTCTTTACAGTCATAATATTTATATTTCTTAGTTTTATATTATATTTAACACGCTTTGCGTATTTGAACATATTAAAAAACAAATAAGTAATGGCATATTCCATTCCATATATCATATTGTTGACTTTGTTTGCGTTATGTGCATTTGCATATGAATATACAGATGACAAGCGCAGACAAATGATTTTTACAATGGTAGCATTTGGAGGGTTTTATGTTTTTTTTGCTTTTCGTGGGTATGTATATACAGACTGGATGAGTTATGCTCAAATCCTTAAAGAATTGGAGTGGGGAGATTTTTTTAATGTTGTCGATGAGAAGCAGACAGCCGTTATACACGAACCGGGTTTTACACTGTTGTGCCTTATTTGTAAAAGCATTGTAAATGAGTATGCTTTTCTCGTTTTTGTCATAACAACAATAGACACATTTCTGTTTCTTCGCTTTTTGCGTCATTGGAACATAAAGAACAAACCTCTTGTATTGATGCTTTTCATCTCTTTTGAGGGGATAAGCATTATGTTCAATCTATTGAGAAACCAGATAGCAATATTTATATTCTTGAATGCGTTGGAATTTTTACGAGACAGAAAACCTTTGCGATATTTTCTTCTTTGTACGATAGCATTGTCTTTCCATCTTTCATCAATACTTTATTTCCCGCTTTACTTCTTTCTGCATAGGAAAATAAACAAATGGGTTTATATAGGGGCTTTTTGTGCATTCTTCCTTTTTTATATCAGTAATATCTCCATAGCCTTGACCCTTATAAAAATATTGGGACTTGAAGGCATTCTGGGAGACAAAGCAGAATTTTATACGGAAATTCTTACTTCTTCACGCCAATTCTCGCCAACAGGAACCCTCGAAAAGTTTTCTTTGGTCATATTGGTGTTTCTCTATTATGAAAGTCTTTGCGAAAAAGGTAAGCATATATTGATAAACAGCTCTTTAATATATTTTTTCTTTTATTTTGTATTTGCAGAATTTAAAGATTTTAGTTCTCGTTTGGCAATTTTATTTGTCTTTTCGTATTGGATATTGTGGACAGAACTTCTGACTTACCTGAAGATACCTAATAACCGGAAAATATTTGCAACATTACTTTTCCTGTATTGTTTTTATATAACTCTGCGGGCATACCCCTCTCCGATACAAGAGTATGACAATCTTCTATTTGGAGGGAAAAATAAGCAGGAAAGACTGAAAATTTTAAATAAAACTTACGAGGAAGAACTTTAAGCATGTTTAAACGTAAAATATCAATTGGAGTTATTAGCCCTTATAATCCAAAAGACAAGAAAGCGGCATCAGGGACTAATTTTAAGATTATCGAAGCCTTGGAAAAACAAGGTGCGGATATCGTGTGGATTAAGTCTTCACAAAATTTTCTGTGGAGAATATTGGAAAAAATATTGCGTAGAATTTATCTATTGTTATCTCATAAAATGTTGTTTTTTCGTTTTACGTTATTAGGGGCATACTTGGAGTCGCATACATTAAATACGTGTTTGATGAAGCAATGTGATGTGATATTTGCGTCTTTTTCGTCTCCTTCTTGTTATAAGATAAAGTTCCCAGATAAACCATTGGTCTATTTGACCGATGCTACATGGCATCAATTACAAAATTATTATTTCTTTAATTTCTCTGATATTTCCATAAAGGATGGAGATAAAGTAGAAAAATATATTTTGGAAAAAGCAGATGTTGTTATAGGTGCTTCGAAATGGATGATAGACTCTGCAGTTGATTATTATCATCAAAAGCGAGACAAGTTTTATCAAGTTCATTTCGGTGCCAATATGGATGAGAAAGACCTTTTATATAAAGAATTTGAGTATAAAGATCATCTTGATTTATTGTTTCTTGGTGTAGATTGGATAAGAAAAGGTGGAGATATTGCAGTAGAAGCAACAAAATGGCTTAACGATAATGGTGTACCTTCAACGTTACATGTAATAGGCATCGATGAATTACCGATAAAAGTTTCAAAATTAGAATATGTTGATAATATCGGGCGACTTGATAAGAACAACCCGAAAGAGTATGAACTTTTGGTAAAAGAAATGTCAAAATGCCATTTGTTATTACTTCCTACTATTGCTGAATGTGCAGGAATTGCCTTTTGTGAGAGTTGTGCTATGGGACTGCCTTCTTTTACTCATGCTACGGGAGGCACAACAGATTATGTTATAGATGGTTATACAGGAAGGCTTTTTGAGATAGGAACGAAAGGTGTTGACTTTGGCAAACAGATAAAAGAAGATCTACAAACCGGTTTGTTGCAGATCATGTCGCATAATGCCAACATACATTATAAAGATACGTTAAACTGGGATGTTTGGGGAAATAAGGTCTCGGAAATAATCAATACTCTAATTTGATAAATTAAAATAACTTGCAATTTGAGATAAGTGCTTGACAAAGTCTTTTGTAGCGTTTATTTAAAATTTAGGATAGAAATATGTCTATATCAATAAAAATAAAAAGCAGATTTAATAATGGAGACGAACGTTCTTCTTTGGTAAGGAAGAATATCCTTGTTTCTGCAATAATGAAAGGAATTGGACTTTTAACTTCTTTTTTCATGGTTTCTATTACCTTGGATTATCTTAGTGCGGAAACGTATGGCGTATGGTTAACACTCTCTTCAATTTTATATTGGTTTACATTCTTTGATATAGGATTAGGAAATGGCATGCGTAATTATCTCTCTGCCGCATTGTCAATCAAAGACTATAAACTTGCGAAAGAATATATTTCTACAACGTTTATATTGGTTGGTGCGATAGCATTTATATTAAGTTGTATAATTACAGTTTTTTCCCCTTTTATTGATGTTCAACAATTATTCAACACATCGGCGACAACTGAACGTGAATTGTTGCTTTCTTTGATTATCGCTGTTATAATGACTCTGATTGTTTTTACGGTCAGGAATGTCGGTACAATATTTATGGCAATGCAAAAGTCTGCGGTCAATGATGTCATAACAACAATGGGCAATGTCGTTTCTTTAATAATTATTCTTTTGTTATCTTATAAAACCGAGGGCAGGCTTGTTTATATTGTTATTGCATTTACAACTCCAACGATGCTTATATATTTAATGGCATCATTTTACCTGTTTATTAAATATAAAGAATTATGCCCATCGTTTAAAAGCCTAAATTGGGGGCTTAGTAAAAAAATAGTAGGCAAAGGATTGGGATTCTTCTTTATTCAAATAACAAGTTGTCTTGTTATTTATGGCTCGTCAAATATATTCATAACACAATTTTGTGGCCCGACGGAAGTAACCAATTATAATATAGCATACAAATACTTCAATCTGTTAGCTGTGGCTTATGTTATATATATGTCACCTTTTTGGAATGCTTATACAGATGCTTATGTTAAAGGTAATAACCAATGGATCAGTACCACATTCCATAAAACATTAAAAGTATGGTGCATTTCTGTCCTCGTAGGAGGTGTTATGCTTGTTATTGCTCCTTATTTTTACTATTTTTGGGTCGGAGATACAGTAAAGATTCCTATGATGTTATCTTTATTTGTTTTCTTATATATATCAATGTACAATTTAAATAATTGCTTTACATATCTTATCAATGGCCTAAATAAAATACGTATACAAATTTTCACCTCAATCATAATAACGGCGATTTATCTTTTTGTGGTAAATATTGTGGGCAGAAAATATGGAGCATACGGAGTGATTGGTTGTATGATCTCTTCTTATCTGATAATGGCTCTTATACATTATAGACAGTGTTCTTTGCTTATAAAGGGTAAAGCTAAAAATATTTGGAATAAATAAGAATATGAAGATTAGCGTAATAACGGTAGTTTTTAACGAAGTCAATCATATCCGTGAAACAATGGAAAGCTTTTTCTCGCAGACGTGGGAAGACAAGGAATATATAATAATAGATGGAGGTTCTACTGATGGAACCGCAGATATTATACGTGAATATTCCGACAGGCTCGCCTATTGGTGCTCGGAGAAGGACAATGGCATTTATGATGCAATGAACAAGGGCATTGGCCATTGTTCCGGAGATTGGATTAATATATTGAATTGTGGGGACGTATATTGTAATGCGGATGTCTTGAAAGACGCCATGACGCATACAGACACGGCAGACACGGATGTATTGTATGGAAACGCGATTGTAAATAATGGAATTCAAAATAATTATTTAGAGGCAGGGGACAATATTGATGAACTGAATTTCAGGGCCATTTACCGACACGGATGCTCTTTTGTAAGGACAGAAACCCAGAAGAAATTCTATTATGATACGTCAAAAAAGAAAGATTACGGCTTTGCCCTTGATTTTGATGTAATATATAGGATGTATTATCATGGCGTAAGGTTTAAGAAAGTGCCATTGGAAGTACAAACGTATAATTTGGGCGGAGTGTCTGACAATGTAACGAAATCATTGATATATAATTATAAGATTACTACTCAATATAAAAAATCGTACAAAAAAACAAAGATACTTGTATTGGGCCTGATAAGGCATTTTGTAAAAGACAACAGCCTCTTTGAATGGTTCAGATATTTTGTATTTGAATATTTCCTGAACAACATCCTTCCTCTTATTCCTTCATGGTCTGTAAGGCACATGATAATGAAAGGTTTAGGAATAAAAATAGGGAAAGGAAGTTTTATATCAAAGAACACATATTTTATGACTCCGAAAATGTTTGAAATCGGAGAATATAGCGATATAAACCGAGGTTGTCTTATTGATGCACGCGGGGGAATTGTTATAGGAAACAGTGTCTCCATTTCGCATAAGGTCAACATCGTGACAGGCGGACATTACCCTAATTCACGAAACTTCCAAGGCAAGTATATGCCGGTAAGGATTGAAGATTATGTGTGGCTGGGCATAGGGTGTACAATACTTCAAGGTGTTGTTGTCGGAAAAGGTGCCATTGTATGTGCCGGTGCGGTTGTTACCAAAGATGTGGAACCCTATGATATCGTTGGCGGCGTTCCTGCCAGGAAAATAGGCTCGCGCAGTCATGACTTAGATTATAAATGTGTATGGAATATACCTTTTACTTAAAAAACAATGAACATACTATTTGACCAGACAGAAGCGCAGGCACTGTTCTACAACGGTGCTGCCGAATATGCACAGACGGTATTCTTTAAGACGGTCTCATTGCTTGAAGAATACCCGGATGTACGTATTTATAGTCTTTACCATTCAGGAAAGAAATTCAGGTATGAGAATTTATCGTGCGAGAAGCTGAAAAAGTATGAGAGGGTGATACCGGTTGACTATAAAGACAAGTCGTTGAAAGAAATCGTAAAGGAAAATAACATCGACCTGTTGTTCATAACATGTGCACAGTCGTTCTGCGATTTGCCATTGGGCAATATGCAGCATCTTGGTTGCAAGGTGGTAAGTGTGATTCATGATCTTTGTGATGAAGAAACAGAAGACTCACGATTGCTGCTTTTCCAGTATCTGAATCGTCCACAGCAGCTGTTAAGATATTTCCTTTCGAGGTTAAAAATACGGTTGATATCAGGCAGATTGCAAAGTCGTAAAAAGCAGATGATAAATATGCTTACCAACAATGACGCCGACATAATAACCGTGTCCAACTACACAAAAAGGTCCCTGAACTACAATTATCCGTTATTAAGAAACAAGGTGCACGTCTTGTCATCTCCTCTGAAAGAAGTATCTGCAGGCGATGCCGATATAAAAAACGATGATTTGCGTGACCTTATAAATCATAACGAGAAGTATTTTCTTATCCTTTCGTCCGACCGTGTGCTGAAAAATGCAGACAGGATGATAAAGGCATTTAAGCAGTTTGTAGAGCAAGGCAATTTAAACTACAAGCTTGTTACCATTGGCTATGGCAAGAAAATGTTTGAAAATCATATACCGCTGCCTTTCTTATCGATGTCCGATTTGGAACATGCTTATAAGAACTGCCATGTCTTGTTATATCCGTCGTTGTTTGAAGGATTCGGTTATCCGCCTCTGGAAGCCATGAGATATGGCAAACCGGTAATATGCTCAAATGTATGCTCTATGCCGGAGGTATTGGAAAATGCCCCCATATATTTTTCTCCAATATATGAAACAGATATGTTTTCCGCTCTCAACAAATTCCGGAATGTTCCATATAGCGAGCTTTCAGCTCGAAGCAAGGCGCAATACAGCAAGGTTACAAAGATGCAATCAGACGATTTGCAACATCTCGCCCAGTCGTTGTTAGATGGCTCTTTTATAAATACAAATAAGAACAAATACTGATGAAACCAAGAATATTCGCATTTTATCTGCCCCAATACCATCCGTTTAAGGAAAACGATGAATGGTGGGGAAAAGGCTTTACCGAGTGGACTAATGTGGCGCGTGCACGCAAACTCTTTCCAGGGCACGACCAACCTCATATTCCTGCCGATTTGGGCTTTTACGATTTGCGTATGTCTGAGACAAGAGAGCGTCAGGCAGAATTGGCAAGAGAGGCTGGCATCGAGGGCTTCTGTTATTATGAATATTGGTTCGGTCATGGCAGAAGACTCATGGAGCGCCCTCTTGAAGAGGTGATAAAGTGTGGCAAACCCGATTTCCCTTTCTGTCTGGCATGGGCAAACCACTCTTGGTATAAAAAACTTTGGGATCCTAAGCAGCCGGGGAAAGACAAGCTCCTTATAGAGCAAGAATATCCTGGAGAGGAGGATTATACAGCTCATTTCAATGCCCTTCTGCCTGCATTCAGGGATAAGAGATATATCAGAGTGAATGGTAAACTTTTTTATATTATATATGACTCGGTCGGATTTAAAGATGTCGCAACCTTTATAAAAACATGGCGCAGGCTTGCACAAGAGAACGGCTTGAATGATTTTTATTTCGTTGCAACTGACTATAACAGTGAACATCGTCAGGATTTGCTGGGCAAAGGTTTTGACGCCACTCACAATGTCGACCATCTGAATATATATCACAAAAGTTCGGTTGTTGGCAAAGTGCTGCGAACTATCGGCCGTAAGTATCTGCACATACCGATGATTTACAAATATAGCGACGCGATTAAGTATATGCTTCATCCTGATTGCCGTAAGCGCGAGGTAATTCCAGTGATAGCGCCAAATTGGGATCATTCTCCGCGTTCGGGTGCACGGGCACTCGTGATGACACATTCAGAACCGAAGTATTTTAAAAAACTGGCGAAAAAAGCTATTGAAATGGTGAAAGATAAACCCGGGGAGGAACAGATTATAATGATAAAATCGTGGAACGAATGGGGTGAAGGTAATTATATGGAGCCGGACATGAAATATGGTCATGGATATATAAAGGCTCTATCTGAAGCCATTGAAGAAACAAGGTAATTTGACAATAATATGAAAATAGCATATTTAGGAAAAATTCAATTATCAGACACGGATCTGCCATACCTTAATGCCGCACAGAAGGATGCTGATATAACTTATCTGTTAGAAATAACGCCACGTTTTTTAAAAGGGCCGGCTTTCAATATTGATAAAATATATGGTAAGACCGGTATATTCAAAGCTGTGGAGGCATACCCTCAGTTTGAGAAACTTGCGAGTTTTATTGATATAGACAAATTTTATGTCGTAAATACGGCAGGGCACCTTTGGCAGTTAAAGGCGTTTTGGACAAATTTGCTTTTGCTGTTTTTTATCATGCGTCATGGATTTAATGTTATTCATGTTCTGTGGCCTCTTAACGTCTATGAATTTATCTTATACTTTCTCCGCCGATGCATGATACTTACGGTTCATGACCCTTTCCCACACTCAGGGCTTGACACTTTTATTGTCAGATTGCGTCGTAAGTTTGCATTTTGGCTGATCCCGAGGTTTATCATTCTCAATAAAGTACAGAAACAGAATTTTATTGATTTCTATAAGATCCGTGAAGATAGAGTCGTTGAGAGTCATATAAGTTGCTGTACATATCTTCAAACGATAAAGCCAAAGCCTGATGTTCAAACTGGAGGAAAGAAGTATATTCTTTTTACAGGAAAAATATCAGAGTACAAGGGACTTGATTATCTGCTTCCTGCCATGGTACGAGTGCATGAGGCATATCCAGATGTCAGTCTTATCGTAGCGGGCAGCGGCACTTTCCATTTTGACATAAGTAAATACGAGACATTTGATTATATTGAGTTCCGCAATAGATACATTCCTGATAATGAACTTGTAGGATTGATAAATAACTCTGAATTCCTTGTCTGCCCGTACACTGATGCTACCCAAAGTGGTGTTATAATGTCTGCTTTCGCTTTTGCAAAGCCTGTGATTGCAACCAATGTTGGCGGGCTTCCTGACATGTTGGGAAATGGGAAATATGGGATGGTCGTTGAAAGAAAAAATATAAACAGTTTGGCGGAAAGCATTGTCAGACTCTTGTCCGATGATGTCTTATTGAAGTTGTTGTCTGATAATATAAAGTCTGATTATTTGACAGGAGGTAACTCCTGGAATATGATTGCTGCAGACATTAAGAATGAATATTTTAAAGTGAATTCATAGAATTCACTTTAAAATATCACTGTTTGTAATGTGTCTAATAGGGCATTCTCTTTATTCGTCTCGACAAGGAATGTCTCTTTTACATTGGCATTCTTGCCCGCTTCAATATCACGTTTACTGTCTCCCAACATATAAGATTGTGATAAATCGATATTGAACTCTTTTGCCGCTTGCAATAGGAGTCCCGGCTTGGGCTTCCTGCAGTTGCATTGACATTTATATTCCGGACGTTCTCCTGTAAAACCTTTATCTGTGTGATGAGGACAAACATAAATGGCATTGATGAAAGCACCGTCTTTGCCAAGAGCCGTTTCCATCTTATCATGGATTGTCTGTAAATCCTCAAAAGAACATTCACCTCTGGCGATGACAGGCTGGTTGGTTACGACAATGGCAAGATATCCAGATTTGTTGATTGATTTTATGGCTTCGCCGGCACCTTCGATTAATTCAAGTTGTTCGGGCTTGTTGATAAATCCAACCATTTTATTTATGGTGCCGTCTCTATCTAGGAAAATTGCTTTCTGCTTGTTTTTCAAGTTGCGTGCTTTAACCAATCCTTTTTCAATATCCATGCTTGTTTCGTAAAAGCGTTCGGGAGTACCCATGTCTTTTATATATTCAGGTGTGTCATAAGCAAAAATCCTGCCGCTTTTAATATTCGGTTTTAACACGTCTCTGTCCAAGTCAATCTTGTCCGGTTCGTTAGGATGACGTGGCACAAAGTTCTTAAGTGTTTCTTTGAGTAACTCTGGAGATATAATTTCGATACCGGCATTAACCCGATTTTTATAATATAACCGTTCGTCCTCTTTGTTCATCCATTTTGTTACACGGCATGTGTCTTCCGGCATTCCACCGGGCTGCTGTGGAGGCATTATTTCCGTAACCAGCAGCGAACTGTCGTAAGGATGTCCGTTGGGATGAGTCATTAGGCTTGCCAGAGCCTTTTTCTTTTTATGAAAAGCGATAAAGCGATTAAAGTCGACATCTATAATCACGTCTCCGCAGAGCAGTAGGAAATCTTCGGTTAATTGTGGCATCTTAAAAAGAGCGCCGGCTGTTCCCAGCGGATGGTCTTCAACGAAATATTCGATATTGACGTTCCACTTCCTACCGTCTTGAAAATAATCTTTTATGACGTTTCCGAGATGACCTATAACGATAATTATTTCTGTTAGTCCGCAAGTCCTTAGATTTTCTATTTGATATTCCAGTATCGGTTTTCCACATATTCTTATCATAGGCTTGGGCACATCATTGGCAATAGAGGCAATTCTTGTACCTTTTCCACCTGCCATAATTACAGCTTTCATACAAAAACATTTATTGATGATTACCAAAAAAACGATCTTCTAACATTAGGCATAGACAATGGTATACCGGGATGTGCAGTTCTTGTATTTTATATGTTTCTGTTTCAGGAACCCTAATGCACACATCAGCATAACGCATGAGTTTGTTTTCTTTTGCGCCGGTCAGACCTATTACTTTCAGTCCTTTTGATTTTGCGGCAACAGCGGCATATAAAACATTCTGGCTGTTGCCGGAGGTTGAGATTGCCAAGAAGACATCACCTGCCTTACCTAAACCGTTTACTTGTTGGGCAAATACTAATACCGGTACGGCATCGTTCATGAATGCGGTTGTTAAAGAAGGTTCGCCGACCAGAGATATGGCGGGCAGTGCTCCTTGCAGGTGCTCGGCCAGGATCGTTCCCATTTCTTCATCTATTTGTCTAAGTCTGTCAACCTGGTCGGAATATATTTTTCGTTTAAGTTTAAACTCTTTCATTAACTCGCCAACGATGTGTTCGCTGTCTGATGCGCTACCTCCATTTCCGGCAACGAGCAATTTCTTGTCAGACGAGTAGGCTTCTGCCAGGATGTCGTAAGCGGCAATAATATCATCTTTGCAGACGTTAAGGCACGGATAACGTTTTATAAGCAAATCTATATGTCGTACAAATTTATTATTCATAAAAGACTTTGTGGGCTGTTTTATTTCTTGATTGTTGAGATCTTGTCAGTAGGATATATCTTCCAACCATGAGCACCTCCCTCGCTGAATTGGAATGGCATAACAAAACCGTTTAATTTTTTCAGGGCGTTCTCCACTGCTTTCTTTTTTGTGGGTTCTACAACAAACATAATGAAACCTCCGCCACCGGCTCCGGATACCTTGCCGGCTTTTGCCCCTGCCGCCATCGCGACCTCCATGGCTTCTTCTATCATGGGATTTGAAATTTTGCTTGCCATCTTCTTCTTGTTCTCCCATGCTTCTTTTATTATATCGGCAAAGGCGTTGATATCTCCTTTTAATACGGCAAGTTTCATGTCCCTTGCGCTTTGTTTTATCTTGTGCATTGCTTCAATGGCAGCAGATGCGCCTTTTGACGTGCTTTGTTTTTGTTCTTCAATTATAGCGGCACTGCTGCGTGACTTGCCTGTAAAATAAAGCAGCATGCTTGCTTCCAGCTCATCAATGATCCATCGTTTGATTTTTAAAGGATTTACAATGACGATGTCATTTGAGAGGAATTCCATGTAGTTGAAACCGCCGAAGGTCGCAGCATATTGATCTTGCTTCCCTCCGGAAAGCTGCAAATCCTTACGTTCTATTTCATAGGCCAATCTGGCAATTTCGTAATCACCCAAAGGCAGGCTGCACCATTCAACGAAAGCTTTTAATATGCACACAACCATCGTGGAGGAAGTGCCCAAGCCCGAACCTGCCGGAGCATCGTTATAGGTCGTTATCTTAAACGGTTTAGGCTCAATCTCAAAATCCTTGATAATCCTGTTGTATACGCCTTTTATCAAAATCGCATTACCGTCAATCTCCAAATGCCCTGTCTGAGGATAACTTTTGCAGCAATTAGCATCAAAAGCGTTAATCGTTATCTTGCCGTCTTCAGTCTCTTCAATGGTGCAATAGGCGTATAGATTAATGGTCGCGTTAAGGATTAATCCTCCATAAATATCGCTATAAGGTGATACATCACTTCCTCCTCCGGCCAAGCCTAAACGAAGGGGGGCTTTACTTCTAATTATCATAACATTTAATTATCATAACATTATATAACTTTGTTCGCTTAACCCCTTGGCGCTTTGTTCCTTCTTATAGCATTCGGGTTAATAGATATGATGTCTTTTTCGCTGAATTCGGCCATCATGCTACAAAGATAACATTTTCTTTATAAATAAAGCTTTATAATATTGAAAATTATAAGAATGGTAATAATGGCGACTGATACATGAAATAGTCGGTTGGAATGTGTCTGGAGGCTAAAAAAGGAAATCATGAAAATCCGGTCTGAAGCATCTTGCCTTATAAAAGGTAAGCTTTCAGGACATAAGAGGTAAGCTTTTGTCTTGTAAAAGGGCACTTTTGAAAGCCTAAAAGACGACTTTTTATAACGTGTTGTATTGCAGGTTGTTGCGGACGGGCTTTGCAAAGACATGTAAATGCCTGTTGGGCGAGTTCAAGCCAGCTGTTCTCTCCAGCACGAACGTTGGCGCTTTTCTTGACTTTTAATTCTTAAATCTTAAATCATCAAAATGTGCTTAATTCTTCATGCTTACGTCAATAAAGTTCATGATAGTAGAATGTTTTGTCATGTATTTTTTGTATTTTTGCAGAAGAATGAACAAATGAACAGTCTTTAAAGACTGTCCATGTATAAAGAATACGCCAGGTTGGGATATACAAAGAAAAACATCGTCTGGCAAGTTTTTGACTTTAATCAAATCTACGTAAAAGGATAATACTGTCATGAAATTACTTATAACAGGAGGTTCCGGATTTATCGGCTCAAACGTTGTCTCTTATTTTGAAAACAAATACGAGATGATGAATATCGACAAGGCAGAGCCAAAGGAACGCCGGCACTTGAAATATTGGAAGAATGTAGACATAAACAATTATGAACTTCTTAATGAAACGATAAGCGGGTTTGACCCTGATTATATAATACATCTTGCAGCACGGACCGACCTTGAAGGACAATCGTTGGAAGATTATTCGGCAAACATCGGCGGTGTAAAGAATATACTTGAAATAACAAAAAGGCTGATACACCTGAAAAAAATAATAATAACGTCTTCAATGTTGGTTTGTCATGTCGGATACATTCCTAAGACTCCGTTTGATTACTCCGCCACGACATTATACGGCAAAAGCAAGGTGGAGACCGAACGGCTGACATGGGCTGCCGATCTGAAATGCGATTGGGCTATTATCAGGCCTACATCCATTTGGGGACCTGGATTTAAGGTTCCTTACCGCAACTTCTTCAACATGGTAAAAAAACGTATGTATTTCCATATAGGAAAAAGAGGCTGCACAAAGACTTACGGATATATAGGCAACTCTGTATATCAGATAGAACAGATATTGAATGGAGACACGACAAACCGTGGCAACAAGGTCTTTTATATAGGAGACATGCCGCCGATAAATATAAAGGAATGGGCCGACCAAATCTCGCATGAGTTAGGGTTTAAAGTACCTGCCGTGCCTTGGCTTTGCGTGAAATGTGCCGCTTATTTGGGAGATATGCTGAAAATGGTCGGGATAAAATTCCCTATGACATCTTTCAGGCTGAAGAATATGACGACAGACAATATCGTAGACTTAAAGCCCACTTACAATATGGCGCCCAATCCTCCGTTTACAAGAATAGAGGGTATAAGGGAAACATTAAGATGGTTGGAAAACAACTGAACAAACCATTTATGAAAATTTCTGTAATAACTGCTACTTATAATAGTGCACAGACAATAGAAGATACGTTGAAGTCAATGCTGGCACAAACGTACACCGATTATGAATATATAATCATAGATGGATGCTCCAAAGACGGTACGCTGGATATACTCAGACGCTACGAACCGATGTTCGGCGGCAGGATGCACATCATAAGCGAACCGGACAAGGGTATATATGATGCCATGAACAAGGGCATAGGCATGGCAACGGGTGATGTTGTCGGCATACTGAACTCTGACGACTATTATACCTCAGACGATGCGCTTGCCACCATTGCAGACTTTTTCAGCCGTGATGATGCTGATGCCATGTATGGCGACATACACTTTGTAAACGACGGCAATCCGGAGAAATGCGTGCGCTATTATTCAAGCGCCCTGTTCCGCCCCTGGCTGTTGAGGTTCGGATTTATGCCTGCACACCCGTCGTTTTATGTAAGGCGCGGCGTGTACCGAAAATACGGGACGTTTTCGCTCGACTACAAGATAGCGTCTGACTACGACCTTATGGTGCGTCTGCTGTACAGGCACCGCATAAGGGCGCGGTATATAAAGAAAGACTTTGTCACGATGCGCACGGGAGGGATAAGCACGAAGAATGCCAAAAACCGCCTGCTCATAAGCCGCGAGGACGTGAAGGCATGCCGGAGAAACGGGCTTTACACCAATATCTTTCTTATATCACTGAAATATCTCTATAAAATCTTTGAGTTCAAGATATAGCCTTTATTGTATTGACATGGAATATGGAGGCTTTGGTAAGGAGTTAAGGAAGTTATGTGGAAGTAAAAGAAGTTCTGTGGGAGTTAAAGAAGTCAGGGGAAGTTAAGGAAGTCAAAGGACGTATGTACCGTTGCTGTTTATCAGGCTATTGTCCTTTAACTTCCTTAACTTCCCCTGACTTCTTTAACTTCTCCATAAATTAAACATGAGTTCGATGAATCTCTTTATATACCGCCAACTTGGTGAATGAAAAACCGCCAACTTGGTGAATGAAAAATAAAAACGCATATAGAAACATCTGATTGTCAGGTATTTTGTGTATTTTCTTGAAGAGGATGATGTAAACAGAAAAAGCAGGTATAGAAAATACAGAAACAGAATAGCAGGCATAATGCTGAAAAGAACTGCCGTGTGTATGCAATATTCCGCATGAAAAGCGGTTATAAGTAATAAACGGCACTTGAAAAAGAATGGATTTACATATACTGTTTATAACGGGGGCATTCGTGATGAGCGTGGCAATAGGGCTTGTCTCGATACCGCTGATATTGGATTTCTGCAGGAAAAAGGCACTTTACGACATTCCCAACTCACGGAAAGTGCACAAGAACAAGATACCGCGCCTTGGGGGGATTGCGTTCATGCCGGGCATGCTGTTCTCATTTGTCACGGCGATAATGATGTTCGGGGAGTTTACGGGCGAGCAGAAACTGACGGTAAACCTGTGGACGGTGTCGTTCTTCATAAGCCTTATGCTCATATATACGGTGGGCATAATTGACGACATACTTGGCCTGACGCCGCGCACCAAGTTCATTGCGCAGATAATAGCCGCGTGCAGCCTGCCGCTGTCGGGGCTGTACCTCAACAACCTCTACGGGCTTTTCGGCATATATGAGATACCGCCCGTGGCAGGTATTCCGCTTACGGTGCTCACGATAGTGTTCATAGACAACGCCATGAACCTGATTGACGGCATCGACGGGCTGTCGGGCGGGCTGGCAGTGATTGCGCTTGCGGGATTTCTCATCGCCTTCAGCAACATAGGGCTGTGGATTTACAGCATACTCATAGCCGGACTGGTGGGGGTCATATCGGCTTTTCTTTACTATAATATCATTGGCGGACCGCACCGCAACCAGAAAATATTCATGGGAGACTCGGGAAGTCTCACGCTGGGTTTCATCCTCAGCTTCCTGCTGGTGAAATATTCCATGTACAACCCCGTGCTGCTGCCCTACAGGGAAGATGCGCTGCTGTTTGCCTCGTCGCTGCTTATAGTGCCTGCGTTCGACGTGTTCAGGGTGATGCTGCACCGCGTCCGCAACCACAAGTCCATATTTGCAGCCGACAAGAAGCACATACACCACAAACTGATGCGTGCCGGGCTGTCGCAGCACAAGGCTCTTGCGGTGATACTGTCGCTTGCGGTGATGTTTATAGTTGTAAACAATGCGCTGTCGTCTGCAGGATTTACATGTGTCATCATCCTTGACATATTTTTGTATACAGCTTTTCATCTTGTGCTGAACCGCATGATTTTAAAAAGGATAAAAAAGGAGCATGCCTGATGAAACGTATCATTGACATCATACTGTCCGCCTTGTGCCTCATTGTGTTCTCGCCTCTGATGCTGGCATGTGCCATAGCCATAGCATGTGTTGACGGGCTGCCGGTGATATACAGGCAGGAACGCATAGGGCGTGGCGGCAAGCCGTTCTATATATATAAGTTCAGGAGCATGTGCAAGGATGCCGAAAAGGACGAGCCGGCATTGCTTGAGACCGACAACGACCCGCGGATAACCCGTACGGGCAGGTTCATGCGCAGTCATCATCTTGACGAGCTGCCTCAGCTGTGGAACGTGCTTGTCGGCGACATGTCGTTCATCGGTCCCCGTCCGGAGCGCAAGTATTTCATCGACAAGATAATGGAGCACGACACGCGTTACGTGCGGCTGTATGCCATACGTCCGGGGGTGACGTCGTATGCCACGCTGTATAACGGGTATACCGACACCATGGAGAAGATGCTGAAGCGTCTTGACATGGATATATATTATCTTGAGCACCGTTCGTTGTGGCTTGACATGAAGATACTTGCCAACACGTTTATAAGTATTGTTGGGGGGAAGAAGTTCTGAAGAAATTAAGAATGAAGAATGAAGAATGAAGAATTTGCTGCCGCCAGTTGTCTTTAGGTCTTATAAGACTTATTAGCCTTATTTGTCCAATTAGTATTGGCGGCAGCAAATTCTTCATTCTTCATTCTTCATTCTTAATTCTTTTTAATACCTTTGCCACCAAATATCTAATTAAAAACACTAATTATGCAAAAAAAACTGAAGTTAGCAGTGATAGCCCTATGCTATAGTCCTCTTGCCTTTGCACAGACGGACAACGGCCAGGGGCAAAAAGCCAGCGCCATGACGGAGCAGGCCTTCACGTTTACCGAGGCGCAGTTGGGCGAGGATGACGACATGTCGCAGAATGTGTCTATCATCAACTCGAACAATAATGTCTACGCAAGCGAGGTGGGATACCTGTTCTCACCTGTACGTTTCCGCTACCGCGCATTCAACCAGAAGTACAACGACGTGTTCATCAACGGCGTGCCGATGAACGACATGGAGAGCGGACAGTTCCGCTATTCGCTCGTGGGCGGTCTGAACCAGCAGACACGCAACGTTGAGTATGCGCTGCCGTTCGAGAGCAACGGCTTCTCGGTGTCGGGCATGGGCGGCTCGAACAACTACAACTTCCGCCCGGGAAGCTTTGCCACGGGGCACCGCGTGACGCTGAGCGGGGCAAACCGCAACTACCAGCTGCGTGCAATGTACACCTACAACTCAGGCTTCAACAACAACGGCTGGGCTTTATCCGCCAACCTTACATACCGCGGAGCCAAGGAAGGATATGTTGAAGGCACGTTCTACAACGCCCTGTCTTATTTCCTCGGCGTGCAGAAGATGTTCGACGGAGGCCGTCATTCGCTGTCGTTCTCGACATGGGGCAATCCCACCGAGCGCTCCACACAGGGACCGGCAACCGATGAGGCTCTGTGGCTTGCCAACGACAAGTATTACAACCCGTACTGGGGATATCAGAACGGCAAGAAGCGCAACTCGCGCATTGTCAACGACTTTGCGCCGTCGGCACTCCTCACATGGGACTGGAACATCAACGACAACACTAAGCTCACGACATCGCTCTTCGGCAAGTACAGCATGTACAAGAGCACAAAGCTTAACTATAACAACAGCGACAACCCGCACCCCACATACTGGAAAAACATGCCGAGCAGCAGGTATAACGTATGGGATGAGACCGACGCCATGAACCGCACGGAGCAGAACCTTGCAGACTGGAACCAGCAGTACGAATACTGGACGGCAACAAAAGGCAACCGCCAGATTAACTGGGACCGCCTGTACTTCGCAAATCAGGGAGTAAACGCACAGGGTGCCGATGCCATGTACTTTATACAGGCAAAGCACAACGACGCGCTGACGCTGACACTTGCCACGGCACTGAACAAGCAGATTGACGCCAACAAAAAGTGGAGCGCAGGGCTGTCTGCCGGAACAAACCGCGGACGCCACTACCAGACAATGGAAGACCTGCTGGGCGCAAACATCTACCACAACATAAACACATACGCGCTGGGCACGTATGCTATGGACGACCCGCGTGTGCAGTACGACCTCAACAACCCCAACGGCATCGTTCGCGAAGGTGACAAGTTCGGCTATAACTACGACATACTTGTAAACCGCGGACAACTGTGGACAAACTATGTTGAGAACTTCGGCGCGCTTCACTATTATGTCGCAGCAAAGGCGGGCTACACCACTATGCAGCGCGACGGCAAGATGCGCAACGGTCTTGCGGCAGACAATTCCTACGGCAAGAGCGGAAAGGCAGAGTTCTTTGACGGGGGCGTGAAATTTGGCTCAAGCCTCAATCTCGGAAGAGGAAACACCGTAACGTTCGGTCTCGGCTATGAGCTGCGCGCGCCGCAGGCATCCACGGCATTTGCATCGCCCGAGATAAACAACGACTTTGTGCTTGACCTGAAGAACGAGCGTGTGTTCAGCTCCGAAGTGGGCTACCAGCACCGCAACTCATGGCTGCATGCAAACGTCAACGCATACTACAGCCGCATGACAAACGTCACCGAGTGGCAGAACTTCTTCTATGACGACGCAAACTCCTTCACATACTTCTCGCTCACAGGCGGCAAGAAAGCCTACTACGGCGTTGAGGCAGGCGTTGACATAAAGGTGACAAGTGCGTTCAACGTGAAACTGCTCGGAACAATATCCGAAGCAAAGAACATCAACAACTCACGCGCGACA
Organism: uncultured Prevotella sp.; assembly: GCA_900545525.1. Taxonomy (GTDB): domain Bacteria; phylum Bacteroidota; class Bacteroidia; order Bacteroidales; family Bacteroidaceae; genus Prevotella. The sequence continues at coordinate 88,475 of UQZX01000002.1, forward strand.
TACATGGAGTCTAAGAGTGGCGACTATCACGGATACGGATATGAGACAGAAGCGTCGGGCAACAACATATACGACAACAACACGTGCTACAACAAGGGCATGCGTGAGAGCGGCACGCCGCTTACTGCTGCAAGCTTGGGACTGAGCTATCACAAGGGCGGCTGGTTCATCGACCTTAACTGCAACTGGTATGACCGCATATATCTGTCATACGCTCCCAACATGCGTTTGCTGAAGACATGGGAAAAGAGATATGCAGCAGGATATACTGACACATGGATTGAAAATGACAATGTAAACCCTGAGATAATAGAACAGCAGAAAGGCCACGGAGGCTTTATGCTCGACGGCTCAATAGGCAAGAGCATATATCTGAAGCACGGCTCGCTCTCGATAAACCTCATGGTAACAAACATTCTCAACAACCAGAACATCTGCACGGGCGGATTTGAACAGAGCCGCAGCTCATGGACTGCAAGTGAGAACAAGCGTGCATACCGCTTTGACAGGAACCCCAACAAGTTCTACGCATACGGAACAAACGGTATGCTGAACATTGCTTATAAATTCTAAAACCGCAATATTATGAAAAAGATATTATATATATTCATGGCTTCCGTCTGCATCCTTGCTACAGGATGTATCGGCGGCGAGGACATAGGCTTTGACGACGACTGGAACGCTCCCGACGGAAGCAATGCCCCGTACGGCAACAATGACATCAAGGACGAAAACGTCATGAGCATAGCCGCGTTCAAGGAAAAATATCAGAAGACGATAGACAACAACGGCTACAAGCTGATAGACGAAGACATCAAGCTGAAGGGCGTCGTGACAGGCAACGACATAGAGGGAAACATATACAGCCAGATATTCATTCAGGACGAGACAGGGGCAATCACAATCTGCGTTGAGCAGGGAGGAATGTGCTCATATCTGCCCGAAGGCAGGGAAATACTTGTTTCACTGAAAGACCTCTATATAGGCGGATACGGCACACAGCCACAGATAGGAACGCTGTATACAAACAAGCAAGGTACAGTGTCCGTATCGCGCATGAACAGGGTGAGATGGCAAAAACACTTCAAGCTTCTTGACATGAAGCCTCTTGTAGAGCCGGAGGTGCTGGACATTGCAAACCTTGGCAGCCTTGACAGCAAGAAAGAGTGCGGCAAGCTGTACACCATAAAGAACATCTCGTTCAGAGATGCCAACGGCGTGAACATATTTGCAATGGACCCTGAGACATCAAACGTTGGTGACGCAAAGACACAAAGGCTTCTCGGCGGATGCATCAACAGGAACATAAAGGAAACCAGCAAGTTTGTCGTACGCACAAGCCAGTATGCCGACTTTGCTGCAATGCCGCTCCCCAAAGGCAAGGGTAGCATAACCGGCATCATGACCATATACAACGGCACGTGGCAGATGCTTATACGCAAATACAGCGACGTGGTATTTCCAGAGAACTAACAAGAACAAGTAAAACAAGAAATAAAAATTATATTTATGAAAAAGCATATTTATTCGATATTGATGATTGCCATGGCGGCATTCACTTTTGCAAGCTGTGAGGACGTTCCCATGCCTTACGATGATCCCAACAACAATCCCGGCGGTGATGAACCGGGAGTGGTTATAGAACCTTCAGGAAGCGGTACGAAGGACGACCCGTATAATGTGGCAGCGGCACTGCAGATAATCACAGCACTGGATGCTGATGTTCAGACAGAGCCGATGTATGTATCAGGAACCATTACTTCTATAAGTGAAGTGGAGACCGCACAATATGGCAATGCCAACTACTATATATCAGATGATGAGGCAGGAAGCAACAGGTTGTATATTTTCCAAAGCTACTATCTTGGCAATGTGAAGTTCACAAGCGAAGATCAGATAAAGACCGGTGACAAAGTCGTAATCTACGGTCGCTTTGTAAACTTCAAGGGCAACACTCCTGAGACAGTGGGCAAGGGTTCAAGCTACATATATTCTCTCAACGGAAATACACAAGGCGGTGGCGATGACAAGCCTTCAACAGGCGAGGCAAAGGGCGACGGCACTCTTGAGAACCCGTTCAACAGCGTTGCTGCAAATGCATACGCTTCATCGCTTGAAGCAGGTGCGACATCTGATAAGGTGGTATATATAAAAGGTAAGGTTGCTTCTATAAGGGAGAACTTCACCACTCAATATGGCAATGCTTCGTTCTATATCTCTGACGACGGCACAAGCACAGACCAGTTCTATGTATTCCGTACATTGTATCTGAACAATGCAAAATATACGGAGGGTGACGTGCTGTCCGTCGGCGACGATGTTGTCATCTGCGGTAAGGTTACCAACTATATGGGCAACACTCCGGAGACAGTGATGAACGAGAGCTACCTGTACTCATGGACGAAGAACGGCGGCGGTTCAGGTGAGGACAATCCTGGCGGCGACGTTTCAGAGAACTCCATAACGGTAGCGGCTTCATCGTTCGGACTTGCCAATGGCACAGAGGTCGGCACACAGACTCTTTCAGACGGAACGGTTCTGACATTTGAAGGCGGAGGTAATAGCAATACTCCGAAATATTACAATACGGGAACAAACATCCGTATGTATCCGAAGAACAGTGTCAAGATAACGGCAAAGAAGAAGATTGCCTCTGTGATATTCAACGTTGACGAATACAACGGTGCCATATACAATGCAAGCGGAGATATATCGGCAGCCCCGGGCACGGTAGGCACGAGCGGAAAGGTTGTAACGATAAGCAATGTCGGTGCTGTTGAGACGTTGATAACCAATATGTCGGGGACGACAGGTGTTGCAAGCCAGATACGCATAGTGTCTCTGACGATAAATTATGCGGAATAATAATTGTAACTGTGAATAATAAAAGCGGTGAAGGTCCCTATGGGGATTTTCACCGCTTTTATTTTGTTTTATAGGGATAAAAAGTATATATTTGCATAATAGTTTCTATAGATGCTATAGAGACTATAGAAACTATAGGAGCTATAGAAACAATAGATGCTATGGGGACTATAGAAACTATAGGAGCGATAGAAGCTATAGCACCTATAGAAGACAGAGAGTAAGGACAATTAAAAACAACCTAAAAGATAAACGCTATGCAACAGGACAATCCGCGTAAGATATTGCGTACGGGCGCTGTGTGGAGAAACCTGCGCTTTTACCGTAAGTCGGAGGTCCTGTATCATCTCACTTTTGTTTTTTGTGAAAGGTTCCTGCCGCAATACGGAGACAGGACAAAAGACCAGATGGTGCAGGCGGCGCGTTCGTGCAAGCAGAACATTGTCGAGGGCAGTGAAGACGGAAAGACATCAACAGAGATGGAACTGAAACTTCTGAACGTGGCGCGTGGCAGCGTAGATGAGTTGCGTGAAGACTTCAAGGACTATATGACATCACACGGGCTGCCGCTATGGACAGACGTTCACCCGCGTTATTTCCACATGCAGGAGTTTACCAGGAAGCATAACGATATAAAAGACTATGTCCCTTTCCTTAAAAGGTGGTCTGCCGAAGAGATGGCAAATATCGGCATGACGCTGTGCTGTCAGGTTGATGTGATGATGAACCGCTATCTGAAACGCCTTGAGACGGAATTTGTCACGGAGGGCGGGATAAGAGAACGGATGCACGCCGCCCGGACCGGATACAGACAGGAACAGGAGAACAGGCTGAAATATCTGGAAAAGCGGGTGGCAGAGCAGGAACTCACTATCACGCGTCTGGAACGTTCCGTTTGCATGTGGCAGGAAAAATATAACGCCCTGAAAGGCAGGCTGTGACGCCGGTGCTCCGGCTCTCGTAAAGCTATGGTTTATGGACCGTAAAGCATAGCTTTAGATATCGTAAAGGACATGTTTATGACATCGGGGATACTGAATTCTGAATTCACCGGACCCCGCGCCGGCTAATAAAGGCATAAAGGTTTGGCGGTCAGGAGCAGATGCACTAACTTTGTACTCAGGCACAGCCGGACCGCTGATACCGTGCCGTGAACCCAGCCTGAGAGGCGGGGAGGAAAAAGACATAACTCAACCTTGTAAAGACAAATTCAAACTTATCAATGAAACGTTTCACAACAGCTATCCTGTATTGTGTTGCAGGTCTTGCCTTAGCCTCTGCCCAGCGGTACGATGCCGACTGGAACTCGCTGTCAAGGCACACTGCGGTGCCCGAATGGATGCGCGATGCCAAATTCGGCATATACTGCCATTGGGGAGTGTATACGGTTCCTGCCTACGGCAACGAGCAGTATTATCACTATATGCACCAGAACGACTCCTCCGACAATTTCCTCATGGGCACGCACCGCCAGCATGTGGCACGCTTCGGACCGTTGGAGAAGTTCGGATACCATGATTTCATACCGATGTTCCGCGGCGAGAAGTTCGACGCCGAAGAGTGGGCATCGCTCTTCCTGCGCTTCGGTGCCCGCTTTGCCGGCACTGTGGCGGAGCATCATGACGGCTTTTCGATGTGGGACTCCAAATATACGCCCTTCAACGCCAAGGCTATGGGTCCCAAGAAGGATGTCGTGGGAGACCTGGAGAAAGCCATAAAGGGGCGCGGCATGAAGTTCTTCGTGTCCCTGCATCACGAGATAAACCAGTCGTATGCCGTCCTCAAGCCCACATGGGCAGGGCACGACGAGAAGTACCGCAAGCTGTACGGCTGTCTCATGCCGAAGGCAGAGTGGCAGCAGATGTGGCTTGACAAGGCTACGGAGGTAGCGGAAAAGTACAGTCCGGACATAGTTTACTTCGACGCATGGATGGACACTATCCCCGAGAAGCTGAAGATGCAGTTCCTTGCCAACTACTTCAACCATGCGGAGAAGACAGGCCAGCAGGTCATCTTCACCTACAAGAACAATGATTTTCCCCGTTCCATCGGCATGCTTGACCATGAGATGTCATCGCTGAAGGAGATAGACCCCATACCATGGCTTTGCGACTTCTGCATCTCCGACGGCTATCACAAGGCATGGGGATATGTCAACGGGCAGCAGTATCTCACCTCCGTGGCTGTGATACAGCGGCTCATAGATGTCGTGGCAAACAACGGCCATCTGCTGATGAACATGTCGCCGCGTGCAGACGGCACCTTTCCGCAGGAGCAGATAGACGTTATGGACAATGTCGGTGTATGGCTCTGGTCATATGGCGAGGCGATATACAACACACGCCCCTACCATGTGTCGGGAGAGACGACGGCAGAGGGCTGGAACATACGGTACACAAGGTCGAAAGACAAGCATACGCTATACGCCATAATGCTGGAGTGGCCCGGCAGGGATGCCAGCTTCAAGCTGAAGGAAGTAGTGCCTTCACGGCTGGCAGGAAAGGTTGGCAAGGTCACTTTGCTCAGTGTGAAGCGCAACTACAGCTGTCCCTTCACACAGTATGACGACGGTCTGGAAGTTACCATTCCGCATGACGGTCGCCGTCCGTCGGATGCCGCTGGTGTCATAAAGATAGAGACTGAGCAATAAGAAGCCGGCTGTCCGCAGCCCTGGCACTAACCGTCAGCTCATCCGCCTGCAAAGAGAACATTTTCGTAAATACAAATAGCATGAATATAAAACCATTGTTGACGGCTATTACAGCCCTCATGTTTTCCACCAGCCTCTGCGCACAGCGCAGCGTCACAACGCTCAGTGACGGGTGGAGCATTAAAAGCATGCTGGACGTGCGCAAGAAATACAAGGGAGAGCCTGTCACCATACCCCATACATGGAATGTGGAGTTTCAGAAAGGTAAGGACGGGCAGACAATAACCACGGCAGGCGGCGCTCCTGTCTATGAGCGCGGTGCCTATTGCTATGAGCGGACTCTCGACTTCTCGGGACATGAACTGGACGGAAAGAGGGCGTTCTTGTATTTTGAGGGCGTAAACAGCGTTGCCACGGTGTTTGTAAACCACACTCCCGTGGGCGAACATAAAGGAGGATACACCGCCTTCTGCCATGAGATAACAGGGGCGTTGAAAGAGGGCGGCAACCTTGTCGAGGTGTTCTGCTCCAATGCCTGGCGCACCGATGTGCTGCCGATAAGCGGCGATTTCAACGTGTATGGAGGAATGCACCGTCCGTGCCGCCTCATCATCACGGATAAAGACTGCATCAATCCTGCCTATTACGCCTCGCCCGGTGTGCTCATACACCAGAAGGACATTACCAGGGCAAATGCCGAAGCCGATGTCGAGGTGTTCCTTTCCGCAAAGGACAGACGGCTGGGCGTGGCGGTGTCGGTGCTCGACGCAGACGGCCGCTGTGTGGCGAAGGGGCGGAAGGACAATATAGACGGCACGGCGACAAGCTCAGTCTGCGTTCCCGTCACGGTCTCATCGCCGCGTCTGTGGCAGGGAAAGGAAGACCCTTATATGTATAGGGTGCGCGTGGAGCTGCAGAGAGACGGCAGGACAGTAGACGAGGTAGAGCAGAAGACAGGTTTCCGCAGCATTGCCGTTGACCCGCAGCGGGGCACCTTCCTCAACGGACAGGCAGTGCAGGTGAACGGCTTCTGCCGTCACGAGGATGTGGCAGGGCGGGGCAGCGCGCTGCTTTTCGAGGACTACAGGCGCGACATGGACCTCATTCTGGAGAGCGGTGCCACGGCAATGCGACTGGCACATTATCCGCACGGGGAGACTATGTACGACCTCTCTGACGAAGAGGGCATAATCCTGTGGACGGAAATACCTTTCTGCGGTCCCGGAGGAATGGCTTATACAGGCTATCTTCCGAGTGTTGATGCCAACGCCATCGAGGCAACCCGTGAGCTTGTACTGCAGAAATACAACCACCCGAGCATCTGCTTCTGGGGCATTTTCAACGAGGTGCTGACAAACAGCGGCACCCAGTTCCGCGACTATGGAGACCCCATACCGCTTATAAAGCGCATCAACGACGAGTTTCACCGCCTTGACAAAAGCAGGCCTACAGCATACGCCACCTGCGTGGACCAGAGAAATTATGAGGGATGCGCAGACCTTATCGGGTGGAACAAGTATTTCGGCTGGTACAGCGATGCCACCGTTGGAGCCTCAGAGTTCTTTGACAAGGCACATTCCATGGCAGGGACAGTGCCCGTGGGCGTTTCAGAATACGGTGCCGGTGCGTCTCCCAACCATCATCTGCCCTTCGGACTGCTGGCAAGAGAACAGGTGCAGACAGCGGAAAAGAAAGGGAAAAAGGGTTCAGACAATGAGGCGGGACCAGTAGGAGGGCTACGCTCCGACTCACGCTTTCATCCGGAAGAGGCGCAGACATACTGCCATGAAGGCAACTGGCAGGTGTTTTCCGGGAGGCAATACCTGTGGTGCAAGTTCGTGTGGCTGTTTGCCGACATACAGAGTTATCAGCGTATGGAGGGAGAACACGACGGCTTCAACGACAAAGGCATGCTGACATACGACCGCCAGATAAAGAAAGATGCCTTCTACTTCTACAAGGCACAGTGGAACAAGGAGCCAATGGCGTATATCACATCACGCAGGTATACGCAACGTGACACGGCGGTCGTGGACATAAAGGCATATACAAACTCGCCATGCCTGACACTGTATGTCAACGACAAGAAGGTAGGCAAGACTACGACAGACAAGATGCACCGTGCTGTCTGGACATCTGTCGTGCTGCGGGAGGGTGACAACAGGATACGCATAGAGGGCAAGGCATCGGGACAGGAAGTGCACGACGAGTGCGTATGGCATTATGGAAAAAATAACTAAAATACGTGCTGCCGCTGGTATACATGCGAAAAACTTCATAAATATTTGGATAATAACATATTTATTATTAATTTTGCAGCCCGAAAGTGTTATTGGGAGAATTTAATTAACAATATCAATATAACAAATTAAAATGAAAAAAGGTATTCATCCAGAAAACTATCGCCCCGTCGTATTCAAGGATATGTCCAACGGCGATATGTTCCTTACAAGGTCTACATGCAAGACAAATGATACAGTAGAATTTGAAGGAGAGACTTATCCTGTAGTGAAGATAGAAATATCAAGCACCTCTCACCCGTTCTATACAGGCAAGAGCAAGCTCGTTGACACCGCCGGTCGTGTGGACAAGTTCATGAGCCGCTACGGAAAGGCTGCGAAGAAATAATATATATTTATACTTTATATAAGTTAAGAGAGACATTAAGGTGTGTTCAGGCGTAGTTGCATATACGCAGGGGCACACTTTTTTCGGCTTTAAGACAAGGGACCGCCGTGTCCGCAATATATACATACGAGATGAAAGAAACAAGACTGCTGCTTTACATGCTGTGCGCAATGCTGGGACTGGCATCGTGCGGCGGAAGCGATGATGACGGTGATGGTGAAGGAGGCGTAACACCGCCAAGTGAAAACGTTAACAGGAACATCGTCACGGGCGGACTGTCCGATGCCGTGACACGCCTTGAGTTTCCCAAAGTGAAAGGCGGCAGAAACAGGATATTGGTTTACCGTACCGGCGATAAGTATGGTATAAACTACTGTGTGGAATGGGATGCTGACAAGAAGTCGCAGCGCTGGTCGTGCTATCAGATGTATCAGGGCTGGCAGGGAAATGCCGGGAGATATGATCCCAATACAAATCCCGGGAATCATCCTAATGAACGTCAATATCCATACGACCCCAATCTGCCTGCATCGGAGCGTTGGGAAGAAGATTATTTTTATGGCTCGAGATTGGATCACGGTCATATATGTCCGTCTGCCGACCGCCAGTATTCAAAAGAGGCTAACTATCAGACATTCTACATGACAAACATGCAGCCGCAGTATAACAGGTTTAATGCCAAGCTGTGGGCAGAGATGGAGAAAAGGGTACGCAACTGGACTCCGTCGTCTCCCAAGGACACCCTCTTTGTGTGCAAAGGCGGTACGATAGACAGTGAAGAAAATATCCTGATGCGTATACAGGGCAGGCTGATTGTGCCAAAATATTTCTACATGGCGATGCTCCTTAAGGTAAACGGATACTACCGTGCCATAGCCTTTTGGGCGGAAAATGAAAACAGGGACAGGGGAAACGAGAGCCTCAGACAGTTTGCCATAAGCATAGACGAACTGGAACGCCGCACAGGAATAGACTTTTTCTGCAATCTGCCCGATGACATTGAGAATAGGGTTGAAAGCTCATACAATACAAGTGTGTGGGGACTGAAGTAATTTTCTTGAGGAAGATTTTATTGAAGTTAAAGAAGATTTTATTGAAGTTAAAGAAGTCAATGGAAGTTAAGGAAGTTAAAGGACAAATGACTGGAGGAAGGAGTAAAGGTAGTAAGGAGTAAAGGTAGTAAAAGTAGTAAGTAGTAAGGAAGTAAAGTAGTAAGTAGTAAAAGTAGTCTCCTCCCCCCCCCTTCGTTCGTGCGGATTTGTAATCCGCACGCAATGTAAGTCCAATTTTATGTGTTATTATAATGTATAGATGCGTGCGGATTGTAAATCCGCACGAACGAAGGAGGGTGAATCCACACGAGGGAAATCCGCACGAACGAAGGAGCACGAACGAAGAAACGAAGGGAAACCCGCACGGACGAAGGGACATTGTTTCTTTATTCTTCATTTTAATCCCGGCGGCAGCAAATTCTTCATTCTTCATTCTTCATTCTTCATTTTTAAATATTATCTTTGCAAAGTTGTATACCGAATAATACAAATAAAGAATAAATATTATGAAGAAACAAAATCTGTTTTTGGTTTTATTCCTGTGCATGATAGCCGTGAACGGCATGGCACAGAAGAAGTTCTCCGCATACGCAGTGGGATTTTACAATCTTGAAAATCTTTTCGACACATGCCACGATGAAGGGAAGAACGACTATCAGTTCCTGCCCGCAGGTTCTTACAAGTGGACGGGACTGAAGTATACAAACAAGCTGCGCAACATGGCAAGAGTACTTGCCGACATGGCATCGGACAAGCTGCCCGGCGTGGGATGTGCCGTCATAGGCGTGTCGGAGGTTGAAAACTCCAAGTGTCTCGACGACCTCGTTGCCCAGGAACCGCTCAAGGCACGCGGGTATAAGTATGCACATATAGAGGGACCGGACAGGCGCGGCGTAGACTGTGCCATGCTGTACAACCCCAGCCTGTTTAAGGTAAGGGACATGAAACTGGTGCCCTACGTGCCCGAGCAGGAGAAGGACAGCACATACCGCACGCGCGGTTTCCTCACCGTAAGCGGAGACATGGCTGGCGAGCATGTCGTGGTGGTGGTATGCCACTGGCCCAGCCGTTTTGCCGGTTCGTACTACCGTGAGGTTGCAGGGCGTCAGGTAAGGGCGCTGAAAGACTCGCTGCTGCGCGACGACCCCAAGGCAAAGGTGTTTGTAATGGGCGATATGAACGACGACCCTACGAACAAGAGCATGAAGGTGGAACTGCGCGCGCGCGGAGATATGAAAGACGTGAAAGACGGGGATATGTACAACCCGTGGTACAACCTGCTCGTGAAGGAGGGCATAGGAACGCTGACATATCAGGGAGCGTGGAACCTTTTCGACCAGATAGTGATGACGCCTAACGTGGTGAACCTTGACGGGCGCAAGGACTATACGGAGCTGAAGCTGTGGCGTCATGAGATTTTCAAGCGCGACTACCTCTTTCAGGAGGACGGCAAGTATAAGGGCAACCCGAAGAGAACGCATGCCGGAGGTGCATGGCTGAACGGATACAGCGACCACCTGCCTGTGATTGTGTATCTGCTGAAGGAGCAGAAGTGATTTTGAATTACGAATTACGAGTTACGAATGTGGAGTTACGAATGACGAATTGTTCTCGCTGCGCTGCGATTGTGAATTGCAAATTATGAATTATGAATTATGAAAAAACTCGTAATTCAAAATTCGTCACTCGTCATTCATCATCTGCCAGAGGCAGACAACTCGTCATTCGTAACTCCACATTCGTAATTCGTAACCCGTAACTCAAAATTCGTAATTCGTAATTCGTAACTCAAAAATGATAGAGTACCACCCGTTGAAACCGTTTTTGCCGGAAGGCTCCCGGCTGCTGATGCTCGGCAGCTTTCCGCCTGCACGCCACCGCTGGTGCATGGACTTCTTCTATCCCAACTTTATCAACGACATGTGGCGCATCTTCGGCATCGTGTTCTTTGACGACAGGGAGCACTTTGTAGACCGCGGTGCGGGTGCCTTTAAGAAAGACGACATCGTGGCGTTTCTTGAGGATAGGGGAGTGGCACTGTATGACACCGCCAGTGCCGTGATACGCCGTAACAACACAGCGGCTGACAAAGACCTTGAGGTGGTGGAGCCTACAGACCTCGATGCGTTGCTGCGGCGTATACCGCAGTGCCGTGCCGTGGTGACGACAGGACAGAAGGCTACCGACGTGTTTACGGAACATTTCAGCATCAGGCAGCCCAAAGTGGGACACTGTGAGGCGTTTGTCTTTGAAGGGCGGCAGATGAGGCTTTACCGCATGCCGAGCAGTTCGAGGGCATATCCCATGAAGGTGGAGCGGAAGGCGGATATATACCGTCCGATGCTGTTGAAGGAGCTTGGAGAAGAAGACTGATAGACGGCTTGGACAATAAGCCTGTAAACGTGATAAAAAATAGCAGGAACATGACAATAATAGGAATTGCCGGCGGCACCGGTTCAGGAAAGACCACCGTCGTAAGGAAGATAGCCGAGGCGTTGCCGCCACATTATGTGGCAGTGGTGCCGCTCGACTCGTATTATAATGACACCTCTCACATGACGGAGGAGGAGCGTCATGCCATAAACTTTGATCATCCGGACGCGTTCGACTGGAAGCTGCTGGGCAGGCATCTCAACGACCTGCGCCATGGCATTGCGGTGGAGCAGCCCACGTATTCGTACATAAAATGCAACCGTCTGCCCGAGACAGTGCATGTTGACCCCAAGCCGGTGATAATAGTAGAGGGCATAATGACGCTGCTGAACAAAAAGCTGAGGGATATGATGGACCTGAAGATATTTGTGGACACCGACTCCGACGAGCGTCTGATACGCAACATACAGCGTGATGTGGTGGAGCGCGGCCGCACGGTGGACATGGTGGTGGAACGTTATCTCAGAGTGCTGAAGCCCATGCACGAACAGTTTATAGAGCCGACAAAGCGCTATGCGGACATCATAATACCGCAAGGCGGAGAGAACCACAGGGGCATACACATTCTGTGCAAGTATATTGAGGGGCTGAAGTAAGGATTTTAAGAAGTTAAGGAAGTTAGAAGAAGTTAAGGAAGTTAAAGGACAAATGTCTAAGCTTTAGGTCTTTGCTTGTCATGGTATTGTCCTTTAACTTCCTTAACTTCTTCTAACTTCCTTAACTTCTTAAACTACCTATAACTCCTTTACCTCCTTTCCTCCCTTCCTGCTTATTTTCCTTATCTTGAATCCATTGATAAGTTCCGTAATTCCGTAGAACAGCAGGCTGCATCCGATGATGAGCATGGGAATTCCGGCAGCCTCTATCGGATTGAGTATGATGAAACATCCTGCGAGGAGCGTCACGGAGGGGAACGCCCAGTAGAAGGCGGGCAGCTTCTGCACCTTGTTCGCCCATGCAAGATTTATGAACTGGCTCAAGGCGGCGAAGACTATTATTGCACCGAAGAAGTACATAAGATACTCGATGAACGTTTCAGGGATGAGGGCAAGGATTATGCCGAGAAGAATGCTGCCCAGCCCCACTATTGGAAATGCCGGCTTGGTATCGGGAATGATGTTCCCCTCCTCATCGTATACAGTCACGTTGTTCCTGCTTATCCCCGTGCTGAAATATACGGCACACGATATCACGCCCGAGAGAAGGAACAGGATGCCCGTGGCAATTGTTATTCCCTTTACCGTGTCGTCAGGATCTTTTATCAGCAGGATACCCGTGATAATGGCGCATATTGCGCGGAATACCGAACTTTGTAATACTTTCATATCTTTTCTTGTTTTTGGTTCCTTACGGGCAAAAATAATAAATTACCTTCTGCACCACAATTATTTTCATACATTTTGTGTTTATTAATGATGAATTTGTATTTGTCTTCGTATCTTTGCCCACTAAAGAAAAATCTTCACATACGATGACAAAACTTTTTCTTGTGCGCCATGGCGAGACCGTGGACAATGTGAACCGCATAATGCAGGGGCAGACACAGGGCGAGCTTACTGACAACGGGCGCAGACAGGCTCTTGAGGTGATGAGGAGAATGGAGCGTGTAAGGGTGGACGCGTTTGTGTCGAGCGACCTGAAACGCTCTATGGACACATGTGCAATCATTGCCCTGCCGCACGGCAAGGAGGTCAGGACGACAAGGCTGCTGCGCGAACGCGACTGGGGAGGCTTTACCGGACGTTTCATTCCCGACCTTAAGGACGAGCCGTGGCCCGACGATGTAGAGACACAGGAGGCGCTGCTGGCAAGGGCGCGCGGCTTTATTGCGTTTATAAAGAGTGAATATCCTGACCGGACGGTGGTTGCCGTAGGGCACGGCATCATAAACAAGGCGATACAGGCTGTGCACTATGGCAAGGAGATGCGCGACGTGCCCCGCATGGATAATGCTGAGGTAAGATGTCTGATGCTGTGATGAGGGGGCTTGATTGGCGGCGTTGCTTGTGGAATTGTGAAAGACGGCATGGCATAAAAAAGTTTATTAGTCTTAAGGCTGCTGCCTGCAAGACTAATAAACCCGTCAACTAAAAAACTAACCAATTTAAAAACTATAGAACTTAAGAATTATCTTTGTGTGCCTATGCTTACCTTCTTCCGCCGAAGTGTCCGCCGCCGTGGCTGCTGCTTCCTCCCGCTCCGTGGCTCATGCCTGCCGACCTGCCCGACGGTGCACTGCTGTTGCGCGGCGTGAAGGTGTTTGCCGGGCGTGTCACGCTCCTTGTTGGTGAAGACACGCTCCTTGTTGGTGAGCTTGTACTTCTGTTCCCTCCGAACCTTGTTCCGCTGTGTGTGCTTCCCCCGCGTGTCACTGTAGAGCGTGTGCTGCTCTCACGTTCGGTTACGCGGTTGCCGAAGCTGCGTCCGGAACTGCTTCCCGGGTTGTGCGTGTTCCCGCTGCCGAAACGGCTGTGTCCGCTGTTTCCTCCCGACGGTCTGTTGCCATTGTCTTGTTTCTTGTCGTCTCTGTTGTCTGCAGACGGTCTGCCTGTGGCTGTGCCTCTGTTGCTGCCGCCGAACCTTCCGCTGCCGTTGCCAAATCTTCCGTCGCGGTTGCCCCTGTGCCCGCCATTGCCATTATTAAAGTTTCCGTGGTCCTTTCTATGATAGTCGCCACGGTCAAAGCGGTCTCTCATGCCGTGTCCTCCCTCGCGGTGCGGGCGTCCGTAGGTACGTCCGTGATACCAGCTGCGTCCTCCGTTGTGCCTCCAGCTGTGTCCTCCCCTGTATGAAACATAGAAGTGCGGGCGTCCGAAGTAGAAATAGTTGCGGTGCGGATATCGCGCGTATATTCCGAAGTGCCATACTCCGGCGTGCCAGTATAGCGGGCGGTAGAAATAGCTTGCCGCGCAGTATGCCCTGTATTGCCAGTCGAGCAGGATATAGCTCAGGTCGAGGTTGCGGTTGCGCCAGTATGCCCCGTACAGGTCGTCGTATGTGTTAATGCTCATGAGATAGTCAAGGTTTACCTCGTATGCCGCTTCATACTGGTCGTCAGACAGGTTCAGCTCGTATGCCATTTTGTCCGTAAGGAAAAGAGCCTGCTCTCGTGCCCTGTCGTAGCTCATTGCACTGGCGGATGCTGCCATAGAGAAGAGTGCAGTGAGGATTATCATAAACTTCTTCATAGTTGTAAGCTTTATATTGTTATACTGTTTGTTGTTATTTTTCATGTTGCAAAGAAACAAATAAAAAACAGCAGAGGCAAAGGATTTTCCCTAAAGAGGAGGGGGATTTTCCCTATGTTTAATGTTAGCCAGGCGAATTTATCTTTTGTTAGACTACAAACCACCCCTGCCCCTCCTTTGAAAAAGGAGAGGACACAGCTCAGATATCGTATGCAGGAGTCTTTAGTGTCTTTAAGGTCTTTAAAGTCATTAAAGACCATAATGCCAATCTTCTCCTTCCTCCCTTTTTCTTCCAAACTTAATCATTTGTCCTTTAACTTCCTCTAACTTCCATAACTTCTTTACCTCCCTAAAACCTTACTCCATCCTACGTGTCCCCTCCTTTTCCAAAGGAGGGGCAGGGGTGGTTTGTTGTATAACAGGAAAGATAAATTTGTTGCACTCACGTTATATTACGAAAGGAGGTCGTGCTGTTGGCACGGCCTCCTTTTTTCGTAAGTGCATAATATTTATTATGCCTCTGTTATCTTATCACTTTCTTTCCGTTATGGATATAGATGCCCTTCTGTGTAGGTTTCTCTATGCGCACACCGTTGAGGTTGTACCATGCACCGTTGTCTGCATCTGCATCTGTTGTGATATTGCTGATGCCTGAAGCTGTGCGGTATGCCTCTTCTGCTGCCTTCAATGCAGCGAGTGCTGCATCTATTTCTTCCTGGAACTCAGCATTTGCAAGTGCAGTCTTGGCGTCATTGATTGCTTTGAGCAGTGTTGCACCTGGTGTACCTTCTTCTGTAGAAGCATTGCCGAGAAGCGTTGTAGCTGCTGTTATCTCGTTTTCAAGCTCTGCCTTGTTAAGCTCTCCAGCCTCGTATTCAACCAGCCAACGCGGGTCACCAGTCTTGAACTTAGCCTGCTGTGTAGACTTGCCGATGTGGAAGTCACCATTAGCAGCATCTGTGAATGCCGGGTTTGTGATGAGACTATTTGTTATAGGCTCTTCGCTGTCACCTGTAGACTCTTCTGCACAGGTGTTTGTTATAATGCCGTCAACAGTGTAAAGGAATGTGTTACGGTCAATAGCCCATGTCGGGTTCTTGCCGTTCTGACCTCCGTTAAGTCCTCTGACGAACTGTCCCTTTTTGCCGCAGTCAAGAACGATGTTGTCCTTTACTATGTACTCAAGCCATGTCTGGTTTGCCTGCCGGTGGTTGTTCACGTTCTTGTTGTAGGCAATGTTGTAGAGTGTAGAGTTGAGTATTGATATAGTCTGCTTCTTAAGTCCTGCGTCTGTTGCTTTCTGTCCGCCCTGTGAGCTGTACAGCGCGCCGGTGTGGTGCGGGTTTGCATAGATAGTAGACTTGTTGATGTCGAGTTTGGCTGTAATGCCTCCGCCATTGAAGTCGAACACGGTCTTGTTTCCTCCGTTAACCTGTATGATGCTGTTTTCGCATGTGAGGTTGTTCATAAGATACTTAACACCGTTCGCATAGAAGAGCTGCTGTGTAAGTCCAGTAACCTTTACATCCTTTATCACAACGTCGTTGATAGGATAGAAGCCTGCTTCATTTGCCTCGACAGAAGGTGTCTTGGACATCAGGAGCATTGCAGATGTGAGTGCCGAAGCGTCTACTGTTGCGCCGTTACCGTTGATAACAACTGCTGCGGGTGCCTCGATAGAGCCGCTTACTGTGTATGCGCCTTCTGCTGCAAGGTTGATTGTTATGTCGCCGACTTTGTCTCCGCCATTTACAATAGTCTCTTTCTCTGCGTTTACAAGAGCTGTGATGTCAGTGCCTGTAGCTGCATCGATTGTGATAGGCTTAACCTCAGGTACACGTGTGATTGTGATGGGTTGGAACTGAATGTTGTCGTTGTATCTTCCGATAGCGCCGACCATGTCGTATGTCTTTCCTTCAACGGGTGCTTCCATTTCAAGATAGAACTGGTTGTATCCGGCAACAGTAGCCTCGCCTTTTGTTATTGTAAAGTTTCTTTTAGCGTCGGGTGTTGTATATGTAACACCTTTTATAGTAACGACCTTGTTGATGTTTTCTTCTGTTATGGCAGCAAGCTCCACAACATCATAAGTGATGTTGTCTGTTGTGCCTTCTACAGCTGTAATTTCAGTTTCAGCAACAACTTCAAAGAGCTTATTGTACATGGCTACAGATCCCTTCCAGTTTGGAGTGATATGCTTTCCTGCTTCTATCGTTGTTGTTCCGTTGGCGTCAAAGAGCAGGCTGCTGCCTGTTGCGTCTTTGATGAATATGTAGTTTCGTGTTTTGTCATTTACGGTTACAGTTTGGTTGCTTACAACGACAGCCTCTCCTGTAAATACGAAAGGTGCTTTGTCACCAAGCTGGTTAAGCTCAGCTATCGTGGCAACGCTTGGTATAGCCTCGAACGTTTTCTTGGCAATACTGCTCTTGTCCTCTCCCTTGATGGCAATTGCCTGTATGGTTGTTGTTGCCTCGATGCTGAAAGGATTTGTGTATTGTGTGCTTTCAGCAGTAGGGGGGGTAACTCCGTCTGTTGTGTAATAGATAGTTGCGCCTTCGGTCTCGCATCCCATTGTTATCTCAGTCGAGCCGAAGAACGGGGTCGTGCCTGTGATGACAGGAGTTGCAACAGTTGCAGCCTCACCCGTTGTTATAGTCAATTTTTGGAAACGTCTGTTGCCTTTTGTTCCGCCAACGTTAAATGTTACGGTTGTTGCTTTTCCTGTCCATGTACCGTCTGCGTATGTTCCGTCGTTAACTGTAATTTCATTGGTACCATCACTTGAGCCAAAGGTTATGGCAATACCGGTTATATCCTGACTGGAAGATACAGTCATTGTGCCGCCACCATATAAGCGTATAGATGTACCATTGGCAAAATATTTAGGGGTATTGTTGTTTGAACCTTTGTCAAAGGTAACAGTAATACCATCCTGCTCAACAGTTGTCATCACCTGTTGATCTGTAAAGTTCTTGGCTGTAAAGTCTATGGTGACTTCAGCAGCTGACATCCCTCCTACCATACATAGTAGGAACGTCCAAAGCATTAGTAGCTTTTTTTTCATAATGGTTAGTTTTTAGATTAATAATATATAATATAATGTATATTCAGATGCAGTTTCCCGTAGTTGACAGTTTTATTGATTAGAACGCAGAATGTTTCCAAATGTAATCATTTCAGCTGTAAAAGCTGTTTGTTTAATTCTTTTTAACTAAAACATTGCGCATTCACTTTACTTATTGTCATGCTACTCCCATAGATATGCTATTCTGCACGTACGATTTCATTATATAAATCCACAGGACCGAGGTGCCACACCTTTGTTTCTTCCTGTTCCAACTTCTTATATATGTCTGACGAATAAACTTTCTTGATTGCATCAATCAGTTGCATATTTTCATTTTCCTGTATCATTCCTGCAAGCAGACTCACCTTGGACGGTAACAGCAAATACAGGTTTTGTTGGTTTATTTCTCCTGTCATATTCTAACCTCCTCTGCTTTTATAAATCTCAGACTGCTGAGTGCCCGTTCCGTGTGGAACAAATATTGGTCTACAAGAGTATAAGTGCGCAATTCTGCAATGAGTGCCTGTTTGCTGATAATATTACCTTCATATAGTGCGAAAGCCGTATAGACATGGTCGTTAGCCACAGGACCGTACACGATGTCATAGTCATGTGTAAAGCCTTTTTGCATTCGGTTTGCCATTACGAAGTCAACCCATTCTTCTGTCGGTGTAGAGAACGAAATCGTATTGTATGTTTGCATTGTCTGCGGGTCAAATTCATATATGTTGACATATCCCACATCTACTTTGTTTTCACGTATTCTGCGCCTCACCCATTTTTCAGCTTGTGCGTGTGAGGTGGTGGCATAGAAGCCGTTTCCGTAGTCCAGTGTCCTGTCCGATAACCTTATTTCCGGTGCTGTTACCTGCTCGATACTCCCATGATATATCTTCATTTTGTGTTCTCCTTTTTTCTGATATCGATAAATTCGTCGATGTCTTCCATAATCCATTGGTGGCTCTGTGTATGGAGAACGTCAAAATGTTCCTCCAGATATTCAAGCACGCCATATTCGTCAAGTGTTCTCATTGCCTGTTCTCCGGTAAGACCTTTTGCATTCTTATACTGCTCTATGCAGAATGATATGAAGTAGGCGATATCTTGATGTTTTCTGTCCATATACATTTGATGTTTAACGTTGGACTAATCTGCACTTCGTTGTTATATGTCCGTCTCCTCTTTCTTCCCGAAGCCCGGGTCTATCTTTATAAATGCCGATACGGCAAAGGTGACGGCGCAGAAGAGCATCACGATGATGAAGAAAGCACGGTATCCGACGATTTCCTGAAGATATCCCGAGAACAGTCCGGGTATCATCATGCTCAGTGCCATCAGTGCCGTGCACAGTGCGTAGTGCGATGTCTTGTGCTCGCCCTCGCTATAATATATAAGGTATAGCATGTATGCCGTGAAGCCGAAGCCGTATCCGAACTGCTCTATGAATACACATACGTTTATGATGAACAGGCTGGAGGGCAGGGCATAGCTCATGTATACATATACGATGTCGGGCAAGGTGATTGCGCATACCATGACCCACAGCCACCGCTTCAGACCGTCGCGCCCGGCAGCCATTCCGCCAAGTATTCCGCCCAGCGTAAGCCCGATGATGCCCACCGTGCCCTGGACGAAACCGTATTCCTGCGGCGTAAGTCCCAGTCCGCCGCTGTTGGGGCTGCCCACGAGAAACAGCGACGACACCTTGACAAGCAGTCCTTCGGGCATGCGGTAGAGCAGCATGAAGAGAAAAGCCACCGTTGTCTCCCTTACAGGAAGTTTTGTGAAGAATGTTTTCACGCTGTTGCCCAGTCCGGCAAACAGTTCCCTGGCGCGTATCGTCTGCATGCCCCTGTCCTCCTTGGGACGGGGAAGGATGAAGCCGTGCCATATCCACAAGGCGATGAACAGTCCTGCAACGCCGTAGAACACAAGGCTCCACGAGTATTTTATGCTGCCGCGGAACAACACCTGCAGGTTGCCCGCAATCATCACCAGTATGCCCTGTCCGAAGATTGTCGCAAAGCGGTAGAATGTGCTGCGTATGCCGACGAACCATGCCTGGCTGTGCCTGTCAAGACCGAGCATGTAGAAGCCGTCTGCCGCGATGTCGTGCGTGGCGCTGCTGAATGCCATCACCCAGAAGAAGAACAGCGTGCCCTGCAGCCATAGTCCGGTGGGTATGGTGAATGCCACGCCGCCGAAGGCGGCACCGATGAGCAGCTGCATCGTCACTATCCACCAGCGTTTTGTCTTTACCACGTCTACCAGCGGGCTCCACAGCGGTTTTATAACCCACGGCAGATAGAGCCACGAGGTGTAGAATGTTATCTCTTTGTTTGACAGTCCCAGCTGTTTGTACAGTATCAGCGATACGGTCATCACGACAACGTATGGCAGACCCTCTGCGAAATACAGCGAGGGTATCCATGTCCACGGGGAGTTGCTTGTTCTTTTCATTGTCTTTTTATTGTTCTTTAAGGTCTTTAGGGGCTTTAAGGACTTTCGGGACATTAAGGTCTTTAAGGACTTTAACCGTAAATCCTTTTTATTTCCGCTCCGCGGTAATAGTGCAGGAGAATGTCGTCATACTTATATCCCTGTGCGCCCATTACTGCCGCGCCGATCTGACACAGTCCCACGCCGTGCCCCCAGCCGGCTCCCTTGAGTATGAAGCGTTGCGGTATGCCGTCGAGTATGTCGTGTCTCTCAACCACAAAGGCGCTGCTGTAGAGATGGGATGTGCTCAGCGTGCGGCGTATCTCCAGCTCCTTGCCAATGGTGAATGTACGTTTCGTGCCGACAATCTCCAGCCGGCTTATGCGCCCGCTGCACCCTCTTTCCTTGGGAATGAGGTCTGCTATGCAGCCCATGTCCGTCTTCAGCCTTGCGCTTATCAGCGCGGCAATCTCCTCCTGTGTATATTCCACCTGCCAGCGGTAGAAGTCGGCTGTCTCAAGGTCGTAGTCGTTGAGCACCTGCGACAGTATCTTTTCATCTTTGGTGTTGCAGAACGCATCGGGGCTGCCGCATATCCACTCACGGCATTCCTCCCCGCTCATGCCCCTGCCTGCGGGCACCCCCGTATCAGGCAGCGATGCGGCGTTGTCGTGCACCGACACGAGATACGGCTTGTCCTTGTCTTCCCAGCAGTAGCGGTATTCCTCCGTTATGCCGCCGCAGCATTTGCTGAACCGTGCGTCGCATATCTCGTTGCCCGTCATGAGTATCTGTCCGCGCGTAGCCCTTACCGCCTCCTCCACATGCCTGTTCGTCGCCTTCGTTATGCCCTGATAGCGCTGGCAGTGGTCGTCGGCACATACATCGAATATGGTATGGTCGTCGCGGTCGTACCAGCGTATCATCTCGTCGTCTTTCTTTATGAACGAGAAGAAGCCGTTGCCTCCCGCCTGCTGCTGCCTGCGCCTGTCCATCTGTGCCAGCAGCCAGCTGCGCGATATCACGGCATGTGCCTTCAGGAACTCCGGCGACGACGTGGCTTTCATCTCGCTCGATATAACGCTGATGAGATAGTCTTCCACCGGAAGCTTGTTTATTGCGCATATCCTGTCAGCCTCCACCACCAGTGCCAGCTCGCCCCTGAACGTCTGTTTCTCCTTTCTCTCCCAGTGGAAGTTGACGCCTATGGTGACATCGCAGAGCGAGAACGAAGAGCCCGGTCCGCCAGGAATGAAGTGAAGCTCGCGGTAACGGTTGCCGCGCCACAGTATGCCCCCTTCTGAAAACTCCACTGTCTGTGCGCCCGTCACGGTTTCGTCCTTTGCTGTATATGCCCCGTTGAGCGAGAAGTGTATGCTTCCGGCACTTACTATGCCGACGCTTACGCACGGCTCCTTTATCTCCTTTGCCGTGAAGCGCGGTGACATGGTGTCGGGCATGCTTTCCTTTATGCGCCTTACCACCGCGCCGGTCTCCTCCTTTCCGAGGCTCACCTCGCGCAGTATGCCCACGGCTTCGTCTGCCGTCATGCTGTCGAAGTCGGCGCGCCGCGGCGTTATTATCAGTCCTGCCATGTCAAGCGCTCCCGGACTTACGAGTATCTGCCTGCCGTCTGTTGCCGAATAGCATGCCGGGCGGTGCCTGCGCCGCGGGAAGACAACCGTCAGCACCTCGCCGTCGTTGCGCCATGCCACGATGTTCATCATCGGTTCCGGATGTCCGCCGCCTGCCGGCAGCGCGTTGTATATTGTCCTGAACAGGCGTTCGCCGCCTTCTGCCGTACGGCTCTGTATGAGCAGTGCCGGACAGTGCCAGTCTGTTATGAGCGATATTCTGTCGCCGTTGTCTGTTGAAGCCACCGCCGTGAGGTTGCGTGCCAGCCGCTGCCAGCCCGTCTGCAGGGGCAGGACGCCGCTTGTACCCGCCTGAAAGTGCATGTGGTCGGGTGCCGAAGCCCCGCATTCGGGTCCGTTGTAGAACACCGTAAGCCCGGGATACATGTCCAGTATGCGCCTTATCTCGCCGTAGCTTCCGTCTATCCGTTGCGGACGGTGCGTGCGTGCCGGGATTGTGAAGTGTTGCGGAAGAATGGGATACGGGTTGACAAGCAGGTCGAAACCGCCGTCGATGTGCTTTACAATCTGCTCTGCCGGACGGTTTGCCTTGCAGAGGAAACACGGTCTGCCGCCTATTGACGCCTTGTCTGTGCGTGCCCCTGTGGAAACGATGCGTGCGGGGTTGAACTGCAGCTTGAGGTCCATGCTGCTGTCGCTGCACGGCACCGGCTCCCTTGTCAGCACGCCGTCGAGAGAGCGGAAGCGCATCCTTGCCTCCTGCCACGTGTCCATCTGGCGGCAGAAGAACCTGTTGAGAGGGCTGTCTTCCTGTACGTCTCCGCTGCCCTTCCTTATGCGCCGGCGCGCCATTATCTCCATTGTGCGCAGCCTGTCCTTGTATACGTTGTTGGCATTCACCCTTTCCGTGCTCAGCGCCGCGTCGCTGTTTCCCGTCCACCGGCGGCACAGGTAAAGCTCGTCGTATATCCTGCCTATCCTGTACTTGCGGCAGAAAGCCAGTCCCATGGCATAGTCCTCGCCGTAGCTTGTGTTCGGAAACTGTATCTGCCGCAGGAGCGGTGTGAAGAAAGCCCGTGGCGCGCCAAGCCCGTTTATGCGCAGCGCGTTGTTGCAGCCGTTGTCATCGGTCCACTCGCGGTGGGCGATAAGTCCCGGCGGCAGCGTGTTGAGGTCGAAGTCGCACATCCTGTAGCTTCCCACTATCATTGCCGCCTGCTGCTTGTAGAAGGCGTCGACGATGCGCTGCAGCGTTGCGGGCGACGAATAGAGGTCGTCGCTGTCCAGCTGTACGGCGAACCGGCCGCACCGGCTGTCGTTGACGGCAACATTCCAGCATCCACCTATGCCGAGGTCTGTGCGCTGCGGTATGATGTGTATCAGTTGCGGGGCGTCTTTCCTGTCAGCCGCCGCTTCCTGCGTCTCCTCCACGAGCCGGCGGAGCAGTTCCGTTGTGCCGTCGGTGGAGTGGTTGTCCACGACAATCACGTTGAAGGCAAACGCCGTCTGCTGCGACACGGCGCTCCTTACGGCGTCGGCTATGGTCTTCTCCCGGTTGCGCACGGGGATTATCACCGAAGCCTCGCAGCCGAACTCCTGTTCGCCGAAGTCGGGCGCATGATACGCCGACGTGTCCACCAGCGCATCTATTGCCGCCAGATGCTCCGTCGCGGCATGTTCCATTTCTGTCTGCACATCCCTGTTTGCCGGGTTTACATAGTCAAACTGCTTCACTCCGCTTGCCCTGAGGTCTCTTTCCTCCTCGGTGTAGAGATGCTCGTCGATGTGGAACAGGCTGCCGCGGCGGCTCAGGAACAGCCGCATGCCGTACCACCCCGCATATTTGTATGCGGCATCGTGCGTGCCGGCAAACTCGCGCATGAGACGGGCGTTGATGAGGACGAGGCTTCCGAAGTCGAAGTCGTCGCGTATGCTTCCCTCCTGATAGTCGGTCACGGGGTGGCTGACGGTGCGTCCGCCCTCAACGGAATATCTGTCGCTGTATACCATGGCGGCACCTGTCTCGGCTGCCGCGCGCATCATCCGCTCCACGGCATACATGCCGAACGTCAGGGGCGTGTCCTTAAGCAACAGCAGCGCATAGTCCGCATCAGCGCGCATGGCAATTGCGCGCATCGTTGCAGACGAGAACATGCTGTCGGCGATGATATATTCACAGTCTGCGGGCGCGGGGTTGCCGTTGGCAAATTCTTCCGACACCAGCAGGTATATATTGCGTACGAGCCTGCATCCGCGCAGCTGTACTGTCATTGTTTCGGCGGCATGCAGGTCGTTGCACGGCATGAAACAATCTGTCTTTATTTTCATCTGAGTCTATAAGATTGAGTTAACAGTCTACAAAGATAATATTTAAAATGAAGAATGAAGAATGAAGAATGAAGAATTTGCTGCCGCTGCAGGGGCATTGTATTGGTATGGGGCGGTGTGCTTGTTTTTTCTTATATTATAAAGCTTCGTTCGTGAGGATGTGTCAAAATTCAACTCATCCCACCAGTAGGGACATATTCTTGTATTTGTCCGTTTGTAACATCCTGATATCCAATGGCTGTTTGGCGGACAAATACAAGAATATGTCCCTACTGGTTGCTGTATGAGGATTTTGACACATCCTCATGAAATGAAAAAAACGGAGATATGCGTGGTGACACAATGACATGTATATCGCCGGAAAGATGACATTGTGATTTTGAAGAAGTGCCGCGTTTTTTCTCAAACTACGTATGCAGGAATGCCGCGGAGGCTCTATGGGAACCAAAAACACGTGCGAAAAGATAATTTGGTACGTATATTTTTTTTTCTGAAGACCGTCTTTTTGGGTGCTAAAGCATAGCTTTTCATGTCCTAAAGAGCATCTTTTTGCACCCTAAAGAGCATCTTTTCATGTCGTAAAGAGCATCTTTTGCAGTTTAGGGTGCCGTTTCCGTTGCACACTTACGGCAGACATGGCGTAACGCGCTGCCGCACAGCGGATTGCCGCTGCACACGGATTTTTGCGATATTTGCGCCCTCCGGCGTTCTTTTTTGCAGACACCGCAAAAATGAGAGGTTGTGATTTTGCAAAGTGTAAGCACAAACGGGCTTTTCCCTGCAATGCTGACGGCGGGGCGCAACGCGGCATAAGCGGGGTATGGAGCCCGGCGCCGCTGCCGCAGGCAGACAGCATGCGCAGCGCCGCCGGGCTGTGCCGCCAAGCCGCCCGAGTGTCATTTCTCCCGTTTTATTCGTCATTCCCGAAGATTTTATTTAACTTTGCCACATCTATAATCATAATACATAAAATGGCGGATAAAAAGAAAGTGCTTCTCGGGATGTCGCTCGGCGAGCTGAAGACGCTTGCCGCGGAGCTCGGCATGCCCGCGTTCGTGGGCGGACAGATTGCCCGCTGGCTCTACAAGCAGCATGTGACTTCGATAGACGGGATGACGAACATATCCAAGACAAACCGCCAACGGCTTGCCGGGGAGTGTGTCGTGGGCTGCATGCCTCCGGCTGAAAGCATCAGGTCGGTTGACGGAACCGTGAAATACCTATTTCCCGCGTGCGGCGGCAAGTTTGTTGAGACCGTCTATATACCCGACGGCGACCGTGCCACGCTGTGCGTCTCGTCGCAGGTGGGGTGCAAGATGAACTGCCTCTTTTGCCAGACCGGAAAGCAGGGATTTGAAGGCAACCTGCCCGTTGCCGACATCCTGAACCAGATATATTCGCTTCCGGAGCGCGAAACCCTTACAAACATCGTGTTCATGGGGCAGGGCGAGCCTATGGACAATATAGACAACGTGATGAAGGCAACAGAGGTGCTGACAGCCGACTACGGATACGGCTGGAGCCCCAAGCGCATAACCGTGAGCAGCGTTGGCGTGAAGAACAAGCTCAAACGCTTCCTCGAAGAAAGCGACTGCCACGTGGCGATAAGCATGCACTCGCCGCTGCCCGGACAGAGGGCGATGCTCATGCCCGCCGAACGCGCCATGCCGCTGACGGATATCATCGCGCTGATGCGCAACTACGACTTCAGCCACCAGCGCCGCCTGTCGTTCGAATATATCGTCTTCGGCGGCGTAAACGACTCAACGGCGCATGCAAGGGAGATTGTCAGGCTGCTTGACGGGCTGGAATGCCGTGTCAACCTGATACGCTTCCACCAGATACCCGGCGTGGACCTCCACGGGGCAGACGAGGAGAAGATGACAGCCTTCCGCGACTATCTTACACAGCACGGTGTCTTCACCACGATAAGGGCAAGCCGCGGACAGGACATATATGCCGCCTGCGGGCTGCTCAGCACGGCAAGGAAAGAACAGGAAACAATATAAAACAAGTATATGGGAAACAAGAAAATACGCATAGCCATAACACATGGCGACACAAACGGTATAGGATATGAGGTGATATTCAAGACTTTCTCCGAGCCGGCAATGCTCGAACTGTGCACACCTGTAATATATGGTTCGCCGAAAGTTGCCGCATACCACCGCAACGCGCTGGGCATGGACGCCAGCTTCACGATAATAAGCAGGGCGGAGGATGCCGCAGACGACAGGATAAACCTGCTGACGGTGTTCGACGAGGAGATAAAGGTTGAACTGGGACATCCCTCGAAAGATGCCGGGACGGCAGCCCTGAAGGCTCTCGAGTGTGCCGTGCGCGACTACAAGGCAGGGCTTTTCGACGTGCTCGTGACGGCACCGATAAACAAGAACAACATACAGGGGGAGGGATTTAACTTCTGCGGGCATACCGAATATATAGAGGAACGCGCGGGCGAGGGAAGCAAGTCGCTCATGATATTGTTCGAGAACAGCCTGCGCGTGGCTCTCCTGACAACGCATCTTCCGGTGAAGGACATTGCCGCAGCCGTGACAAAGGAGCGCATAAAGGAGAAGGCAACGATATTCTTCAACTCGCTGAAACGCGACTTCCGCGTGGCAAACCCGCGCATTGCCGTGCTCGGGCTTAACCCGCATGCAGGCGACGACGGGCTGCTGGGCACTGAAGAGAAGGATATAATAGCACCGGCGATAGAGGAGCTTTCTGCCGAAGGCGTGAACGTGTTCGGACCGTATCCTGCCGACGGCTTCTTCGGCAACGGCAGCTATCGCGCCTTTGACGGAATACTGGCAATGTATCATGACCAGGGACTGGCTCCCTTCAAGGCTCTCTCGGCGGGATGCAGCGTGAACTATACGGCGGGACTGCCTGTCGTGCGCACGTCGCCGGGACATGGCACGGCATACGACATCGCCGGAAAGGGCGTTGCCGACGCATCGTCGTTCCGCAATGCGATATATGCCGCAATCGACATCTTCCGCAACCGCAACGGTTACGACGAACCGTTGCAGAACCCGCTGAAGAAGCTTTATCATGAGCGGAAGGACGACAGCGACAAGGTAAGGTTCGCCGTTAAGAGTTGATTAGTTACGAATTACGAATTACGAATGTGGAATTACGAGTTACGAATGTGGAATTACGAATTACGAGTTACGAATTACGAATGTGGAATGACGGGTTGTCTGCCTTCGGCAGATGAAGAATTACGAATTATAAGTTATAAATTAACGTGAGTTCGATGGATAATACAAACCGGACTCACTCTAAGTACATAATTTGTAACTCGTAATTCATAATTCATAATTCATAATTCCACATTCGTAATTCGTAACTCGTAATTCGTAACTCGTAATTCAAAATTCCACATTCCACATTCGTAACTCGTAATTCAAAATTCGTAATTCAAATATGAAATACAAGAACATATTCTTCCTTTTCGGTATCGTGCTGCTGGCGGTAATGGTGTCGCAGCTCGATTTTGACGAAGTGTACAACGGCGTGAGGCGTGCCGGCTTCTGGTTTGTCGCCGTGATAGCACTGTGGGCGGCG
The DNA here is from genome assembly GCA_900545525.1 of uncultured Prevotella sp. Classification (GTDB taxonomy): domain Bacteria; phylum Bacteroidota; class Bacteroidia; order Bacteroidales; family Bacteroidaceae; genus Prevotella. The sequence goes on from UQZX01000002.1 coordinate 116,296, forward strand.
CTGTATGTCATAAACACGGCATCGTGGTATATGATAATAAGAAGCGGCGGCGACGGAAAGGACAGGATAGGCTTCTGGTGGCTTTACAAGATAACGGTGTCGGGATTTGCCCTTAACTATGCCACTCCGGGCGGACTTATGGGAGGCGAGCCGTACCGTATAATGGAGCTGGCACCTAAGATAGGCACGGAGCGTGCATCGTCGTCGGTGATACTTTATGTCATGACACACATATTCAGCCACTTCTGGTTCTGGCTTCTGTCCATCATCCTTTATGCCGTTACGCAGCCCATCGATGCCGGCATGGGTGTGATGCTTGCCGTTATCGGCGTGTTCTGCCTGCTGGGACTGTGGTTCTTCATTGCCGGATACAAGAAAGGCATGGCGGTGAGGATAATGGGCATCATAAGGCACATACCGGGGATGAGGAAGCGTGCGGGGACGTTTGTCGACAAGAACCGCGGACGCCTTGACGAGATAGACCGGCAGATAGCCGCGCTGCACAGGCAGAGCCGCAGTACGTTTGTGACAGCCGTGATGCTTGAACTCGTGTGCAGGTTTCTTTCGGCTTTCGAGGTGATGTTCATACTCATGGTCTTCATGCCGCATGCAGGATATGTGGAGTGCGTCCTTATAATAGCATTCACCACGCTAATAGCCAACATCTTCTTTTTCATGCCGCTGCAGCTTGGCGGACGCGAGGGTGGTTTCCTGATGTCCGTCACCGGACTGTCGATGACAGCCGGTGCCGGTATATTCCTTGCCTTGATAGTAAGGCTGCGCGAACTTGTATGGACAGCCCTCGGGCTGCTGCTCATAAAGCTTGAAGTGCGCCGTAAAAAGTAATCATGCAGAAGTAAGGGCTTCTTATCGGCAGTCTTGTAGGTTGTAGAATTCACCCTCTTGGTCACGGGCAGGCGCGGACAGCCATGAGGTATGAGGGATATGGCGTTCACTGCGGCGCAGCAATCGTCTTTATATGTCCCAAAAACTGCACAAATAATTTGGGAATGTGCATGTAAAGAAGTATCTTTGCACAATATTTTGAACTTTGTGCAATGAAAACTATACCGAGTTTCAATTCTTTTTTAGAGCAGAGTGTTATAAACAACTGGGATCTTGATGCCCTTACTGACTATAAAGGGGCTACGTTGCAGTATAAGGACGTGGCGCGTAAGATAGAGAAACTGCATATTATGTTTGAAAACAGTGGTGTGCAGAAAGGCGACAAGATAGCCATTTGCGGGCGTAACAGCTCAAACTGGGCGGTGGCATTCATAGCCACGCTGACATACGGTGCTGTGGCAGTGCCGGTTCTCCATGAGTTTACTCCTGATCAGGTATACAACATTGTCAACCACAGCGAGGCAAAGCTGTTGTTTGTAGGCGATGTTGTCGCAACGACGATAGATGCAACGAAGATGCCCGCACTCGAAGGCATAATCTACATACCCGACTATTCGCTTGTGCTGTCGCGCACGGACAAGCTGACATTCGCACGCGAGCACCTCAACGAACTCTTCGGCAGGAAATATCCGAAGGCTTTCCGCAAGGAGAATGTACATTATTATATAGATGAAGATCCCGAAGAACTGGCACTTATAAACTATACGAGCGGTACGACGGGCTTTTCAAAGGGCGTGATGATTCCTTACCGTGCCATGTGGGGAAACCTTGACTTTGCGTTCGATGCCATAGGCAGGAACGTACAGCGTGGTTCAAAGACGATAAGCATACTTCCTATGGCTCACATGTACGGAATGGCATTCGAATTCCTCTTTGAGTTCTGCCATGGATGCCATATATATTTCCTCACCCGTGTGCCGAGTCCGGCTATCATTGCACAAGCCTTTCAGGATGTACGTCCTTCCATTATCATTGCCGTTCCGCTTATCATCGAGAAGATTATACGCAAGCGCGTGTTCCCCAAGATACAGAACCACCGCATGAGGCTGCTTCTCAATGTTCCTGTGATAAGCAAGAAGGTGAAGCAGAAGATATGCGAGGAGGTAAGCAAGGCGTTCGGGGGCAACTTCTATGAGATGATAATCGGAGGTGCGGCTTTCAGTCAGGAAATAGAGGCGTTCCTTCATGACATCAACTTCCCTGTTACCGTGGGTTACGGTGCCACGGAATGTGCGCCGATAATAACATATGCCGACTGGCACAGCTTCATTCCTACATCATGCGGTAAGTCTGTTGTGCACATGGAGGTGAAGATTGACAGCCCCGACCCGCAGAATATTCCCGGTGAGATACTTGCACGGGGTACCAACGTGATGCTTGGATATTATAAGAACGAGGAAGCTACAAGGCAGGCACTCGACAGCGAGGGCTGGTATCACACGGGAGACCTTGCGCTTATGGATGCCGAAGGGAATGTATTCATAAAGGGAAGAAGCAAGAACATGCTGCTCGGGTCGAGCGGACAGAATATATATCCGGAGGAAATAGAAGACAAGCTCAACAGCATGGCAATGGTTGTGGAAAGCCTTGTTGTGCAGGACGGCGACAAACTCGTGGGACTTGTCTTCCCTGATTATGAAGAGGCAAAGGAGATGGGGCTTTCAAACGACGACATCGTCAATGTCATGGAACAGAACCGTCAGGAGCTGAACGCGGCTCTTCCGGCATACAGCAAGCTGTCTTCGATAGTGTTGCAGAAAGAGGAATTTGAAAAAACTCCGAAGAAGAGCATAAAGAGATACTTGTATAAGCTGGGCTAATAAAATACTCAAAATTCAGAAAATATTCTACGATAGAACTTAATTCGTATAAAGACGGGAAGTGGTGTGCAGACAAATACCACTTCCCGTTGTTGTTTTAATCCTATATGACAATAACAGCCACCTCATACAAACGTTGGAACAAAGCTCATGCGCAGGGCGTTAGCGATACGTAGAAAACTCGAAAGCTGCATATCTGTTTCACCGCGCTCCACACGCGCAATATAGCTGCGCGCAGTCCCCGTCTTCTCCGCCAGTTCCTTTTGTGTCATTTTAAGTTCTTTTCTCCTGTCACGCAATATTACACCATAATAATATGCACGTGCTTTTTCCTCAAACTCGCGGCGGCTCTCCGTTTCAGGTGTGCCGTACTTTGCATCCAGCAAGTCACTCGCGTTATGTAATTTCTCCAGTTTATTCTCATCAAAATGTATCATAACTTAAACTCTCCAAGTATTTTAATTGCTTTATTTATCTGTCTGTCATAGTCCTTTGACGACTTCTTCAGAAAAGCATTCAAAACAAATATCTTTGTGGCAAGCATGATGTTATGGTTATTTACCGCAAACAATACTGTCCGATATTCATTTGCTCCCACAGAAACGCGCATCTCATACAAATCCGTTCCGTTTAGGTGCTTGACAAATTTGGTAGCTATTATCTTTTCTCTTCTGACTATCCCGAGAACATAATCAAACTTCTGTCTTACCCTGTCCTGTTGCAGATGATAGAACTCCCAAAATTCGTCAGAGAAATACAATTCTCTAATGTTGTCGTCTTCTCTCATGCCGCAAAGGTAACTAATTAGTTACACTTAAACAAACAAACAACCTTTAAATATTAAATATTTGAAAAATTGGCTTTAGGCAGGAAAGTCATCTGAACTTTCTTATCTTGTTTATTTGGAACCTATATACAGCACATGTCATTATGAAAAATATGACGGTCTGTATCCAAAGGCAGATATATGGTATGCTGATGTCGCCGAGGCGTGCGCCTGCAGTGTTCATACTTACAAAGCCCTGTATGCCGAATGTCGACGGGAACAGCCATGACACTGCTTTCCATGTTCCGGGTATGTTGCTTGACGGCCATGACATGCCTGAAAGGAACAGAAGAAGCACCGAACTGAAGACAACGAGCAGTATCACGTTCTCACGGTATCTTACCAGGCATGACAGCATCATGCCGAAGAATATGCACGACAGCAGGTAGGGAAGCATGAAGACTGCAAGGTCTGAGGCGTGTACGAGGCTTATGAAGCCGAACATACGCGGAATGACAAGGGTTATGTAAGCCGCTATTACAGAGTAAATCATGAAATAGCACATTGACTTGCCGAGGACAATGCGGAAGATGCCGTTGTAATGGCGGCTTACGGGTATCAGTTCCTTATACTTGTTCTTTTCGCGCGCCGTTCCTGCAGACAGTCCTATTCCTAAAAGCAGTGTCTGCTGGATGATGAGCATCAGAACTCCGGGGAGGATAAAGTTTCCGTATCCGCCGGTGATGTTGAACATCGGTATCTCGTCAAAGTCGAGCGGCTTTACCGTTATTTCGTCTTCACGTCCGGTCGTGTTTCCCGAAAGGCTTGTCTGTATCTTGGAGTTGATGTTTGCGGTCACCGAGCTTGCTGTCTGAAATATAGCCTTGTATGTAAGCATGAGGCTCATGTCGCAGTATACGCCTACGTGGCTTTGCTCCATACGGTTAATGTTGGTCTGGAAATCTTGCGGGAAATATATTACGCCGTGCACTGCCTGTCTGCCGACAAGTTCCTTTGCCTCTTCAAGACTGTTGCAGTGGTATGCCACCCTTGTATCCGGTGCTGCATCAAACTCTCGTATGAACATGCGGCTCATGTTGCTGTGTGAGTTGTCAACCACGGCAACGGGCACTTCGCGCACCACTTCGTTGTTGTATATCCATGAGTAGAGTATGGGGTAGAGCAGGGGAACGAGTACGAAAAATATAAGAACGCCCTCGTCACGGACAACGTTCTTCATCTCTTCCGCCCATATATGGCACATGTCATGCAGTCCCTCGTTTATTCTTTGCAGCATCTTCATACTCATGTCTCTTTGTTACGGAATATATACAAACTCCAGCATTGCCCGTTTCAGGTTTCTCATAATGAATACCGGAAGGCATGCAAAGCCTGCCAGTGCCGCAATGTTGAACCATGCGTATGACAGTGGAAAACCGTTGAACACACATATCTGGTACACCATATAGTAGTGGCGCAACGGGAAAAGCTGTGCCAGTGCCTCTATTGCCGGCGACATGGAGAATATGGGATATGCCGCTCCTGACAGCGAGAAGCTTATCACCGCCCACAGCGAGCAGGTGCTCATAGACATGCGCAGAGACGGCATCAGTCCGAACATGAATATGCCGAAGCCCTGTGCAGACACCACCGACAGCAGTCCGAGCAATATCATTGTCCACGTACCGCCCGGATGAGGAAAGTCAAGTATGCCGAAGACATACAACATATATGCAAGTGTTATGGTGATGAATACAATAAACTGCGGCAGCATCTTACCCGCTACAGCCACATATATGCTGTTGCCAGCCATGGCAAGCCATTCTTTTGAACGTCCGAATTTCAGTTCCGTACCGATAGAGTATACGGTGATGAGGAATATAAACAGCATTATGCAGCCCGGTATGAGCATGGTGCTGAGATATATGTTATAGCTCACCCATGGGTTTTGTATGGTGTGCAGGTCTATCACCACGGGTTGGAGAAAAGCCATTATCTGTCTCTCCGTATATCCCTTTGCCGACATCTGTGCAGATCCTGCCCCTGCCGATCCGAGCGTGGCTATTATTTTAAGGTCCTTGCTGAGCAGTGCACCTGCTGTTAACGACGTGTTGCTGTAGTATATAGATATCTTAGGCTGTCTCATGGACAGCAGCTTGTCCGTGGTTCCTGCCGGAAAGTATAAGAAGGCATATATCTCATTCCGCTGCATTGCGCTGCGTGCCTCGCTTATATCGTTGAAGTGCCTTACCACACGGGTGTTCTGAAACGCATCGAGCTTTCTTGTCATGCTGCGGGTCGTGGTTGTGTTGTCCATGTCGACCACTCCCACAGGCATGTCCTCCGGCTGTCCCTCGCTCATCAGTGAGGTGAAGAAGAAAACAATGACTACGGGGAATATCACCATGCAGAACAGGTATATCATGTTGGAGCGCAGGATGCCGCACTCGCGTGCTGCGACATTCAGAGTCCGTCTTATATGTTCCGCTGCATTCATTGTCAGGATACTTTGCTTTCTGCTATCGTTCTTTTTACTGCTGTCTCATGATAAGTGACATGCCCGGACGCAGTCCGTCAAATCCAGCTACGGGGCGTGCCTTTACTTCAAATGTCTTGAGGTCGTACTGCCCGTTTGATTTCGTTGCCTTCCATACGGCATAGCTTCCCTGGTCCTTAATGTAGTACACCTTCATCTTTATCTCTTTGTTGAACGCCGGTGAATATGCTGTTATCACATCGCCTGTCTTCATCCCGTTCAACAAGTCCTCGCGTACATTGAATGTGCCCCAGCAGTCGTTCATCATGGCGATGCTCATTATCGGAGCACCCGTACCCACGAGTTCGCCGACCTTGGGATATATGTTGCTGACCTCCCCGTCGAACTGTGCCGTCTGTACCGTCTCGCTTATGTATGAGTTTACTTCCTGTACGGCACCCTTGGCACGGCTTACCTGAGCTGCAGCAGCAGCCTTTTCTTCCTTGCGCGCGCCTTCCACAGCCATGTCATACTGTGTCTTTGCCGCCTTCTCCTGTGCCTCCATTGCACGATAGTTGGCGTATGCCTCGTCGCGTTTCTGCGCCGTCATCACCCCCTCGTTGAACAGCCGTTGCACACGCTCGTATGATTTTCTTGCAATTTCTGCACCAGCCTGTGCCTGCCGCCATACCTGATATGCCGCCTGTATCTGCTGTCTGCGCGCTCCGTTTGCCGCCATGTCGCTCATTGCCTGTGCTGCTGACTCGGCGCTTACAGCCTGTTCTTTCTTTGCCCTTATGTCCGGAGCATCAAGAATGGCAAGCGTGTCGCCGGCACGTACATAGTCGCCTTCCTTGACACGTATCTCAAGTATGCGTCCCGGAACCTTGCTCGACACCCTGTATTCGCTCACTTCTATTTCTCCCTGTATTATCTCTTCGGTGCGTCCGATAGTGAAATACCCTATGAGTGCCACTATTACGACCACGGCTGTAAATCCCGCTACGGCAAGGAGTATGTTGTTGTGTTGTTTCTGTTCTGACATAATCTTGATATTTTTTATTTCAATTCGCCAAGCGCTTTCTTCAAATCGGTTTGTGAAAGTTTAACATCTATCTCTGCATCAATCTTCTGCGACTGTGCCTGAAGCCACGCTGTCTGTGCCTCCATCACGTCTGTTGTCTGCATCACGCCTTCCTTAAATCCCAGGTCGGCGCACCGCAGGTTCTCGTCCGCACGCTCTATGTTCTTCTTAGCCATGGCAAGTTTCCTTGCAGCTTCTTTCACCCTGAACATGCTTTGGTTTATCTGTAGTTCTATTTTCTCTTCCGCCTCGTCAAGCTCCATTACGGCTATGCTTGTGGCGGTCTTGCCCGCACGTATCCTGTAGGCACCTTCAAACCAGTTCCATACAGGGACTCTTACGAGCACTCCGATGTTCCACATGCCCGAGAACTTTCTTTCAAAGCCGTTGTACAGGTTGGGATTTGTGACGAGATATCCTCCCGTAAGTGCAATCTGCGGCAGGTTGGCTGCCTTCAAAAGCTTTGTTGTCTGTTTACTTATGTCTATGGCGTTCTGCAACATTCTCACCTCGGGACGGTTCTGTGCGGCTGCTTTTATGTCCGTAATGGTTTCCGCCGTTTCGGTTGCAAGCTCGTTCTTGCCTTCGTCCTCAAGCATTATGTCGCTGTCAGAGGGCATGCCGCACAGCTGGCACAGCAGCATGCGCGAAAGGGCAAGTCCGTCTTCAACCTGTGTAAGCTGCATTTCAGCCTCGTTCACCTTGACGCTTACTTTCAGTCCGTCTGCCCTTGTGGCAACTCCTTCCTTTATCATCTTTGCCACGTCATCATCGAGCTTTTTGACAAGCTTCAGAAAACTGTTGGCAAGTTTCTCCTTCTGTCTTAGCGACACCACCGTCCAGTATGCCTTGTCTATATTATATAGGGTAGACTGCATGCTGCTTTCAGCCTGGTTCGCCGCCATTTCCTCCGCGATATCGGCTATACGGTTAGCCGCCGTAATGCTCCCGCCCATGTATATGGGCTGCCTTACCATTACCGATGCCGTGTATATGTTTCGTGTGTCAGTGCGGAAAGCATCACTCACTTTTTGCCCTATCTGGTTGACCATTGCCGTCGTCTGTTCGTCAAGGATGCCGATGATGCTTCCAATATTCCCCAAGGTGTATTTCTGTGTTCCGTTGAGAATGGACAGTTCCCTGCTTGTATGCGCGTATCCTCCAATTGCATCCACGTGGGGCAGGTATTTTGTGCGTGCCGCCTTGCGTATGTTCTTGGCAACATCCTGCTTCAGCCGCGCTATGTTCAGCTGTTTGTTGTTGCGCAGTGCCATGGCACGGCAACTGTCAAGGCTGAGCATCTGCTGGGCATCTGCGCCTGTCGCACACATCAGTGTTATTAATGACAGAAACCATTTCATAGGCAGTTGTTATTTAAGGGAGAAACTTCTTGAACCAATCATGCTTCCGTCGGCAAATATGCTCACCTTGTATGTTCCTCCGGTCAGCGTCTCGCTTACGTTCCAGAACATGTCCACCGGTGTCTCGTCGCCTGTATACTCTATGGCTTTCTTCATGGAGTATTGCAGGTTGCGGTTCTCATAGCGGAATGAGCCTCCGTTGCCGAGTACCGTCCCGTTGGGCTTTGTTATTATTACATACAGCGTGCGCACGCCGTTTGTTGCCGTGACGTTTCTTGCAATGTTGAAGCTAACCTGTATCTTAGTGCATTTTTTCAGGCTCTTTGCGTTTTTGTTATTCTTGTTGAGTGTCTGCATGGATATGCCCGTGGCGTTGAGCTGTGCAGCGATAGCCACCTTTTCAGACAGGTTCTGCTTGTCGGCGTTCAGCCCTTCTATCTGTTTTGTAGCCTCCTCATACTGTCCCTTCACCCTTGTGTTTTCCTCTGTCAGGTTTTTGTTGAGGCGGTTCAGCGAGTCTATTTCGAGTATGTAGCTGCGTATCACGGCACGGCATGTGGCAAGTTCTTTCTTCAACCGTGTTATTTCTCTCGCGTCGGTAGCCTTGAGGCTTCTCAGCTCTTCAAGCAGCTTCTGTGTCTTCAACTGTTCCTGGGTGAGCTGTTCCACCAGCGAGTCGTTGTTGATAGCCGTCTTCATCTCGCTGTACTGGTCGGCAAAGCGCTGATACTCGTTTTCCATTTCTTTCTTGTCGAGTTCCGCCAGTTCCTGCATGTCCTTGTTCGCCTGTTTCTGTTCGTTGAGGCTGTAGCCCAGATACACTATGCCTGAAATCAGTGCCAGTACAATAATAATTACGGGGATAAAAACTTTCTTATTCATAACCGATAGCCGTTAATTCGTTATTACCTTATTAATATATTATGAAACGCGGTCAGTGTGTAGACCGATGCAAATTTATAGTTTTAAAACCAAACGGCAAATTATTTGTCATACACCAATGCTTAAATATTGTAAAGATTATGATTTTTATGGAAAAATAGAGCAATATTAATGATATTTGATTATATTCGACTGCGTGTTCCACTCCGTCTAATATACTCACGCTCGACAAAAGACAAATGAATTTGTTGTTTTGTTCTCGACTTATTCGTATGTTTGACTTCGTCTTCGACTCCGTCTAATATACTCACGCTCGACAAAAAACAAATAAATTTGTTGTTTTGTTCTCGACTTATTCGTATATTTGCTATCGGTTTATATGGCATGAAAGTACTTTTATCATGAAAAAGGCGAAATTCTTTCACCGTGTCAGCGACTTTTATTGCAGAAGGCTCAGAAGCATGGGTCTTGGCAGGACGCTGTGTCTTATCGTCGTATTGAAGCTTTTCATCATATTTGCCGTGCTCAAACTCTTCTTCTTCCCCGACTTCATACGCAGCAGGGCACCCCGCGGCGACAGGGCAGGCTATGTGTCGTCTCAGGTGCTTGGGCGTGCGGTAGACAGGGAATAGACAAAATGACAGTTAACTATTAATTTCTAAAATTATGACAGACATATTGTTAAACATCGATGCTTCGTCAGTAGACTGGTCAAGGGCACAGTTTGCCCTGACCGCCATTTACCACTGGCTGTTTGTCCCTCTCACCCTGGGGCTTGCGGTCATCATGGGCATAATGGAAACATGTTATTACCGTACCCGTAAGCGCTTCTGGAAAGATACGGCACGTTTCTGGCAGAAACTGTTCGGTATAAACTTTGCCATGGGGGTTGCAACCGGCATCATACTCGAGTTTGAGTTCGGCACAAACTGGAGCAACTATTCGTGGTTCGTGGGCGATATTTTCGGTGCCCCGCTTGCCATAGAGGGCATAGTGGCATTCTTTATGGAGGCTACGTTCGTTTCAGTTATGTTCTTCGGGTGGCGCAAGGTGTCGCCCGGCTTTCATCTCGCGTCCACATGGCTCACAGGTCTTGGCGCCACTATATCCGCGTGGTGGATACTGGTGGCAAATGCCTGGATGCAGTATCCGGTAGGTTGCGAGTTCAATCCCGACACCATGCGCAACGAGATGGTGTCGTTTGCAGATGTCGCCCTGTCGCCTTTTGCCATCGACAAGTTCTGCCATACGGTGACCTCGTCATGGATTATAGGTGCCGTTTTCACGGTTGCCGTAGGCTGTTACTATATTTTGAAGAAGCGTGAAGAGAAGCTTGCCGTGGAGAGTATCAAGATTGGTGCGGCGTTCGGACTGCTGGCTTCCTTGCTTGCTGCGGGCACAGGCGACGGCTCGGCATACCGCGTTGCTTCCGTACAGCCAATGAAGCTTGCGGCAATGGAGGCACTCTACGATGGCGGCACGGATGTCAGCCTTACAGCCGTGGCGTGGGTAAGTCCTTTCTCGCAGCCCGACTACAGCCGTGGAGGCGAGCCGCCTTTGCGCATAGGCATACCCTGCGGTCTGTCGTTCCTTGCCACCCGCGATGCACATGGCTATGTGCCGGGCATAAACGACCTTATAAAAGGCGGGTATAAACTGCCCGACGGCACAACGGCGCTGTCGCTCGACGAGAAGATAAGCCGCGGCAGCCGTGCCGTGAACGACCTTGCCGCATATCGCTCGATGAAGAGCCGCGGCAGTAAGGATGTCCACGCAGACTCCGTTTCCGCGGTTCTTGACAGGCTGAAGGCAAACATGCCTTACTTCGGATACGGGTATGTCAGCGATGCCGGGCAGATAGTGCCGTTCATTCCCGTGTGCTTCTGGGCATTCAGGGCTATGGTGGGTCTCGGCGCATTGTTCATAATTTTCTTTGCCGTGGTGCTGTTTATGGTTTACAGAAAGGACATTGCAGGTGCAAAATGGCTGCATGTGGCAGCTCTTGTCATGTTGCCTTTAGGATACATCGCGAGCGAGGCGGGCTGGATAGTGGCAGAGTTCGGACGGCAGCCGTGGACCATACAGGACATGCTGCCCACGTGGGTTGCCGTGTCAGACATCGGTGCGGGCAGCGTGATGCTTACCTTCTTCATCTTCCTTGCGCTCTTTACCACGCTTCTTGCGGCAGAGATTACAATCTTGTGCAAGGCAATAAAGAAAGGACCGAGGGCTTGACCCGTGTCTTTGCCGGAGCCTTTCAGATGCCAAGGCGTTTGTTGCCGGCAGACATCTTGATGCCTTTCAATATCAGTAACAGAAAAAACTAAAAAACAAAGAAAATCATGACATACATATTTTTGCAGCATTACTGGTGGCTCATCGTTTCCCTTTTAGGAGCGTTGCTTGTGTTCCTCATGTTCGTACAGGGAGCAAACTCTCTTCTGTTCAGCCTTGGAGCCACCGAGGAAGAGCGCCGTATGATAGTAAACTCGACAGGACGCAAGTGGGAACTGACGTTTACCACGCTCGTAACCTTCGGCGGCGCATTCTTTGCCTCATTCCCCCTGTTCTACAGCACGAGCTTCGGCGGCGCCTACTGGCTGTGGATGATAATCCTCTTCTCTTTCGTACTGCAGGCGGTGAGCTATGAGTTTCAGAGCAAGCACGGCAACATACTCGGAACTGCCGCATACCGTTGGTTCCTCATAATAAACGGTATAGCCGGACCCTTCCTGCTTGGATGTGCGGTGGCAACGTTTTTCAACGGCTCAAATTTCGTTGTGTCGAAGATGAATATCACCGACGGCATGCAGCCTGTGATAAGCTCGTGGGCAAACGCCTCGCACGGTCTCGACGCGCTTCTCGACCCGTGGAACCTCGTGCTGGGGCTTGCCGTGTTCTTCCTTGCCCGTGTTCTCGGCATATTATATGTGATGAACAATGTCGATGACGAGAACATACGGTGCCGCGGCAGCGTGCGCCTCATAGGCTGTGCCGTGCCTTTCCTCATCCTGTTTGTGGCTTTTCTCGTGCGCACCCTTCTCAAAGACGGCTATGCTGTCAGTGCTTCTACGGGCGAGGTGTATATGCAGCCGATGAAATATCTCGGCAACCTTGCCGATATGTGGTATGTGGCGGCGGTGCTTGCCGTTGGCGTTGTCATGGTGCTCTATGCCATTGTGCGCACCGTTGTCAGCAAGACATTCGTGCGCGGTATATGGGCTGGCGGCGCAGGGACAGTCCTTGTGGTTCTCAGCCTGCTTCTTTGTGCCGGCTGGAACGACACGGCGTACTATCCCTCCAATGCCGATCTGCAGAGCAGCCTTACCATTGCCAACAGTTGCAGCAGTGAGTTTACGCTCCGCACCATGACATACGTGTCGTTCCTCGTTCCGTTTGTTCTTGCATATATTGCGGCAGTATGGCGCAAAATGGACAGGAAAAGCATAGACAGGGACGAGATGAGGAGTGACGACCTCTATTGAAAACCGTAACAAAAGCCTGCCGTCATGCTTCATATTGCAAGTGTAATGGCAGCTGAAACGTAAAACGGTAATTATATAAAGCTTTGTCCTTATAATATGAAAGGTGGCATTTGGCATTGCTAAATGCCACCCTTTGCATTGCTAAAGATGCCCTTTTGGAGCCTCAAATGCCACCTCTTATAATACGAATGACGTGATAACGTGAGTTCTGTGGATTTATCTTCCTTGTATATTACAAACCACCCCTGCCCCTCCTTTGAAAAAGGAGGGGCAGGGGTGGAATGGAGTAAGGAGTAAAGGGAGTAGGGAGTTAAAGAAGTTATGGGGAGTTATAGGAAGTTAAAAGACAAATGATAAAGTAATAAGTAAAGGAAGTAAGGAGTCTGTACTTTCCATGAAGAAGGAGAGAAATGTAATAAGTATTCAATGAAAATATACATCATATTAAATAAACATACATATTATATATCTGCATGTTATGTCTGCGCTGTGTCCCCTCCTTTTCCAAAGGAGGGGCAGGGGTGGTTTGTAATATACAAGGAAGATAAATCCGCAGAACTCATATTTCTTTAATGTCCTTAAAGACCTTAATGACCTTAGCCCCATCTAAAACCAAAAAATCAACAAAACAATAAAAAATACCGCTTGTTTTTGCGAGTTTAAAATAAAACTTGTATATTTGCATTCGGATTAAAACATATATGATGAAAATGAACAGTATATTATCTCAGGCATGGTGGTGGCGTAACTCAAGATTTAAAAAGTCGTGAGCCGGTAGCCGTGTATATACTGAATTAGGAATATGAAGGCCTGTCGTTCTTGCGACAGGTCTTTTTTTATTAATACGATAACAGGAGGGAATATTATGGAAATGAAGGATATCTTACACAGAATGTTAAGCCATGAGGAGTTTACACGTAAGGAGACGCACGACATCCTTGTGGGCATTACACGCAGCGAGTTTCCTGCAGAACAGATAACAGCACTGCTTACCGGGCTTCAGATGCGGGGCATAACGGTGGACGAGCTGCTGGGGCTTCGCGACGGAATACTGGAGACGGGCGTGCCTGTGGTGCTCGATTGCGACAGGTATACCGATATTGTCGGTACGGGCGGCGACGGGAAGAACACTTTCAATATATCCACCTGTGCATGTTTTGTCATGGCAGGCGCAGGATATAAGGTTGCAAAACACGGCAATTATGCCGCAACGTCGGCAAGCGGGGCTTCAAACGTCATAGAGGCTCACGGCGTGGCGTTTACTGCGGACCGTGACCGGCTGAACCGCTCCATGGATGGTTGTGGCGTGGTTTATCTCCATGCACCCCTCTTTGCGCGTGCCATGAAGTTTGTCGCTCCGGTGCGCCGTGCGCTATGCTTCCCCACATGCTTCAACCTGCTTGGTCCGCTTGTCAACCCGTCGCGTCCCGGCTGCCAGTTGCTGGGCGTTGCAAATCTTGCCCAGATGCGTCTTTATGCCGGTGTTTACGGCAGGCTTGACATGGACTACGGCATAGTGAACAGCACCGACGGATATGATGAAGTGTCGCTTACAGGCAGCTTTAAGGTGGTGACTAACGGCGGCGAGCACATTTACAAGCCTTCGGACATAGGGATGCCGGTGGCAAGTCCTGAAAGCCTTGAAGGCGGAAAGACGGTGGAAGAGGCAAAGGAGATATTCGACAGCGTGCTCGAAAACCGTGCGCATCCGGCGCGGCGCAACGTTGTCATTGCCAATGCAGCCTTTGCCATGCAGGTGGCAGAAAGAGGCAATAAGGGCATTGAGGAGTGTATGGACATGGCGCGTGAGTCGCTCGACAGCGGGCGTGCCCTCACCGCATTCCGCCGGTTTGTGGAGCTGAACGCTATTTGAGGGGCAGTTAAGGTCTTTTAAGGTCATGACAGTTATTAAAGTAATGCAGATATGGATATACTTGAAGAGATAATAGCATGGAAGCGGCGTGAGGTCGGGATGTTCAAGGAAGCCGTTCCGTCAACCGTATTATATAATAAGGTGGAAGGATTGCAGGATGTTGCCGTGCCGTCGATGCGCGATGCCCTGATGACGTCTGACAGCGGGATAATAGCCGAGTTCAAACGCCGTTCGCCCTCAAAGGGGTGGATACGCGAGGACGGTGATGCGGCTGTGATACCGTCAGACTATCAGAAGAACGGCGCATCGGCGGTGAGCATACTTACGGATACGAAGTTTTTCGGCGGCAGCGACGGTTTTGTCAAGACCGCGAGACGGTCGGGATTGACGCTCCCCGTGCTCTACAAGAACTTTGTCGTAGATGAGTATCAGCTCTTTCAGGCGCGCGCCTGCGGCGCATCGGCGGTGTTGCTCATTGCCGCCGTGCTGTCAAGGGCAGACTGTTCCGCGCTGATGAGGACGGCTCATGAGATAGGCTTGGAGGTCCTTCTTGAGATACACGGCGTGGAAGAGCTGGAGTATCTTGACGATGAGCCGGACATGTGTGGCGTGAACAACCGCAACCTTGGCACGTTTGTCACGGATGTGCAGAACTCTTTTATGCTTGCCGGGAGGCTGCCGCGCGGCATGTGCCGTGTCAGTGAGAGCGGCATCGGCAGTGCCGGCACGGTATGTATGTTGCGTGAGGCAGGTTTCAACGGCTTTCTTATAGGCGAGAGCTTCATGAGGGAGCCTGTGCCAGGAGAGGCACTGCGCCGGTTTTTGATGTCTATGGCACAGGTTACAGGAGACGGCAGCAAGATAGTTTATCAATAGAAAGATATATGACAAAAATAAAAAGGAGATGATGACAATGAAGAATATCATGATAAAAGTTTGCGGCATGCGCGATGTGGAGAACATACGCGCCGTTGCGGCACTTGGAGTGGACATGATTGGTTTCGTGTTTTGGAAAGACAGTCCGCGGTATGTCAGTATGATGTCGTCGGAAGCCGGCATCATGCCCGACTATGCAGGCGACAACGTGCGCAGTGTTGGCAGCGGTATAAAGAAAGTGGGTGTCTTTGTTGACGACATGCCTCAGAATATCGTTACGCGGGTATATAACTACGGGCTGGATTATGTGCAATTGCATGGCAGTGAAAGTCCAGTGATGATAGAGAACCTGCGCCGTACGCTCGACCCGGACATACGCAAGGGTGTCAGGATAATAAAGGCGATAAGCGTGGAGACGGCGGAGGATGTCGGCAAATGGCGCGAGTATGACGGCGTGGCGGACATGCTTCTCTTCGATACCAAGTGCACATGTGTGGGCGGCAGCGGAAACCGGTTTGACTGGAGCGTGCTGCAATCCTACGACGGAGGCATCCCCTTTATGCTCGGCGGCGGCATAGGGCCGGACGACATACGGCGTGTGAAGGACTTCGAGCATCCCATGTTTGCCGGCATAGACCTCAACAGCAGGTTTGAGACGGAGCCGGGGGTGAAGGATGTGGAGGCTCTGAGAGAATTTATCGGTGAGATTAGAGGATAAGGGGGCTTGGCTTATAGGCGAAAGGGAGCGATAATTCCATTATCATCCCATACTCCATTTTCTCCTTCCTCCTTAAAAACTTGAGTTCGATTAATATTACAAACCACCCCTGCCCCTCCTTTGAAAAAGGAGGGGACACGTATGCTTGATTCAATAAAAATATATATCATGTTCAATAAACATACATATTACATATATGCATACGATGCCTGTGCTGTGTCCCCTCCTTTTCCAAAGGAGGGGCAGGGGTGGTTTGTAATATTCATATGACTCACCTTAAAAAATATTAATACATAAAATGATGAACAAGATAAACGAACTGTTTGCAGGGCGCGGCGATCGCAAGCTGCTCTCAATATATTTCTGTGCCGGATGTCCGTCTGCCGACGGTACGGCAGACGTGATAAAGACCCTCGAACGCAGGGGCATAGACATGATAGAGGTGGGCATACCGTTCAGCGACCCGCTTGCCGACGGACCCGTGATACAGGCAGCCGGAACGGTGGCTTTGCGCAACGGCATGACGCTGGAAAGACTCTTCGGTCAGCTGGAGGAGATAAAGGACGAAGTGTCCGTGCCGCTCGTTATGATGGGTTATCTCAATGTGATAATGCACTACGGCATAGAACGTTTCTTCCGGCGGTGCCGCGATACGGGTGTGTCCGGGGCGATTATCCCCGACCTGCCCTTTGCCGACTATCTTGCCGATGTGAAGCCGATAGCCGACAGATACGGCATACGCGTGATAATGATGATTACGCCGGAGACGTCGGAAGAGCGTGTGCGCTTTATCGACAGCCATACGGACGGGTTCATATACATGGTGTCGTCGGCTGGAATAACGGGAGCACAGGGCAGCTTCGACGAGGCAAAGCAGCAGTACTTCCGGCGCATAGACGCCATGAACCTTCGCAATCCGCGCATGATAGGTTTTGGCATATCCAACCGTCAGACGTTGGAGAGTGCGCATGCCAATGCCGCCGGGGCGATAATAGGGAGCAAGTTTGTTACGCTTCTCAATGAGGCGGGAAATGCGGAGGATGCCGTGGACAGGCTTTATGAGGTGTTGAGGAGTAAGGAGTAAAGTAGTAAGGAGTAAAAGGAGTAAGTAGTAAAGGAGTAAGTAGTAAAGGAGTAAGTAGTAAAGGAGTAAGTCGTTGATGAGTAATGGAGTAAGTGGTTAAGTTATATGTCTTATTATTTGTACATTGTTGTTTGGGAATGGAGTATTGTCTTAACTCCTTTACTACTTACTACTTACTACTTACTCCTCAACTCCTTACTCCTTACTCCTCAACTCCTTCCTCCTAAAAAATAATTAACCAATGAAAGAAACATTTTTTGCAGACAAGAACGGCTTCTACGGAGAGTTCGGCGGAGCCTATATACCGGAGATATTGTACAAATGTGTGGAAGACCTGCGCCGCGCCTATCTCCCCATAATGGAGAGTGCGGAGTTTAAGGACGAATACCGTGCGCTTCTGCGCGACTATGTGGGACGCCCCTCACCGCTGTATCATGCGAGGAGGATGAGCGAGAAGTATGGGATAAAGCTCTATCTCAAGCGCGAGGACCTTAACCATACTGGTGCGCACAAGATAAACAACACCGTGGGGCAGATACTGCTGGCACGGCAGATGGGCAAGAGGCGCATCATTGCCGAGACCGGTGCGGGGCAGCATGGCGTTGCCACGGCTACGGTGTGTGCGCTGATGGGCATGGAGTGTGAGGTGTTTATGGGCAAGACCGATGTGGAGAGACAGCATACCAACGTGGAACGTATGCGCATGCTGGGCGCGAAGGTGCATCCCGTTACAACGGGAAACATGACGCTTAGCGATGCCTGTTCCGAGGCGATACGCGACTGGTGCTGTCATCCTTCGGACACGTTCTATATCGTAGGCTCGACAATGGGACCGCATCCTTATCCCGACATCGTGGCGCGCATGCAGAGCATAATATCCGAAGAGATAAAGTGGCAGTTGCAGGAGAAGGAGGGGCGTGACCGTCCTGACTGTCTCGTGGCGTGCATAGGCGGCGGCTCCAACGCTGCCGGTACGGTTTATCATTATGTAGATGACAGCCGTGTGCGCATAATACTTGCCGAGGCTGGTGGCAGCGGCATCGGTTCGGGACGCACGGCAGCGACGATACACTGTGGTGAGCCGGGCATACTGCACGGCAGCAGGATGCTCGTGATGCAGACGCCCGACGGGCAGATAGAGGAGGCGTTCACCATATCGGCGGGGCTTGACTATCCCGGCGTGGGACCGATGCACTGCAACATGGCAGTGAAGGGACGTTGCGAGGTGTATGCCGTGAACGACGACGAGGCGGTGCGTGCCGGATATGAACTTACGCGCATGGAGGGCATTATACCGGCAATAGAGAGTGCACACGCCGTGGCGGCGCTCGGCAAGGCGGAGTTCAGCCGTGGTGATGTGGTGGTGCTCACTGTGAGCGGTCGCGGCGACAAGGATGTGGAGACGTATTTGGCAAACAAGGATATGGCAGGAGAGTATGGGAAGTTCTAAGTTCGGATATACGGCAGAGGGCAGGACGGTGCTTGCCGACCTGTATACGCCAGTGGGAGTGTATATGAGCATGAGGGATGTGTGTCCTCAGAGTGTGTTAATGGAATGTTCGGACTATCACGGTGCTGACAACAGCCGTTCGTTTATCGGCATAAATCCCGTGGCAAGTATTGCCGTGGGGCATGGTGAGGCGGTTATGTCTTTTCCCGACGGCACGTCGTTGCGCCGCACGATAGGAGAATGCAGGTGCGAGGATGTCCTGCGTGAGTTTATCGACAGCTTTGATGTGAGGGGAGAGCATGCCCGGTACTGCGGCTTGTACGGGTATACATCGTTCAACGCCGTGAGATATTTTGAGGGAATAGATGTGAGGGACGAGACGGCGGAGCATGACGATGCTCCAGACATATTATATATGATGTTCCGCGATGTGATAGTCTTCGACCACTTCAACAACCGTATGACAGTGGTGACACTCGTTGCCGACGGTGAGACATCGGGCAGCGGAGATGTAGTCATTGACGGTATGTTGAAGAGGATGAAAGGCGGCAGCGGGCGTGACTATGGTTTTCGTGCCGTTGGCGCGACGACATCAACGCTCACTGACGAGGAACACAAGGCGAACATACGCCGCGGGATAAGCCACTGCCTGCGCGGCGACGTGTTTCAGATTGTGCTGTCCCGGCGTTTCGTGCAGAGATACGAGGGCGATGATTTCCGCTTGTACCGCGTGCTGCGCAGCGTTAATCCCTCGCCCTACCTGTTCTATTTCGACTTCGGCGGCTTCCGCATATTCGGCAGCAGTCCTGAGACCCACTGCCGCATAGAAGGCGGCAGGGCATACATTGACCCCATTGCCGGCACGACGCGCCGCACGGGCGATGCGGCGCGAGACAGGGAGGGAGCCGAGTTCTTGCGCAATGACCCGAAGGAGAATGCGGAGCATGTGATGCTGGTGGACCTTGCACGCAATGACCTGAGCCGCAACTGCCACGGTGTGAAGGTGGATTTTTACAAGGACTTGCAGTATTACAGTCATGTCATACATCTTGTGAGCCGTGTGAGCGGAGAGCTTGACGAGGATGCCGACCCGCTGAAGGCGTTTGTCGACACCTTCCCCGCTGGTACGCTGAGCGGCGCGCCCAAGGTAAGGGCAATGCAGCTCATCAGCGAATACGAGCCGCACAGCCGCGGCGCATACGGCGGGTGTATAGGGTGTATAGGTTTTGACGGCAGCCTGAACCAGGCGATAACGATACGCACATTTGTCAGCCGTGGCGGTGAACTATGGTTTCAGGCGGGCGGCGGCATCGTGGCAAAGAGCGATGAGGAGTACGAACTGCAGGAGGTTAACAACAAATTGGGTGCCCTGCGCCGTGCCATAGAGCTTGCAGAAAAGCTTTGACAGACAGTTTCTTACACATAAATTATTAATTATCAATTGTAAATTATAAATTACAATGAACGTTGTCATAATAGATAATTACGACAGTTTTACGTACAACCTGCGTCATCTTCTCCGCGAGGCGGGTGCCGATGTCACGGTTGTGCGTAACGACCGCTTCAGGCTTGACGGGCTTTCGCGGTTTGACAAGATAATACTTAGTCCCGGACCGGGCATCCCGTCGGAGGCAGGTCTGCTTATGGACGTGATACGCCGCTATGCCGGCGTGAAGCCTGTCTTGGGCGTGTGCCTTGGTCATCAGGCGATAGGTGAGGTGTTTGGCGGCAGGCTCGTCAACATCAGCGACGTGTGCCACGGTGTGGCGACACCATGTAGTGTGGTTGCTAAAGACCCTATGTTTGCCGGTTGTGGTGATACGTTCGGGGTTGGACGCTATCACAGCTGGGTGGTTGACAGGGATAGTCTTCCTGCGTGTCTTGAGGTGACGGCGGTGAGTGATGACGGGCTGGTTATGGCTCTGAGGCACCGCATGTTCGATATTCGCGGCATACAGTTTCATCCCGAGAGTGTGATGACACCCTTGGGAAGGCGTATGCTCGAAAACTGGCTTGCGATGTGATAAATGCCGCAATGCTCTTGTTTCTCGGGAAAAATACCTATTTTTGCAGCTGGTATAATGAGTTATTTATGGAAAAGGCAGACAACGACAACAAGTTTTTTAAGGACGGCGACGGCGGCACGGAGCATGACTGTGGCGTCGATGCCGTGTCGTGGCATGCTGTCAAGCTGTTTGCCGTTAGGCAGAAGGACGTGGCTGACTATTTTTCCGACTGCGGTCTCGAGTCGTTTATTCCCATGTGCCGCCACGACTTTGTCGACGGCGAGGGGCGGAGACGTCACGACATACGTCCGGTCGTCACCAATCTGATATTCGTGAAAGCCGCATTCGGTGTCCGTCGCATGCTTGCGATATATTCCGGATATCCCCGCCGGCTGTTTGTAATGCGCAAGAGCAAGGACAATCCGGAACTTTATAACATACCGGACAGACAGATGCGC
Organism: uncultured Prevotella sp.; assembly: GCA_900545525.1. Classification (GTDB taxonomy): domain Bacteria; phylum Bacteroidota; class Bacteroidia; order Bacteroidales; family Bacteroidaceae; genus Prevotella. The sequence goes on from UQZX01000002.1 coordinate 137,541, forward strand.
GAGTTCATACTGATGTGCAATCCGGAGCTTGGGATGAAGCGCTATCTTACCGAGAGCGAGGCACGGATGAAGAGCGGGCAGCGCGTAGTTGTCGACTACGGACCGTTGAAAGGGCTTTCAGGACGCCTTGTACGGCAGAGCCGCAAGTACTTCCTGCTGAAAGATGTTCCCGGCATGGCGGTGATGATAAAGGTTTCACGATGGTGCTGCCGCCCTGTTGAAGAGTAATATAAGCAAAAGCCCGCTCTATGCAAACTTGCAGGAGCGGGCTTTTTATGAATATAAGCAGACGATGTCAGAACTCGCTCGTAAAGTGGAAACGTATGTTCTTGAAGTCCTGCTGTGCCATTTGCAGCACATATCCCGAGTCAGCAAGGAACACATCGCGCCCGTCCTTGTCTTTTGCCATGTACTGGTACTTGCGTTTCTTGAACGCTTCAAGCTCGGCTGGGTCGTCTGCCTCAACCCAGCATGCCTTGTGCAGGTGTACCGGTTCCCAACGGCAGCGGGCGTTGTACTCGTTTTCGAGACGGTATTGTATCACCTCGAATTGCAATTGCCCTACGGTTCCTATTATCTTGCGTCCGTTGAACTGGTTGACGAACATCTGTGCCACACCTTCATCCATGAGCTGGTCTATGCCCTTGCTGAGCTGCTTGCTCTTCATCGGGTCGTCGTTTTCGATATACTTGAACATCTCGGGAGAGAATGACGGAAGTCCGCGGAAGTGGAGCTTCTCGCCCTCGGTGAGCGTGTCGCCTATCTTGAACACGCCGTTGTCGGGCAGTCCCACTATGTCGCCGGGATAAGCCTCGTCTATGGTGCTTTTGCGCTGCGCCATGAACTGTGTCGGCGATGAGAAGCGTACGGTCTTGCCCTGACGCACGAGCAGGTAGGGCTGGTTGCGCACGAACCTGCCGCTGCATACCTTGCAAAAGGCTATGCACGAGCGGTGGTTAGGGTCGATGTTTGCCGTAATCTTAAAGATGAAGCCTGTGAACTTGGGTTCTTCGGGACTTACCGTGCGCTCTTCCGCCATGGTGGGACGGGGCGACGGAGCTATCTCTACGAAGCAGTTGAGCAGCTCCTGTACGCCGAAGTTGTTCAGCGCGCTGCCGAAGAAAACGGGTGCAACTTCTGCCTGCCTGTATGCGTCGACGTCGAAGGCGGGATATACTCCGTCTACCAGTTCGAGGTCATCGCGCAGCTTGGCTGCGTCGGTTTCTCCCACGCGTGCATCCAGTTCGGCTGACATTATGTCTACTTCAACCTTCTCCGTTACGCGTTGCTTGTCTGGGGTAAACAGGTCGAGCTTGTTCTCGTAGATGTTATAGACGCCCTTGAACTTTGCGCCTTGGTTGATAGGCCACGACAGCGGGCGCACCTTTATCTCCAGTTCCTGCTCCAGCTCGTCGAGAATGTCGAAGGGATCGCGTCCCTCGCGGTCCATCTTATTTATGAATATTATCACGGGTGTGTTGCGCATACGGCATACGTTCATCAGTTTGCGCGTCTGTGCCTCAACACCCTTTGCGCTGTCCACCACGATTATCGCCGAGTCCACCGCCGTCAGCGTGCGGTATGTATCTTCGGCAAAGTCCTGGTGACCCGGCGTGTCGAGGATGTTTACCTTGTATCCTTCGTAGTCGAACTCCATGACAGATGTCGATACCGATATTCCGCGCTGCTTCTCTATGTCCATCCAGTCGGACGTTGCCGTCTTTCGTATCTTGTTGCTCTTTACGGCACCTGCCACCTGTATCTGTCCGCCGAAGAGAAGAAACTTCTCGGTGAGCGTTGTCTTTCCGGCATCTGGGTGAGATATTATGGCGAAGGTCCGCCTTCTTTCTATTTCGTTGTTCATAAGAATGATGTTTGTCTCCCTTTACTTCCTTACTCCTTACTCCATTTATTCCTTAAAGACCTTAAGTCCTTAAAGTCTTTAAGGTCACTAATGTCATTCAACTCCTTACTCCATTAACTCCTTACTCTTGAACTCCTTATTCCTTTGCTCCTTCATTCAATATCTCCACGCATTCTTTCAGAGACTCCTCCCAATGGGGAATGTCGATGCCGTATGTTGTCTTTATCTTTGTCTTGTCAAGCACGCTGTATGCAGGTCTTTTGGCTGCCGTGGGATATTCGCTTGTATGCAGCGGCTTCACATTGCATCCGTCTATGCCTGCCATGCGGTGTATTGCCTTCGTGAAATCATACCAGCTGCATACCCCTTCGTTGGAGAAGTGGTATATGCCGGGGACAATGCCGTGGTTTACTGCCGACATTATAGCCAAGGCAAGGTCGCGTGCGTAGGTTGGCGTACCTATCTGGTCGAAAATCACGCCGAGGCTTTCCCTCTCCCTGCCGAGACGCATCATCGTCTTTACAAAGTTGTTGCCGAAGACAGAGTAAAGCCATGCCGTGCGTATTATCATTGTTCTGCTGCATGCGCCAGTTGCCCTTTGCTCTCCGGCAAGCTTGGTCTCGCCGTATACACTGTCAGGACATGTGGGCAGGTCTTCGGTGTAGGGCGTGTGAGCCGTCCCGTCGAAAACATAGTCGGTGGATATCTGTATGAGCCAGCCTCCTCGGCGTTCTATCGCTGTGGCAAGATATTCCGGTGCATCCGAGTTTATCCTGCGGCACAGTTCCGTGTTGCTTTCCGCCTTGTCCACTGCCGTGTATGCTGCGCAGTTTACAATGCCGTCGATGCCGTTGTCGTCTACAAATGCCCTTACGGCGTTGCTGTCGGTGATGTCGAGCGATGCCACGTCGGTGTTGAAATAGTTATGCTGAGGATTAACCTTCTCAAGCAGCTGCATTTCGTTTCCCAGCTGTCCGTTGCATCCTGTTATGAGTATATTCATTGCTGTGATGTTTTGTTGCATGGTGCACGGCACGGTGCGCCGCACATCCTCTGTTGTAAGTTTCCGGTTATAAGTTGTCTGTTTATGAGTGCATCCGCTGCCCTAAAACTCCAGCGGTTCCTCCTTGTCCTTCATGTAATAGTCGGACAGCATGCCTACGAACGTCGTTATCTCCTTTATCGCGTGCATGGTGTCGGGGCTTATCTCCTTTTTCTGCAGGCGCAGCATCATCACTCCGTAGAGGGCATTGAAACATGTCTCCACCTCGTTCTCGTCTTTCCTGCCACTGCGGTTGCGAAGCTCGACGATAAACGGCAACACCTTATAATACTCGCCCGTGTAGAACGGGTACTTGCTGCTCTGCTGCAGACTGGCGTTAAGCTCGCACAGCTGCTGCATCACGAGCTTGTTTATCTGCAGGTGACCGCTCTCGCGGCAGCCCTCTCCGTTCATCATGCGAACAAGATTGCCGTACCAGTCGGTCATCTCTTCTTTCTGTTCCTCGTCATAGCCGAACTTGTCTATGTATTCCTTCCTTATCCTTGCCAGCGAGCATCCGTATGCTCGGATGATGTCTTCCACCTGCCACATGTACAGCAGGTACTCGGCAATGTTTTTCTTTCTGAGATCCTGAGATATGAACATTGTATTGATGATGTTACAGCGAGAATGTATATAGGTTGAACACCGTGCCAATAAGCACGATGAAAGATATGATGATGACAATGCTGCCGATAACCCTGTTGATGATTATTATGCCGCTGTTGTCGAATATCCCCCTTATCTTGTCCACGAGCCACGTCAGCCCGAACCACCACAGCATCGCACCGAGCACTATGCTGAGATATCCGGCGCACATCTCAAGCGGGTGGTTGGGCACCACGAATGCCAGCTGTGCATAGCACGCCATGAAAAGAAAGATGATGAGCGGGTTTGAGAATGTGACGAAGAATGCCGTTATGCCGTTCTGCACGAGTGTTCCCCGCCCGTTGTTGCTTATATGTATCTTCTTTGTCGGATTGCTTCTGTAACAGTATATTCCGAATGCCATGAGCATGATGCTGCCGCTTATCTGGAGCATGAACTTGTTGTGCCCCTGATTTATGATGTCCATGATGAACGACATGCCGAGACCGGTGATGAGGGCGTAGAATATGTCGCTTACGCATGCCCCGATGCCTGTGACAAATCCATACCACCTGCCCTTGTTCAGCGTCCTCTGGATGCAGAGCACGCCTACCGGTCCCATAGGGGCTGATGCGATGATGCCGATAAGTATTCCCTTGAATATCAAATCTAAAATATCTATGTGGATAGGAAATGCCATAGTGGCTGCAAAGTTCCTGATTTTTTGCCGAATATACAAATTTTGACAGCAAAACTTTGAATACCGCAATTAATTTGATACCTTTGCCATTACATAGTACATAGTTATATACACCTATTAAATATTATATCAATGAATACATTATCAACAGTGAAGCCTTATGTCATAGCCCTCGACCTCGGAGGCACCAACTCCGTGTTCGGCATAGTTGACAGCAGGGGAGAGATAAAGGCGACTACTACGATAAAGACCCGCGGATATGCCACAGCCGACGGTTATGTCGATGCAGCGTGCGATGCTCTGCAGCTGATAATAGACCAGGTGGGAGGAATAGAGACGGTGAGGGCTATGGGCATAGGTGCGCCCAATGCCAACTATTATAAGGGTACGGTGGAGATGACGCCGAACATTGCGTGGGCTCACGACAGTGTGGTGCCTCTTGCCGACATGTTCAGCCGTAAGCTTGGTGTGCCTGTGGCAATAACCAACGATGCCAATGCCGCGGCAATGGGAGAGATGACATACGGAGTGGCGCGTGGAATGAAGAACTTTATCATGCTGACACTCGGCACGGGCGTAGGCTCCGGCATTGTTGTCAACGGGCAGTTGGTTTACGGCAGTGACGGCTTTGCCGGCGAGTTGGGGCACATGATAGTACGCCGTAATGGCGGCCGTCCGTGCGGATGCGGGCGCAACGGTTGTCTTGAGACATACTGTTCGGCTACGGGTGTGGCGCGCACGGCACGGGAGTTTCTGCTCACAAGTGACGAGAGTTCGTTGCTTAGAGACATTAATCCTGATGACATCACGTCGCTCGACGTGTCGCTGGCAGCCGAGAAAGGAGATGCGCTTGCCGTGCGCGTATACGAGTTTACGGGTGAGTTGCTCGGAGAGGCATGTGCGGATATGACAGTATTCTCGTCGCCTGAGGCTTTTGTCTTCTTCGGCGGGCTGACAAAGGCGGGCGACTTGCTCATGGAACCTATAAGGCGCAGCTATGAGAAGAACGTCATGCCGATGTTCAAGAAAAATCCTGCGCAGTTCCTCGTCAGCAGTCTCGGAGGTTCTTCCGCCGCCGTTCTCGGCGCAAGCGCGATAGGGTGGGACATTGGAGGATAGGAGTAAGGAGTAAGGAGAAAAAGGAGGAAAAAGGAGTAAGGAGAAAAGTAAGAAGAGACATTGAATACTATGTTTGACATAGTTCGGCTTAACGTCTTTCCAGCTTTTCTCCTTACTCCTTTTTCCTCCTTTTTCTCCTTACTCCTTTATTTCACCGGTATTTCTTCCAATGTCTTTGTCAGCAGCGTCCAGAATTTTGGCACCGACGGGTGGAATGCGCGCTCGTTGGGAGTGTGCGGAGAAAGCATCGTCGGACCGAACGAGCAGATGTCCAGACCGGGATATTTGGAGAGAATGATGCTGCACTCCAGTCCGGCGTGTACAACCTGTACGGTCGGCTCCTCGTTGAAAAGGTCCTTGTACAGTCTGCGCATAACCTTTATCAGTTCACTGTCGGTGTTCGGATCCCATCCTCCGTACTCTCCGCTTCTCTTTACTTCCATTCCAGCCATGCCGAAGCAGCTTTCGAGCGATGTTGCAATCTCGTCCTTTACCGTCTCGCTTGCACTTCTTGCCAAAATCTTTATTGCAGCCTTGCCGCCGGCAATGTCTATTATGGCGAGGTTTGACGATGTCTCCACGATGTTTGGGATTGACGGTATGTAACGCCAAACGCCGTTATGTGCGGCACAGATGGCGTTGACGAGGTTGTCCTGTATTTCCAGCGGCACCTCTGTCTCTGGCAGTTCCGTGTCTTCCACCGTTACGTATATCTCGTTTTCAATGCCCTTGTATTCGTTGTTGAAAGCCTCACGATAGTCGCCGGCAAGTTCGGCAATGTCGTCCTTGTTCTCTTTCGGCAGCGTGAGCACAGCCTCCGCCTCGAACGGTATGGCGTTGCGCATGTTGCCGCCGTGCCATGATGCAAGGCGTGCGTCGTCTTCGGATATTGCCTCGCGCACGATACGTGCAAGCAGCTTGTTGGCGTTAGCCCTGCCTTCGCCTATTTCCAGACCCGAGTGTCCGCCTTTAAGACCTTTCACGGTTATCTTTACGGCAACGTCGTTCTTGTCGGTCTCAACTTCCTTATAGTCCAGCACGGCTGTTATGTCCACGCCTCCGGCACTTCCTATTATCATCTCTCCCTCCTGCTCCGTGTCGAGGTTCAGCAGTATTTCACCCGTAAGCTCGCCTGCGGGCAGTCCGTTTGCACCGTACATACCGGTCTCCTCGTCAGCTGTTATCAGTGCTTCTATCGGTCCGTGCCTGAGGTCATTAGCCTCCATCACAGCCATTATAGCAGCCACACCCAGACCGTTGTCGGCACCGAGTGTCGTGCCCTTTGCCTTTACCCAGTCTCCGTCTATGTATGTCTGTATGGGGTCGGTCTCGAAGTTGTGCGTGCTTTCCTTCTCCTTCTGCGGCACCATGTCCATGTGTGCCTGAAGAATTACGGTCTTGCGGTTTTCCATTCCCGGCGTGGCAGGCTTGCGCATCACAATGTTTTCAGCCTCGTCCTTGAATGCTTCCACGCCGGCGCGCTTTGCAAAGTCTAACAGGAACAGCTGCACTCTCTCCAAATGTCCCGACGGACGCGGCACCTGTGTCAGTCCGTAAAAGTTTCTCCAGATACACTCCGGTTTAAGATTCATGATTTCGCTCATAGTATATTTGTTTTAGATTGATGAATATATTCCCCTTTATTGCTGTACATCCGGGAGCGTCTGCCGCCCAGCCGTCATGCGCCGTGTAAAGCCCAGAGCCGCCCAGCTGTACACGCCGAGCAGCACGACAAGCATTGTCTGCACCGTGTGGACGATGAGGACGAAGAACAGTGCGCTGTCCGAAGCCACGCCGTAGAGTATCAGCATCGTCTTCACGGCAAAGTGCCACGGTCCGGCACCGTTGGGCGTGGGCACTATCACGGCGATGCTGCCCACGATGAAAGTTGTAAGGGCGCATCCCGCTCCCAGTCCTTCCGTGAAGCCGAAGCAGAAGAACGTAAGATAATAATGCAGGAAATAGCTGCCCCATATAGCCAGGGTGAAAAACACAAACAGCGGCACGTTGCGCACGTTGCGCAGCGATGTCACTCCCTGCCATATCCCCCCGAGTGTGGCTTTCACCTTATTATATATGGCAAGTCTTTTCATTATCAGATGCAGCAGTATTGCCGCCGCTATCCCGCAGATAGCCGTCACGGCATAGCCCGTGCCGGAGAACTTGCCGGTAAGAGAGTCCATGCTCGTGCCCGTATGCTCAAAAAAGGTAGAAAATACGCCCATCTGCGTCAGCAGCGTCAACAACGTTATGCCCAGCATCAGCAGGGAGTCTATCGCCCTTTCGGTAACCACCGTGCCGAGGGCTTTCGGAAACGACACATTGTCATATCTCTTCAGAACCCCGCAGCGTGCAAACTCGCCCACGCGCGGTATAATCAGACTCGCCGCGTAAGAAAGCATTACGGCATGCACGCATGTGGACGTGCGTGCCCTTTCGCCCATCGGCTCGAGTGTCTGCCGCCATCTCCAGCCGCGGAACAGCTGTGCCAGTATGCCGAACGGAAACGACAGCAGCATCCATGTCCAGTTCATGCCGTGTGTAACGACGTGCCAGATGCGGCTGAAGTCAAAATCGCGGTACATCCAATACAATATCATGCCGCCCAAAACAAGCGGCAGCGCTATCTTCAGCGAACTGTTCAGAAGTTTCCTCTTATTCACTTTCAATGTTCTTTTTTCGCCTTTCCTGCATTATCAGTAAGGATATGACGGTTGAATGTAGAATGCAGGCAATCCTGCATGCAGCTGTCCGGTAACAGTTGCTGTTAAATGCAAAGATACTGTAAAAAGGCGTAAGCACAAAACAAACAGCCCCTTTTTTACTCTGTGCCATTCGTTGCATAAATATACACATGACCTCCTGCCTTCGTAAAGCATACGTTTTGCATTACGGAAGCTATGCTTTTGCTGTCTTAAAGCATAGCTTTTGCACTCCGAAATGCCACCTTTTGCATTCTAAGAGGTATCATTCTGATTATCAATAATATACAGTAGTGTATATTATTACACTTCTGTATATACTTTTGCATATATATAAACATGAGTTTGACGAATTTATCTTTCTTGTTATACTATAAGAGGGTGTTGCAGAACATGCAATTATCCCATTGTAGGGACATATTCTTGTATTTGTCCGCCATGCAGCCATTGAATATCAGGATGTTACAAACGGACAAATACAAGAATATGTCCCTGCAAGCTTAAAGAATAGAGTTCTGCAACACCCTCTTGTAATATTCATACAGCTCACGTATATTACTTTCCTCATTCCTTCCTTTAAATAAAAATATTTTCACGGTAATCATTGAAATTTCAGATAGTTTTACGTATCTTTGCAGCAGATTCTCGTAGTCTGCAAAAATTCATGTAATGCAAGGCCTGTACTTGTAGGGCATGTACAGACATACAGCACACGCCGAGCCTGAAGCCATAAGCCGACGGAGGAAGCGGGCGGGTATGGAGAATCAGACATAGTTAAGGCGTTTACATGCGTCTTGTTGCTGACCCTTGGAAACTTCGCAACTTTCAAAAGAGTTTGTTGGTAACTTGGCAACGTAGATGTCCTCGGGATGTGTTTATAAGCGCATCCCCTTAGGAATATCATATACCTTATTATATTATGATAAGCTTATGGCTGATGTTCCAAGATAAGGGGATTGCTATATTCATATCGGCGTGGGCTTTATGCGTTGTCCGTTCTACAGACTCGGGCAATGCGAAGGCCTCTAAGGGTGGAACGGCAACGGACGGTTCACGCTTTTTTATGTCCGCAAAACAGCATTCTTCTTAGAATGCCCGTATCAATCAAGTAAGCCTATAGGGATGCAAGACCGCTCTGTACTCTCTTCCATAACGTCTGCAGATGTAACGGACGGCGGCGGAGCCGTGGAGCGTAATGCTGGAACATGGCACGTTGCCCGCGTATGTTGCAATGCAGAGCGCACCGTATGCCGGCGCCTTGTTGAGGCCGGAATAGAAGCATACGTACCCGTTATCAAGAAACGCAGCCGTCGTCGCGACCGTATAACTTTCATTGACAGCATACTCATTTCCATGTACGTGTTTTTCCGTTGTGGCGATGACCGCATAAAAAGCATATACCGTTTTCCCGGCATTGTTGATATACTTCGTTGTGCAGGTACCACGCACTATGCAGTTATTCCCGACACACAGATAGACAGTCTGAAAATCCTCTGTGCCAATGCAGCCGAGAGTCTTGTCTTCAAGCCCGGACAAATCCGTCCCGGTACCCGCATCGTAATCAGTCATGGCAGGCTTAAAGGTGTTACAGGGGAGATACTATCTACAGATGCTTCGTGCACATCGCTTTGTGTCCGCATCGACATGCTTGGATGCGCGGTTGTCAATGTGCCGGTGGAATGGTGCGTTGGGGATATGTGATGGATATGTGGATTTCTCTGAAATCGTATTATAAAGTTTTTTATTTCGAGTGAATGTAAGTGCTTAAATAAGTGCTCAGAATTATAGTATTAGGTTTAAGTATTTATTTCTATTATACTAATTAAGTAATATATAATGAAAATAGCAGTAGCCGGCACCGGTTATGTGGGTTTGTCCATTGCTACCCTGCTGTCACAAAACCATCAGGTGACGGCAGTGGATGTCATACCGGACAAGGTTGACATGATAAACCGCAGGAAATCCCCGATACAGGATGAGTACATAGAGAGGTATCTCTCAGAGAAGGAATTAAACCTTACGGCAACCCTTGACGGCGCGTCGGCATATAAGGATGCCGGTTTCGTTGTCATTGCAGCTCCGACCAACTATGACCCGGTAAAGAATTTCTTCGACACCCACCATATAGAAGATGTCATAGATCTTGTTATGAGTGTCAACCCCGATGCCGTGATGGTGATAAAGAGTACCATTCCCGTTGGATATTGCCGCAGCCTTTATGTACGTTATGCAAAGAAGTATTCAGAAACACCAGGTTTGAAAGGCAGGAAGTTCAACCTGCTGTTCTCCCCCGAGTTTCTCCGTGAGAGCAAGGCTCTGTATGACAATCTCTATCCCAGCCGCATCATCGTGGGATATCCAAAGATAATTGATAACGAGCAGTTTGAAGATGAAAACCGCGCCATCCGTGCCATTGCCGATGTATCTTTTCTCGAACGGTCAGCCCGCACTTTTGCTTCATTGTTGCAGGAGGGTGCGATAAAGGAGAATATAGCCACGTTGTTCATGGGACTGAAGGAGGCTGAGGCGGTCAAGCTCTTCGCCAACACCTATCTTGCTCTGCGCGTGAGCTATTTCAACGAGCTTGATACATACGCCGAGGTGAAAGGTCTTGACACTCAGGCTATCATCGACGGTGTAGGGCTTGACCCCCGTATCGGGCAGCATTACAACAACCCGTCGTTTGGTTACGGCGGCTATTGCCTGCCCAAGGACACCAAGCAGCTTCTTGCCAACTACGACCACGTACCTCAGAACATGATGACGGCCATCGTGGAGAGCAACCGCACGCGCAAGGACTTCATTGCCGACCGTGTCCTACGCAAGGCAGGGTATTACGGATATTCCTCTGCAAACGGATATGACCGTCATGTAGAGCATCATGTCATTGTCGGAGTATACCGTTTGACGATGAAGTCTAACAGCGACAATTTCCGCCAGTCATCCATTCAGGGTGTGATGAAGCGCATCAAGGCAAAAGGAGCTGAGGTGATAATCTATGAGCCGACATTGGAAGACGGCAGCACTTTTTTCGGCAGCCGAATTGTCAACAATTTGGAAGCGTTTAAACGTCAGAGTAACGCCATCATAGCCAACCGTTATGACTCTTGTCTGGACGATGTGGCGGAGAAGGTGTATACGAGGGATATTTTCAGGAGGGATTGAAGTTTTATTGACTATATAAAAGGATAAAATCATGAATTATCAATATCATATATTCTCTCCATATCGTGTATGCCCCTTAGGTGCACATGTCGACCATCAGCATGGTTTGGTTACAGGCTTTGCCATTGATAAAGGGGTAGACCTTTGGTTCAATCCCTCAAACGATGGACATGTACATCTAGAATCAAGAACCTTTGACGGAACGATAGATTTTGACGTTACTCAAGCTTCGTTAATGAAACAGCATAATTGGGGTGATTATGCTCGTGGTGCCAAATATGCGCTTCGCAAGCGTTTTAATCTGAAATATGGAATAGAGGGCATTATACAAGGATCACTTCCAGTGGGTGGACTGTCTTCAAGTGCGGCTGTGCTTATTGCATATGTTATGGCATTGGCTAAGGCTAACGGTATAGAGCTTGAACCATTTGAAATTGTAAAGACAGCTTCTGAGGCTGAACGCGAGTATATAGGACTTAGCAATGGTCTTTTAGATCAGGCGTGCATTGTGCTCGGTAAGAAAGACGGTCTTTTGTTTCTTGATTGCGACTGCAATGACTTCCGCATCATAAAGCGCAATCCCGGTATGCCTGACTTTGAGATAGGTATATTTTTCTCCGGACTTACCCGAAGTCTTGTGAACAGCGATTACAACCTTCGGGTATATGAGTGCAAGACTGCGGTGTGGAATATGCTGGCATATACAGAGCAGCCTCTGAAAACATTCGAGAAGACATTCCTTCGTGATATACCGAAGTCCACATACGAGAAATGTCGTATCGCCATGCCAAATCGTTTTGCGCGTCGTGCCGAACATTTCTATTCAGAGTATCGTCGTGTGCGGCAGGGAGTGACAGCGTGGGAGAGCGGGAACCTAAAGCTTTTGGGTAAATTGAGTTTTGCCAGTTGTGAGTCGAGTATACACAACTACGAGTGTGGCTCACCTGAGCTAATTGCCATTTACGAGATTATGCGCACGCTGCCGGGAGTGTACGGCGGTCGTTTCTCTGGTGCTGGATTCAAGGGAGCATGTATCGCTTTGGTTGATCCGGTTTATAAGGAAAAGATTGGGAGAGAGATGACAAGGAAATATCTTGAAAAGTTTCCGGAATATGAGACTACATTCAAGGTGTTTTGGGTAAGACCTGATGATGGAGCGAGATTTGTATGAAGAACATCGTAATAGCTGCTGGTTACGCGACACGACTTGGTGAGCTGACCAGGAATTTCCCAAAACCACTATTGAAGATAGGCAACAGTACCATTCTTGGCCGCATGCTTGATGATATAGACAGAATATCAGATATAGATGAGCATATCATTATTACAAACCATAAGTTTGTGTATATTTTCGAGGAATGGAAAAAGAAACAGACTTATACCAAGCCCATAACTATTATAGATGACGGCACAGAGACCAACGATACCCGTATGGGAGCTGTCTGCGACCTTCTGTATGCAATGGACAAGCTCAACATAAGTGACGATATGCTTGTGGTTGCTGCCGACAACCTTTTGTTTTTCTCTTTTAAAGAATTTATTGACTTCGCCAATGAGAAAAGAACATCCTGTGTTATGTGTCATGAGCAACCGTCAATAGAGAAGCTTCAGCGTACAGGGGTCATTGTCGTGGATGACAATATGAAGGTGCTGGACATGGAGGAGAAACCTCAAGTTCCTAAGAGCCATTGGGCTGTTCCACCTTTCTATATATATAAGAAAGCCGACATTGACCTTATCCGACACTCCATAGAGAATGGTTGTGGAAAGGATGCGCCAGGTAACCTCGCGCATTATATGGTGGACAACACCGTGATGCACGCATGGCAGATGTCGGCAGGACGTTTCGATATAGGCAGTTTGGATACGTATTATGAGGCATGTGAGAGGTATGCGGTTCAAAATAAAAAGTGAGGGTATACCAAATATTATTTTGATACACCCTCATTTAATGCAATTTACTATAATCACTTAGAATAAAACGGGATTGGAACTTGATTCCATACTATGGCTTTATCAATACAAAAATACATCAACGAACCCTTTGATAAGGACTTATGGGATAGTTGGTTAAAAGACACCTCATTTTTCAAGATGTCATATAAAGGAGCATTTAGAGCAGTAAAAAATAATCAAGAAACATTTTACGGATATATATTGCGTAAGTATGCAAAATGAATCACGTGTTCACAAGAGTGTAATAAATGCTCGTGTGAATATAATATATTATTTTCTTTTTTTGATACTATCTTTCTTTTCGAGAAAGATATTTCTTGATACTCTTGGACCTGATTTTACAGGTTTGACAGGAACGCTCCATAATATACTTGGTTATCTTAATCTTGCAGAGTTGGGGGTTAGTACGGCTATTGCGTTTAACTTGTTCAAGCCTATACGTGAAGGTGACAAAGGTAAAATTATAGAACTTATTTCGTTATTTGGTTACATATATCGAAAAATTGGTTTCGTTGTAACAGGTGCAGGATTTGTCGTAGCCTTATTTTTGCCTTTGATATTTAAAAATACGGTTTTCGATTTTTCAATAATCATAGCTTCTTATTGTGCGTTCTTATTCTCTTCGCTTTATACTTATTTCCTTAATTACAAGCAAGTCTTGCTTACTGCTGACCAAAAAAATTATGTTATAACGATATATTATCAGGGAGCACAATTCATAACTGTAATCCTGCAAATGATTGTTGCATACTATTTTCATAGTTATTATGGATATATTTTGCTGCAAATGCTTTATGGAATTGCGTATTGTCTGATACTTGAAAATCGTCTGAAGAAAGAATATCCATGGTTTGAAGTAAAAATACAAAATGGCAAGGATTTACTTAAAAAGTATCCGCAAATATTAAAGTCTACCAGGCAAGTATTTGTCCATCGTATCAAAGATTTTCTGCTGACAAAAAGCGACCAAATATTTGTCTTTGCATTTGCTTCATTAAAGATGGTGGCTTATTATGGAAACTATTCTTTGGTGTTCCTCAAACTTCAAAGTCTTGTTACTAATGCCTTGGATGGAATGGGGGCAAGTGTAGGCAATTTAGTAGTAGAAGGTGATAAAAGGAAAATCAACAATATATTTTGGCAGCTGATTTCTTTGAGGTATATTATTGCAGGTATCCTTTGTTATTGTCTTTCCCATCTGATACAGCCTTTTATTCATCATTGGCTGGGAAGTGAATATATTCTCGGTTGGGACATTGTAGTTCTTTTGCTTATAAACTTTTTTATAATACAGACCAGAGGGGTTGTGGATATGTTTAACAATGCATACGGACATTATGCAGATACATGGGCGGCATGGGTGGAAGGTATTATCAACATTTCAGTAACAATAATAATTGGTCTTAAGTTTGGCATTGTTGGTATCCTTCTTGGAAAAATATGTAGTATGTTGCCAATAATCATATTTTGGAAGCCGTACTATCTTTATCGGGATGGATTCAAAATCTCATACATACAGTATTGGGCTGGGGTTTTGCGCAATTATGCAGTGCTTGTTGTTTCGTGGCTATTTGTTGGATTTATTGTTGATACCTATGGACCTGACCCTATGGACGGTTATTGGCAGTTTATAGTTTCAGCTATAATGCATTTAGTTGTATTCTCCTTTGTCTATATTGTGCTCATGATAAAATTTGCATTAGGTGCTCATGGCTTGATGCGTCGAATGCCTTATGCAAATAAAATATTACCATCAAAATGAAAGTAAGTATAGTAACAGTCAATAGAAATAATGCATCCGGACTTAAGACAACCATTGACAGCATACGCAACCAAACTTTTCGTGACTATGAGTTCATAATAACAGATGGCGGTTCTACTGATAACAGTATTGATATTATTAGAGCAAATACAGATATAATAACAGACTGGGTAAGTGAACGTGACAATGGTATTTATGACGGAATGAATAAATCTCTTATACGGTGTCATGGTGATTATGTCATATTTATGAATTCCGGTGACAGCTTTTTCTCTCCAGATGTTTTAACTATCGTTTTCTCAACTTCATCAGATGCAGATGTAATCTATGGTGATGTTTCATTTCTAAAGATAATTAAAGCCAATCCTGCCATTAAGTCTTTACAGGATTTTTATTGCACATCTCCATTCTGTCATCAAGCTGTTTTTACGCGTACCAGTTTGGCCAAACAAATAAAATTTGATACAGACTATAAGATTGTGGCAGATTGGCGAATGTTTTACTTGATATTTGCTCAGGGTGGGATTTTTGAATATAAACCAATAGTAATTGCTCAATGCGACTCGTCTGGTATTAGTAATTTGGATGTGAGGAGAAACAATGCAGAACGAATCAAATTCCTTAAAACAATTTATCCTAATTTTGTCTTGACTGACTATCAAGAATTGCAGGATATAAAGAAAGGAACCCTTTGGATTTATTATAAGCGTTTAGAAAATACTCCAAAACTGAAGTATCGAATATTAAAGCTATTGACACTTCTTAAAATTTAACAGCATGAGGAATTATTTAAAATCTCTACATATTGCCATTGCCAATATGATAGATCTTAAGGACCATGTTCGAACAGAGCTTAAAAAAGAATTAATAAAGCAGTTACGTCTGCAGGAAGTAAAGAACAATGCAAAAAACAGAAGAGAAAGCGGAATTCAGCCTGCTGTTGGCAATGAACCGGAACTGATAGTGTCGCTGACTACATATAGCAAACGGATTTATCAGGTTCATCTTGTTATAGAAACTCTTATGGAGCAAACGTTAAAGCCTAACAGGATTGTACTTTGGCTTGATGAAAATGAATTTACCCATGACGAGTTGCCTTTTCATCTATTAGCCTTTGAAGAAAAAGGTCTTGAAATATCTTTCTGCAAAAATATACGTTCGTATAAAAAACTTATTCCCACGCTTTATAAGTATCCAAAAGCAAACATCATAACTGTAGATGATGATATTCTTTATCCGGAAGACTTTGTTGAACGTCTATATAGTGCATATAAGAAAACTCCGAAAAATATTTGGTATACACGTGGACACCGTATAAAAATGAATGGTGATGAAATAGCCCCATACCGTTCATGGGATTTTGAACGTGAATCAAAAGAAATGTCTCCATTAAATTTTCCAACGGGTTGTGGAGGTATTCTTTATCCTATTGACAGTTTAGACAAAGAGGTCTTTAATGAAGAAGCCTTTATGTCATTAGCCCCAATGGCAGATGATGTGTGGTTCAAGGCTATGTCATTGAAAAAAGGTACGGTTTGTTCACAAATACCGATTGATGCAACTTTTTCAGAAAGTTTCACTAATATTAATGCTGCAGATGATGTTGCGCTCTCAAAAGTGAATCTTGGAAAAAGTCAGAATGACCCTCAAATAAAGGCTGTTTTCACGAAATATAACCTGTATAGCTTGTTATGGCAAAAATAACACCGACTTATAGCATTATTATACCACATTACAATTCACCCAATACATTAATAAGATGTATTGATTCTATACCTGACAGCAATCGTTTTCAGATAATTGTGGTAGATGATTGCAGTGATAATTGTAATGTTTCTGATATCGCTTTTAACAGACAATTTCCTATAGTAATCTGTAGGAAAAATATATGTCAGGGAGCTGGTGTCGCAAGGAACGAAGGATTAAAAAAAAGCAAAGGAGAATGGATCCTTTTTGCAGATGCGGATGATTACTTCATGCCAGACCTTGAATCTGCCTTGGATAAGGCTGTTCAGCAAAACAAAGATATCGTTTTCTTCAATATAGACACAGATAAAAATGATTCTGTTCAAGGTAAAAGATATCATAGATTGGTATCCGAGTATGACGGGACCAAGGATAAAACCATTGATCTGAAATATGGTTCTTGGGCACCTTGGGCAAAACTTTTTCGTCATTCGTTGATTGCAGACAATAAATTATACTTTGAACCAAGGCGCAAGGGAAACGACTGTTTTTTTGTCTTAAATGCAGCTTTATCCGCAACAGATATTGCAGTTATAGACACTCCCGTTTATCATCTTGCTTATTCTCCCAATAGTTTATCGCATACAAATACAAAACGGTGGGATTATATGTTTGATGTTTATGATTTATGGCTGTGGAGATATTTTTTCTATAAAACAAACAATATACCATTATGGCAAGAATATAACATTTGCTACTTGCTAAAAGATATTTACAAAGTATTTGGTTTAAAAAAATCATTTTCTTTCTTTATATATAGCAGGAAATACCATTATTCATATAAGCATCTTATTTTGGACAAGTTAAAATTAAATAAATAATGAACATAGGATACTTAATAAGATCTTTGAGACCTGTAAGGTCTGAGCATTACATTATACTAAGCATTCTAATATATATATTGCCCGCAGTTCTGAAAGATTTTCTTTTTCTTCCGTTGGTAAATGCGATATCCATATTTGCCGCAACTATGTTTATATGGTGCCTAATTAAATATTGGAAAGGAATACCTATTAAAGGTTGGGTGGGGCTGTTTTATATACTCTTAATAATATGGAGTGTTTGGCTGACTATACACATGTTATTTATTGCATTGCCAGGGCACACCGATTCAGCTGCAAACATGTCATTAACAGGTAAATTATTAAAATATCTCACATCACCATATTTTTTCCCAAATCTATTGCCATTCATGTTGTTTTGTATGCCCAAGGCAGATAAATTCGATTTTAATTACTTATGGCGTGTCATGTGGCTTTTGTGTATTCTATACTTATGCTATGCGCCTTTTGTGTTATATAATATCTCTACATACAACATTACTGCAGATATGCTAAAGATGGATTTTGGAGAAAAAGGGTCTTATGGCGACTTTATTAGCAACAGCACAATGGGTATTGGTAATTTGTCTCCGTTGATTCTTATGATTTATCTTAAGAAATATTTGTCACCCAGACACTGGAAGTATTATATTTTAACACAGATAATAGCCTTATTTATTACTCTTTATCTCGCACGTCGTGGGGGGACATCAATTATGCTGATATATTTTGTATTAGCGTGGGGCATGTATCTTTTAAATGACAAGAAAGGAGAAGAAATAAAAAAAATAATTTTCGCTGCAATTACTTTAGTCTTGTTGTATATGTTTTTTGAGGAGACCAAAGATTCAGTATTTTCTTTATTGATGCAGAGAGGTGATGAAGATACCCGGTCTTTAATTGAAGAAAATTTTATTGATGATATGAACACTCATGGAGGATGGTTCTTCGGACGCGGATGGATGGGTGAATATTATGCACCAGTAATTGATAGCTATCGTCGTATGATTGAAACTGGATATTTAGGTATGATACTAAAAGGAGGTTTTTTATATTTGACACTTTATTTGCTTATATTAGGAAGTAGTGTCTATAAAGGCTATTTCAGATCAAAAAATTTATTTTGTAAATCATTCGCATTGATTATTCTTGTTCAGATATTATCAATGAAACCATCAGGACATCCGGCTTTTAATTTTCCACATTTTGCCGTATGGTTAGGTGTATGGATATGTAATTCAAAATATTTTTTAACTCTAACTGACAAAGAAGTCCAACATAAATTATTTTAGTTTATATATATTATGAATATTGAATTATCTCGTGATGAGTCTTATACAATCAAAGGTATTTTGATTACCTTGATAGTTCTTGGACACATGAAACCTTTAATTCCATGGCCATCACCTGTCTTTACTTGGCTTTATTCTTTTCATGTGGCTTGTTTCTTTGTACTTCCTTTCTTTTACAAAAAGGGCAGTGTGGATAATCTTAAAAAGCATATTCTAAAATTGGCGGTTAGAACAGGAATTCCTTTCCTTTTTACATTTATTCTTTGCGTTGTTGCACATTTTGCATTGATAGAAAAAAATGAGGATATTTCGAATATACTGATAGCTTTAATATCTGGAAGTGGAGAAAATTTAGATAGATATGTTAACGCCGGCTTTTTGTGGTTTCTGCAAAGTTACTTTTCTATGAGTGTTCTTGCTATTTTTGCTGATAGATATAAGTATTTTAGATATGTAATATTATTAATAGGATTGTATTTATGGTGTATTGGATTGGGACTTCTGCACAATTATGAGAGGCATTGTATATTGGGAATACCTCTTGCATTAAGATATTACTTTGTTGGATATGTTTGCAAAAAACTTTTTGATAAATCAGATAAAATCCAATGGCTTTTCATAATGATATTTGCCATATACTCAATATTGATATTATATATTGATTATACCAAATACAAGATGCCCTGTATCACATTCTTTTGCATAATGGGTGCTTTTGCAATTTTGCTGAAAATCTCCCCCCCCATTCGTAAAAATCCTATATTTACACTATTGGGAAAGCATAGTTTAACTGTCTATCTGTCACATTTATTTATATATACATTATTGTTGATGCTGTCACCGATTCAAGGCTTTTGGGGAGGACTGGTTTTATTTATTGCAACATTGTCCATCTCTCTTATGCTGTCATTACTAATAGAACATATCCAATGGCTAAGGAAGTTCTATACTCCGAGAAATTTAAAAGAATTTATCAACTTCTATAAGAATTAACGGCAATATGATAAACATTCTTTGGTTTTCATTATCTCCCTGTGGCGCATTACGACGAGCAGGGGTACATCGCGTTATCCAAGGATGGATGATATCATTGGAAGATATCATAAAAAAGGAATCTGATATAAAACTTAGCGTTGCATATTTTTCCAGTATGCGTGAAAAAGACTTTGAGTTCGATGGAGTGCATTATTATCCAATGTTCGAAAACTCAAATAAGACTGGCGTTCAACGTGTACTTGAAAGATGGAAGTCTGAAAAAGCAAGGGATGAGCGTTTGATGCCCGCAATGTTAGATGTAGTTAGGAATTCCAAACCTGACATAATTCATATTCATGGAACTGAGCAGAGATTCGGGCTGATTGCTGATTATGTTAAGGACATTCCCGTTGTTTATTCCATTCAAGGATTGTTTTCGCCTATTTGTGAAAAATTTTTCTCTGGATTGGCTAAACAGGATATTGCATCAACCGAATCTTTCTTCTTAAAAATAAGAGGAGCTTCTATTAATAAAATATATAAGCAGTGTTTATACAAGGCTCAAAGAGAGCAGCATTATCTAACCAATGCCCGTTACGTCTTTGGACGCACGTCTTGGGATAAAAACATCTGTAAGCTTTTTAATCCTGATGTGAAATACTTTGTTGTAAATGAGATAATACGTCTACCATTTTTCCAGCATGAGTGGAAAAAAACGAAAAACAATAAAACTTTCATTATTGTAAGTACTTTATCACCTGGACAGCCGTATAAAGGATTTGAGACATTGCTGAAGAGTGCGCATCTTTTAAAAACGTATTTCAAATATAATTTCACATGGAAAGTTGTGGGTTATACAGAAAATACCCAATGGGTAAATATAGCTGAGCATGTAACAGGCATAAAATCCATGGATGTAAATATCGAGTTTGAAGGTTTGCTTGACGCTGACGCACTTGCTGTATTGTTAGCACAATCGAATGTCTATTGCCATGTAAGCCACATAGAAAACAGTCCGAATAGTGTATGCGAAGCTATGTGTATAGGCATACCGATTGTGGCAAGTTTTGCAGGAGGAACATCTACTATGTTAGATAAATATGGCGTGATGGTTCAAGACGGCGATCCTTTTGTCTTAGCTGGAGCTTTGGCTGATGTCCTTACAAATACAGATGATTATATCGAAAAGTGTCAAGAAGGGCGTAAAAAGGCTCTAATCAGGCATTCTCCGGAAAACGTAAAAGAAGAGTTGCTTCATGCTTATTGGGATATTTTGCAACATTAATAAAAGATGAAAAGAATTATTAATGCGATATTAAGTCTGAAAAGAATTTTTCGGGAAAACTATTTAATGGACGCCTGGGATTCATTTCAAACAAATAATATAGTTATAGGTCTGAAGTATTTTAATAGAAATCCCCCCCCCGATTGATTTTTAAAGGATGTAATAATCATATCAGTATAGGTAAATGTAAGCTGTCTCACAATCTTGAGTTTAAGATTACCGGAACTAATAATAAAGTTGTAATTGGTGATGGAGTCGTAATACAGGGAGGTCTTATTTATTTAGAAGATTCAGGCAATTGTATTTCTATAGGAAAAAATACAACCATAGGCGAAGCTGAAATTGCTGTGGCAGAAAGTAACACAAAAATATGTATTGGCGAAGACTGTATGTTGAGTAAGGGTATTCGTATTACGACAACTGATAGTCATTCCGTCTTGAATATTGTAACTGGCAAAAGATTGAATCCAGCTAAGAATGTTATTATCGGTGATCATGTATGGATTGGAATGAATGTGGCTATAAATAAGGGTGTCAATATTGGCAAAAAATTCTATTGTTGCAGGCAATTCTGTCGTAACGCATGATGTACCGGAGAATGTAATTGTTGCAGGGATTCCTGCTGTAATAGTCAAAAAAGATGTAACGTGGTCACGTGAACGTATATGATGGAACACTACGATTTTATTTTATTTGAGAATTATCGAAATGCGAGTCATCACAAATTTGATCTCATACAGACTGCGTCATTCCTGAAATATTCGGGAATGAAAGTGGCGATTTTGGATGTATTTAGGGAATACTCTGTTTCTGAGATTGAAGGCATAAGAGTTATACATCATAATGTTAAGCTAAAAGTTCCTGTCGTAAGATGGACGAGCAATAAGTTTGTCAACTTATTCAAGAAACTTAGCTTCCTTTATCTGCAGCACAGGTTTATGAAAGCTATAGTGATAGAGATTACCCCTTTGGCTGATCAATTCTATTTCGGATCTTATTACGAGCTTGTTTCATCTGTGCTGATTTCCATGAAAAAGCCTTCCTATTTTTGGGGGCTTAGAAGTACAAGATTTAAATCTCCTACTTTTAAAGATATTCTAAAGGAACCCATAGCTGGCATTCATAAGTGGTATATAAACCGGATGTTCAAAGCAAATCCTTATCAGTGTCTTTTTGTATCCAATCAGATTATTCTTTATGAGCATGTAGCTTTGGGCATTCCTCCAGAAAGAATGATTATTAGAGAGGAACGGGTTGTAAAGGAGAAAACTACTCCTCTTTTGGAAAAACTTACATCCAATGTTTCATTTCTTACAATAGGTCTTTTACGTAAAGAAAAGAATGTTGACAAGACAATTGATGCGTTTAAATTAGCAAATATTGAAGATGCCAAACTTTATCTTGCAGGACGTTCAGCTAAAGGTTATGAAACTATTATTGAAAAAGCAATAGGGAAAGCTACCAATATAGTTCGTATCAATGCTTTTCTTGAATACGAAGATTTCTTCAAGTATTTTATACAGTCACATTTTGTACTTTTTGCAGATTCGCAGGGTTCTTGTTGCATAACCAATGGCACTATGATGGAAGCTCTTATTCATCATCGTCCGATAATTTGTCCTGACTATGCCCCTTATAAATATTATATTGAGAAATATCACATAGGATTACTCTATGACCCGACAAATTTGGAATCCTATTCCAATACATTGAAACTTGCAGCTTCGATGGGTACAACATCATTTCAACAGTCGATTAATGAATTTTTGGAAACAATAATGTTCGATAAAGTTAGTCGAGAATTGGTCGAAAAAATACTGTTATAAAGCTTTGAATATGCAAAACAATCATTTTCTTTTTCTTAAAAAAGATCCGCAAGGAGAAGTAATATTTTGGTACAGAAAAAGTATACGTGTTTTTTATGTAATACTGACAACAAATTGGATGAGGTTCGTGTTATTCCTAAACGGTATAAAAATAGGGAAAAGAAGTACGTTCCGAGGGATGGCGCTTGTTGAAAGATTCCAGATGAGTCGTATAGAAATCGGGAATAACTGCCGGTTCAACTCGTCATCCATGTTCAATTTCAGAGGACTTAATCACCAATGTATAATCCAGACGGGGAAATCAGGCGCTGTTATTCGCATTGGGAATAATTGTGGTTTCTCAGGCTGTTCTATTGTTGCAGATAAAGAGGTCATAATTGGCAATGATACAACGTTTGGTGCAAATGCAATCGTTGGTGACAGGGACGATCATCAGGAGATATATGTCTCAGAGCCTAAGCCTGTACATATTGGGAAACATGTCTGGGTAGGTATGAATGCGACAATCATGAAAGGAGTTACTATTGGCGATAATGCTATAATTGCGGCTGGTGCGCTTGTTACGAAAGATGTGCCAGCCGGGGAAATATGGGGCGGTGTACCAGCACGATTTATAAAAAAGAGATAAATGATAGAGAAAAATAAAGTGCTTAATGTAGTATTTATTGGTTCTCCTGCTTTTCCAAATGGTTCTGCAATGACAAAACGGCGAAGATATTTGGTGGATTATATGAATATACATGGTATTCAAAGTCATGTTTTGGTATGCCATTATAAAAAAAATAAACTATACGATAATCCGGAAGAGGGAGAATATGGGCTATGTACATATTGTGATGTCACACCATTTGCAATAAAGAAGAATTTTATTGCATTTTATAGAAATGGCAAGGCAAAATTGAAAAAATGGTATGTCGTGAATGGACAGAATCTGTTGATTTTAACTTCGAATCTGTCGATGCTGCATTACCCATTTTATGCGTATGCAAAAAAAATGGGTTATAAAATCGTATTTGATCAGGTTGAGACTTCATTCATTGCGATTGGAGGAAAAATGAGTTTGAAACGAAGAATAAATGAATATCTTAGTGATAGAATAACAAGTAAAGCAATGAAAAATGCTTCGAGTTTTGTTATTTCTACCGCTTTATATAGCCAATCAAAAAAACGATATACAGAAATAAAACTTTGCTTGCTTCCCAATGCCTCTCCATCTTTGAAGAAAGAGGATAAGAAGAGCTTATATAATCCGTTACGTGTTGTTTATTCTGGAACTTTTGCTTCAAAAGACGGTGTTAAATATTTAATTGACGGTGCAAAAGAAGCAGTGATGAAAGGATGTAGTTTGGAGCTTATCTTGATGGGTAAGGGACAAGCTAGAGATATGGAGGTTCTTGAAGAACTGAAAGGTTGTGATTGGGCAAAATATCTTGGCTTTGTGAGTGATGAAGAATTGCTTAATCAAATACAGAATGCTGATGTCCTTTGTATGACACGCAATAATTCTCTCTTTGCAAATTATGGTTTCCCATTTAAGCTTTCTGAGTATCTTGCAACTGGTAACATTCTGCTGGCTACACGTGTTGGAGATGTAGAAAGATATGTTAAGGACAAAGAGAGTGCGTATATTGTTGAACCTGAGAATAGCGAACAAATTGCGGAGAGACTTTGTTATATTCAGCAGCATGAGCAGGAAGCAATAACTGTTGCATACAAAGGTTACGAAGTGATGCAAAAATATTTCAGTGTAAATAGTGTAGGAAGAATATTTATTGATTTCTTAAATCAGTTATAATGAAAATACTTATTTGTGGAGACTTTACTACTTGTGGCAAAGGTCTGGACTCTGTGAAAAAAGGCTTCGCGTTAGATGAATCTGTTGTGAAAATCATCAGAGAAGCAGATGTAAGTATTGTAAATTTGGAATGCCCCGTAGCAGACGTCTCTGATTCCAAGATTGAAAAATCCGGACCGAGCCTTAGGACAGACGCAAATACGGTTTCTTATTTGAAAAAATGTGGATTTACGTATGTAACATTAGCCAATAACCATTTTTATGATTATGCGGATATCGGTGTAGAGAAAACTATAACTGCCATAGAAAAAGAAGAGATGGGCTTTGTTGGCGGTGGACGAACAACAGAAGAAATACATAGACCTCTATATATTAAAACAGCAGGAATAAAACTTGCAATACTTAATTATTGCGAGCATGAATTTTCTGTTCATTCCCCCATGGGGAGTAATCCTTTAAATCCAATAACTGCATACTATGATATCAAGACGGTCAAAGAAAAATGTGACCATGTGATAGTTATATGCCACGGAGGACATGAAGGCTATAATTTACCTTCTCCAAGAATGGTTGAACTTTATCGTTATTTTATAGATTGTGGGGCATCTGTCGTGATAAACCATCACCAGCATTGTTATAGTGGATGGGAAGAATATAATGACGGAAAAATATTCTATGGATTAGGAAACTTTTTCTTTGATGATTTTAGGCCAGCACGACGCAGAAATACACTATGGAACTACGGTTATATCGTTAGTCTTGATATTGATACGAATAGAATAAAGCGTGAGTTGATACCTTATACCCAATGTTTAGAACAGAAAATAACGAAACTAATTGAGGACAAGGAAGAGAGGAAATTTTTTGATGAGAATATTCATAGGCTAAATTCAATCATACAAGATGATAAAGCATTAATGCTGAGCTTTGATTCTTTTTGTGAGACACAACGTAAAAATATTGTTACACATTTTTCTCCTTATAATTACCGTTTACTTCAGGCTTTTTGTCGGCGTAGTATGATACCGACATTCTTGGGGGGAAAACGTAAACTTGATATTATGAATAAGGTTCGTTGTGAAGCTCATAGGGATGTGATTATAAATGTTTTGAAATAATAAATCGAATAAAAAAAGAAGGTCGTATCAATTTATTCAAGTAGAAAGATATATGAATGATAACAAATTAATAAAAGGCATTAAGCATCCAGAATGGCTGTTGGGTGTAATTTTGAGACGTTTTTTTGCTGGTTTTATGAAAGATGAGACATTCATTAAGTGGGAATATTTCTCAGGTATGAGAAAATTCCCTGATTTAAAAAGTCCAAAGACTTATAATGAAAAATTACAATGGCTGAAACTTAATGATAAACATTCTGAATATACGATAATGGTGGACAAGTATGAAGCTAAAGAATATGTAAAAAAAATAATCGGTGAGGAATATATTATTCCAACATTGGGAGTTTGGGATAATTTTGATGAAATCGATTTTGACAAGCTTCCTAATCAATTTGTACTTAAGACTACTCATGACAGTGGTGGTATTGTTGTCTGTAAGGATAAAACTAAATTAGATTTGAATGTTGCTCGAAAAAAGTTGGAGAAAAGTTTACAACATAATTTTTTTTATGAGCATCGTGAATATCCATATAAGGATGTAAAGCCTAGAATTATAGCAGAAAAGTTTATGGTTGATGAAAGCGGAACAGAACTAAAGGACTATAAGTTTTTCTGTTTTGATGGAATTGTCAAAATGCTTTTCGTTGCAACAGATCGCCCCTTTGATACCCGCTTTGATTTTTACGATACGGATTTCAAACATTTACCATTCAAGCAAGGGCATCCTTTAGCAACAAAAGAAATCAGGAAACCAAATGGATTCGAAGAAATGAAACGTATTGCTTCTACACTATCCAAAGGAATACCACACGTCAGAGTTGACCTTTATGATATAAATGGAAAAATTTATTTTGGTGAACTTACCTTTTTCCATTTCTCAGGTAATGTGCCTTTTGAACCCAAAGAATGGGATAATAAAATTGGTGAATGGCTAAAGCTTCCGATGAACTAATCTACAATGAAAAAGAATATTGCGGTATTTGTCAAGAACCTGACCAGTGGCGGAGCTGAGAAACAGGCGGTGCTGATGGCTAAGGTGTTGGCTGGTGACTACGAAATGCATTATATCATATTTAATGGCAGGAAAGTTCACAAGAAGTATCTTGACTTGCTGCATGAAGACGCGCGTGTGCATATAGTAAGTTTTCAAGGAGGACACCTGAGCCGTTTCCGTCAGTTTATATCCTATCTGAAAGCAAACAATATAGATATGATATTTTCATATCTAACTGCTGCCAATTTATACGCTTGCATGGCAGGACGTATAACGGGGGCAAAGGTCTTTACAGGACTACGTAATGCAGAGCTGCCACTTGGCAGGAGGGTTGCCGATAGAATACTTGCCAATCATTGTGCTACTAAAGCTGTTGTAAATTGTTTTTCAGGTAATCGAAAATTTATAAAACAGGGATTTAAGGCAGAGAAACTTGTTGTAATACCGAATTGTTTTGAAAAGATTTCTCCATATACACAAAAACTGAATGAAGACGGAAAGATACACATCATAACTGTTGGAAGGTTTGTACCTCAAAAAGATTACCCAACTGCTATCAAGGCTGTCAGTATAGCACATAAGGAGTATCGGGATTTATGGTTTGACATAGTTGGTTATGGGGATAAAGAACAATTGATTAGAAATTCAGTGAAAAGTTGTGGCATAGAAGATTGTACAACAATACACATAAATCCTGATAATATTCCAGAATTGCTTAAACGGGCATCCATATATTTGTCATCTTCTTTGTTTGAAGGTACAAGTAATTCTATCATGGAGGGAATGAATGCCAACTTACCTGTTGTTGCTACCGACGTGGGAGACAATTATAAATTGGTGCATGACCGTGATAATGGCTATTTAGAAGCAGTTGGTGATGTATACAGCATTGCAAAAGATATAGTTTCTCTCTGTAATGACGAAAATCTACGTAATCGCATGGCTATAGCCAGTAAGAAAAATTTGGAAGAAAACTATTCTGTAGAAATATTCAGAGAAAGGTATATACGGCTGATCGAAGAATTTCTAAACAATTGAACCTTAGTAAGAGTTCTCTAATTAACCTATGCTATGAACCACAAACATAACTAATTTTAAAAGTTTGTGCAGAACGTAAAATACATTCAATTTCTTTCATATTATAATTAAATATGATTATGCATAATGATAGAGATTTTAATCCATCCTTTTCCCTCTTATTAGCAGCCAAAGGGCTGATAATAAGGAAAGAAAGATGATACCGATATATTGGAATGCTTCTTTTATGGTTATGGAGAGATTTTTCATTACCTGATATCATTAAAATCACCACAAAAGTAAACATAAATATTTAAATTCTCAATATATAATGAAAATAGTTGTTACTGGAACTCGTGGCATTCCTAATGTAATGGGTGGCGTGGAAACGCATTGCGAGGAACTATTTCCAAGGATTGCAAAAATGGGTGAGGATGTAACGGTCATACGTAGAAACAGTTATGTGCATGACGATTTAAAAGAATGGAAGGGTGTGAGGTTTGTTGATTTGGACACACCTAAAAAAAAGTCTTTTGAAGCCATTATCCATACTTTCCGTGCCATAAATAAGGCAAAGGAACTTGGAGCAGACATTTTACATATACATGCCATAGGTCCTGCATTACTTGTGCCGTATGCCAAAATGCGGGGAATGAAAGTAATATTTACTCATCATGGTCCCGACTATGACCGAGACAAATGGGGATTTGCTGCTAAGGCTATTCTTAAGTTTGGAGAAAGGATGGGATGTATGTTTGCAGATGATGTGATTGTAATATCTGACGTAATACGTAGTCTTATCAAAAAAAAGTATGGCAGGACAAAAAACGTACATCTTATATATAATGGTGTGCCGTCTCCGGAGTCCTGTGATTATCATGAATATTTTAAAAAGCTGGGCATTGAGGAGGGACAGTATATTTTGGGAATGTGCCGTTTCGTGCCAGAGAAAAATTTACACCATCTTATTGAGGCATTTTGTAAATTGAAATCAGAAAATGGCAGAGTTTATGGCTTCCAAGGACGTAATGTGAAATTAGTACTTGCTGGCGATACAGATTTTGAAGATGATTATTCAATTAAATTGAAAAAGAAAGCACGTGAAAATGGGGTTGTTTTAACAGGCTTTGTCAAAGGGCGAGAGTTACATTCTTTATTGACAAATGCCGCATGTTATAGTCTCCCCTCAAGTCATGAAGGGCTTCCGATATCGTTGCTTGAGGCAATGTCTTATAAATTACCAGTTATTGTGAGTGATATACCGGCTAATACAGAGGTAGGTCTGCCTTCTGACTGCTATTTCCGTTGTGGTGATGTGGAACAACTGTCATTAAAACTCAAAAAAGTAGTAAATTCTCCTTTGTGTCGTATCGATTATGATATGCACAAATATAATTGGGATAAGATAGCAAAAGAACTTATTGGTGTTTATAAAAATACTCTCAAAAGGTGATTATATGATGCTTATAATTATTTTCAGTGCACTATTATAACAATCTTATCATGAACCTTTTTTTCGAACTCCTACATATTTCAGTAGGGAATAAGGCTGCTTTTGATGTATCTCCAAACTCAGAAGCTTGGTCTGAAATCTTTGATATAGCCAAGAAGCAGACATTACTGGGGATTTGTGCAGCAGGCATAGAGAAACTTCCTGACAATCAGCGGCCGCCACGGGAGATAGCCGTTAAGTGGGGTGTCATGGCGTGCCGTATAGAGAGGAAGAATATAATGCTTAATGAAAGAGCCGGTGAGGTTACGCGCTTTCTTGCAGACAAAGGTTTCCGTTCATGCCTGTTGAAAGGGCAGGGCGTTGCGGTGTTATATCCTGAACCGTTGCGCCGGCAGTGTGGAGACATTGATATATGGCTGGATGGAGGCAGAAAAAAGATTGTAGAGCTTGCAGACAGCATAGACAAGGCGAATAAGGTGTGCTATCATCATGTCGAGTTTTTAAGAAGAAGAGATGTGGAGATAGAGTTGCACATGCGTCCTTCATGGATGTATTCGCCGTTGCGCAATGCAAGGCTTCAGCGTTGGTTCCGCGAAAACCATTCATGGGATGAGGCTATGACATCATCGGGCTTCAATACTCCGTCAATTCAGTTCAATGCCATATACATACTTTGCCATATCTTCCGCCATTTGTTTGACGAGGGCGTAGGCTTGCGGCAGTTGCTTGACTATTATTATGTGATAGAGGCATTCAATAAGGATGCCTCTGCTGATATGGAAAAGACAAGGAACAGTCTGCGCCGCTTAGGACTTTATAAGTTCTGCGGTGCCGTGATGTATGTTCTTTGCACCGTGTTCGGGATGTCTGAAAACGAGGTGATAGTGCCCGTGGAAGAGGCAGAGGGACGTTTCTTGCTCGACGAGGTAATGCTTGCCGGAAACTTTGGCAAGTATGATGAGCGCAGCATGCCGCAGCATGGCGAGACAAAGATAAGGCGTTTTTTCAGGAGGCAGAAGCGTTTTTCACGTTTTCTCAGGCATTATCCCGAAGAAACGCTGTGTGCACCGTTGTGGACCGTGTGGCACTGGTGCTGGAGAAAATATCATGTATATATTTAATGTGAGTCCGGCGAATTGTATTAACTCTGTAAGTTGTTAATAAACATTCTCTTGCGTTCGGGTGGATTTGCAATCCGCCCGCATGTGCAGGTTGAAAGCGATAAAAAAGATAGCGCAGTGAAGGCATTTTAAATTGAAATGCCTATGGAACGCAATTCCATTAATAATTGAATATTGAATGCGGGCGGATTGCAAATCCACCCGAACGTGCAAATCTACCCGAACGTGAGATGATATTCATAATTGTATTCTTTGTTTTATTGTTTGTGGCATTTCTGTCTCTTGTTATATATCTTGCTGTTATTGATGCCAAAGATGAGGCAGATGACATAAACAGGGCTTCAAAAAGATGAGTAAGTTTTTCAGGAAGATAAGAGTTTATATCCGGCGTTTACTTATCGCTGCCGATTATAAATTGGGTGGGAATGGCAGCACTCAGGAGCATGCTTATAAATGGAAGAAATGATGCTTTCTTATTTCATTGACTGTATTTTATGAGTTACCTTGGTCTTTATTCTTCTCCGTCTTCTTTGTCCGAGCGTAAGAAGCCTTCGCCCTTTTCTACGTTTAATATCGTTACAGACGGTAGCGGACGGTATGGAGTGAAGGACAGAGACGGTAATGTCGTCGTAGGGTGCAAATATATTAACATTGAGATGACAGATGACGGATTTGCCTGCTGTTATAATAAACGTAAGGGACGTTATCCTTGGATAGACCTTAAGACGGGGTGGAAGTTCCGTGATTGTCCTGTTGTTATAGAATATAACGGTATGGAGCTATGTACGGAAGATGGCGTGCAGCTGCTGCCGAGAGTCCGTTCGCGGCTCATAGACAATACTTTCTCATTGAACATGAAGACCTTGGATATGCAGGTTGGCAGCGGACTGAGCTGGCGTAAAAGGTTTATTTCATGGACGGAGCCTGACAAGGTTTATGAGATTGTGGCAGAAAAAGAATGTGGAACGAGGGTCTTGCGTGATGAACATGGAGGTCTGTTTGTTCAGGAAAATCCTGATGAGCAGTTGATTGCGGTGAATAAGGCAGGTGATGCTGATGCCTATATTAAGCTGTGGGAAGATAAACAGCTTCTTGTCAAGGCAAGCGATAATGAACTTGTCCGGGACAGGAACATGCGACGTGTCTCTTATGAAAATATCAAGGACTTTTTTCCTGATAGCAAGATTATTGAGAGTGAAGGTGACGGTATTGTTCATGTTGTTGACGGTGAGGGCAGAGATGTTTGGATAGACATGATGACTTGTATGAAGCATTTTTGTAAGCCAGTTTTATATAAGCGCGGATTTGTTGAACTTCTTAAAGAGCGTGATATGGTCTTCATAAGAAACATCAGAATGGAGGCTGGTATTATACACCGTAATTGGGAGATAAAGGCGGATGATAATATATGCACCGTCCGCAGGCGGCTGTATCTGAGGAAGCACCCCTTTGATGTTTTTACCGTTAAACGCAGAAGTGACGATTTCAGCTATTTCCTTGTAGAGACAAACTTTCTTGACGGAATGAATTGTGTATATAATATGAAGATTACAAATTATCAGGGTGAGAAGCTTAAATGTACAAAGGTTACTACCATTGAGCGTATGCAGGAGCGTGGGGATATAGTGCAGCGTTAGCCCCAGACAGGCATACTGTTTTCAAAAGGCGGCATATCGGCTCCTGAAAGGTGCCCTTTCGGAATGTGAAAGGCGGCATATCGGCTCACGATATGCCGCCTTTTGTATTGCAGAAGGTATCATCTTGATTATCAGTGTGTTGTAGTTTGTTCCTTTGTCGCATGTCCGTGCGATGTTAAATAAATGTTTCACATGCTTATTAATAACTAAAATACCGGGCGGTGATACGTGCCTTTATGCCTTTTTACGTATCTTTGCGGTGGTTTTTAACATAACGGATATTTATGATAAGCATTATTCTTGTTGTAGTGGGAGTGGCTCTTGTGCTGTGGGGAGCCGACCGTCTTACCGACGGGGCAACGGCTTTGGCGCAGCGTATGAATGTTCCTCAGATAGTCATCGGACTGACAGTGGTTGCAATGGGCACGTCCATGCCCGAGTTTTTTGTCAGCATGGTGTCGGCTATAAAAGGCACTCCCGACCTTGCCGTGGGCAATGTCGTGGGCAGCAACATCTTCAATACGATGTTTATCGTGGGCATTTCGGCAGCCGTGGCACCAATGACGATAAGCCGTTCTGCTGTCAGGAAGGATATTCCGTTTGCCGTTGTCGCCACGCTGATGCTTTCCGTCATGTGCATGGACGGCAACATATCGCGTACCGATGCCGGCATACTGTTTGCCCTGTTCATCGTCTTTATGGTCTATACGCTGCGTCTTGCACGCAAGGGGGCTGTCGATGTGGAGGAGAAAAAGAAGGAAGACCTGTCTGTCGTGATGTCTTCCGTGTTTATCATCGTGGGGCTTGCCTGCCTGATAGGCGGAAGCAACCTGTTTGTAAACGGTGCGTCAGCCATAGCAAAGGCTCTCAACGTGAGCGATGCCGTCATAGGTCTTACGGTCGTGGCAATGGGCACGTCGCTGCCCGAGCTTGCCACCAGTGTTGTTGCGGCGCGCAAGGGGCGCAGTGCAATGGCTATGGGTAACGTCATTGGCAGCAATGTCTTCAATATCCTCATGATACTTGGCGTTACCGGTATGATAACTCCCATGCAGATAGAGGGCATAACGATGACCGACATGGGTGTGATGCTCGTCGGCATGGTGCTTGTGTGGATGTTCTCATATACCAAGTATAAGGTGGCACGTTGGGAAGGTTTCGTCCTTGCGGCGATGTTCGTCGGCTACATGGCTTGGCTCGTAAGCAATATTTAATCGTTGCCTGCGGCATGTGGCGGCATGTGGTTGAATATCCATTCAGATGTCACTTTTTTATTAAAACGTCGCTTTTCAGATGTCACTTTTTTATGATTTAACAATTCTTACGGTACTACTTTTTTTATTATTCGGACTTTTGTGCTATCTTTGCATTTAAATAAAACGTTATGGCACAATATTTTATACGTCAGATAGACAAATATCTTAATGAATGGAAAGACGACAGGTACAGGAAGCCTCTTTTGATAAGAGGTGCCCGCCAGATAGGGAAGTCGTCGGCAGCACGTAATTTCGGCAAAACGTTCAAGTATTTTGTCGAGATTAATTTAGAGCGTGAACAGGATTTGAAAGAACTGTTCGGCAAGAATATAGACGTGAAGAAGATATGCAGCCGGTTGAGTGTTTTGAAGCAAATACCCATTGTGCCTGGTGAGACCTTGTTGTTTATTGATGAGATACAAGAGTCTGAAAGGGCTATAGCTTCATTGCGTTATTTCTATGAAGATTATCCCGAACTGCATGTCGTTGCAGCCGGTTCGCTTTTAGAGTTTGCTCTTCGCGAGTTGTCTTCTTTCGGTGTTGGCAGGATAACTTCTGTGTACATGTATCCTTTTTCGTTCGATGAGTTCCTGCGTGCGACAGGGCAAGGCATGCTTGCAGATTATAAAATGAATGAGGCAAGTTGCACAAATCCCCTGCCGCAGTCATTTCACGATAATCTTGTCGACAGTCTGCGTGCCTACTATCTTATTGGTGGCATGCCTGAGGCGGTAAGGTATTGGCAAGAGACTCACGACATGCTTCATGTATCAAGAATACACAACAACATAATAAATACTTATCAAGACGACTTCAGCAAGTATAAGAGCAGGATATCACCGTTGCTTTTGCGTAACACTCTGCTTAGCGTTGCAAAACAGGCGGGAGGCAAGTTTGTATATTCGCAAGTGGAGAATGGCACAAACACAGGAAAGGTGAAAGAGGCTTTGCAGTTGTTGGCGCTTGCAGGAATTGTCATTCCGGTAACACACACAGCAGCCAATGGAATACCTTTGGGAGCTGAGGTTAATACAAAATTCCAAAAATATCTTCTTGCCGACATTGGCTTGATGCAAGCCATGTTGAAGCTTTCAGCGAGCGACCTGTTGTTGTCCAGTGATGTTGATTTTGTGAACAAAGGCGGTATGGCAGAGGTCTTTACCGGTTTGGAACTTATAAAATATTCCTCACCCTTTGTCCCGCCGGAGCAGTTCTATTGGCAACGATTGGAGAAAGGAACGCAGTCGGAAATCGACTATATCATCGAACAAAACCAACAAATAATACCTGTTGAAGTAAAAGCAGGCACGCGCGGTTCAATGCAAAGCCTTAGGATTTTTATGAATTTAAAACATTCGACGTTTGGAATACGCACCTGTTTGGAAAACTTTGGCTGTTACGACAATATAAAAGTGTATCCTCTTTATGCAATAAGTAGCTTTGCAAGCGAGGCGGAATGACATGCGTCTGACCGTTTTTTATATTCCTTGTTATATCACGAACCACCCGTAGAGGGTGGTTCGTGCCCTTGTCAGCCTCACTTTGTCTAATATCCCGGGTTCTGTTTCAACCCCGGTGTTGTGTATATTTCGCTCTGCGGTATAGGCATCAGCAGCTCATGCTCTTCATATCCTGCCACGTCTTGCGCCTGCATAGTGCGTTTCAGCATAAGCCAGTAGCCCCAATATTGCTTTTTGTTTTTCCATCTGCCAATAAGCAGAGATGTTTCATCGGCATCTTTCAGATTTGTTTCTTGAAGCAACAAGCGTTTTTTATCTCCTGCTGTCTTATAAGCGGATATTGTCTGTCTGAGCCAATCAGAACCCGTACAGCTCTTTCAGTTTTTCGCCCAGCTTTTCGCCGCGCAGGTCTATGGCGATAATCTTGCCCTCCTTGTCAAGAAGTATGCTTGACGGTATGGAGCTGATGCCGTAGACATCTTTGCCAGCCGACTTCCAGCCCTTCAGGTCGCTAAGTTGCGGCCATTTCATGTTGAGGTTCTTTATCGCCGCTTTCCATGCCTCGGCTTTGGTGTCGAACGATATGCCGACGATTTCAAAACCCTTTGAGTGGTATTTCTCGTAGTTTGCGACCGCGTTGGGCATCTCTCCGCGGCACGGACCGCACCAGCTTGCCCAGAAGTCAATCATCACGTAGTTGCCTTTTCCGCACCATTCGCTCAGCCTGCGTTCCTTTCCGTTGTCGTCGTTCATCGTTATGTCCGTGAACATCTTGCCCGGTCTGCGCAACTCGTATGATGCCAGCAACGCCTTCGGCTGCTTCATCTGCGCGTGGCTGTAATACGGTGCCGTCTCCGGCAGCAGCGCCTTCAGCTCGTCGTACGACAGTTCGTACATTATGTTATTGATGAATACAGCCGGGATGAGGTTGTCTTTATTTTCGTTGATGATTTTCATCTGGAAATCCGTAAATTCGTTGTCAACCTTTTCAAACTCGGCTACAATAGCCTTTATTTCATCAGCATTGCTGCCGTCGTTCTTTTTTCCGGCTTCATTGTATTTCTCGCGCAGGTCGCCCATCTTTGACATGTAAGTGTTGTAAAGAGGCATATACCCGCCAAGTTTTGCGTTCACTTCCGAGCCTTTCAGCGTTTCCTTGTCCATGTCAACCTCTACCGGCGTGCCGTCGCAGAAAAACATCATTATGTTGTTGTCAGTGGCAACGGCAAGCAGGGTGTTGGCATTCTTCTTTCCCGAAAAAGCAAACCTGCCGTCTTTAACGGCTGTGCTGTCAATGTCTTTCCTGTCATCCCTGTTTATGAGATAAGCCATTTTTGTGCCAGCCGGTGCCGTCCCTTCAATATTGAATACGGTGTCTTGCGCATTTGCGGCAAGAGTGCCGAGTGCCATTACGGCGAATGATAAAAGTCTTTTCATCTGTTGTCTCTTTTTGTTATGTTAATACAGCAAAGGTAAATATTAAATGTATAATTAGGAATAAATGCGATGCAAAAACACCGTCTGTTGAGTTTTTTTATTAATTTTGCCCCCATATTAACAACAGAGTGCTTGGTAAACCTCTTTAAAAACAAGAACAATGAGAAAAAGACAGGACAATGTGAGTGTGCTGTTCATGCTTTTCAGCATACTCTTCTGCGTTTGCCTTATAACGGCAAACGTGCTTGAGACAAAGCAGATTTCTTTCGGATTTGTCAACATCACAGGCGGACTGCTGGTCTTCCCCGTCTCCTATATCATCAACGACTGTGTGTGCGAGGTGTGGGGATACCGCAAGGCGCGGCTGCTTATATGGACCGGCTTTGCCATGAACTTTATCTTCGTGATGTTCGGTGCGCTTGCCGATGCCATTCCCGGTGCGCCTTATTGGGACAACGATGCGGGCTTCCATTCGGTCTTCGGTCTTGCCCCGCGCATTGCCGCCGCGTCGTTCGTGGCGTTTCTCGCAGGCTCTTTCATCAACGCATACGTTATGAGCCGCATGAAACTGTCGTCGGGCGGCAGGCATTTCTCTGTCCGTGCCGTTGTCAGTACGGTATTCGGAGAGACTGCCGACTCGCTGATTTTCTTTCCACTTGCTTTGTGGGGCGTAATTCCGGCATCAGAGATGCCCTCGCTTATAGTGTCGCAGGTTGTGCTCAAGACGCTGTACGAGATACTTGTGCTGCCCGTAACCATACGTGTGGTACGTAAGACAAAGGAGTTTGAAGCTACCGATGTCTATGATGAAGGTATAAGTTATAATATCTGGAAAATATTCAATATATGACAAGAAACAATGAAAACCGCAGGGAAGAGGGGCTGAAGGCGCTCGGAACTGCAACGGAATATGCAGACGACTATGCGCCTGAGGTGCTCGAGACATTCACCAACAAGCATCCCGGCAACGACTATTGGGTGCAGTTCAACTGCCCGGAGTTTACATCCTTGTGCCCAATTACAGGGCAGCCCGACTTTGCCGAGATACGTATACAGTATGTTCCGGGAGAGAAAATGGTGGAGAGCAAGAGCCTTAAACTCTATCTGTTCAGCTTCCGTAATCACGGTGATTTCCACGAAGACTGCGTGAACATAATAATGAAGGACCTCGTAAGACTGATGAATCCCAAGTATATAGAGGTGACAGGCATATTCACCCCGCGTGGCGGAATAAGCATATATCCCTTCGCCAACTACGGACAGCCCGGCACAAAGTATGAGAAACTGGCAGAACACAGGTTTATGAATCATAATATGTAAGGGAAGTTGAAGAAGTGATTTCGGAAGTTAAGGAAGTTAAGGAGGAAGTTAAAGACGATAGTGTGGCATGCCGTATATTCAAATAACAGACATTTGTCCTTAACTTCTTTAACTTCCTCCTTAACTTCTTTAACTTCCCCAAAATATAATATTCTTGTTTATGAATACCCGTATTTTCGTCTTATTGTCTGCTGTACTGATGCTTTCCATGTCTGCCGTTGCGTCAGAAGGGCAATACGATGCGCCGCGCAAGAAAGTGGCGGTGGTGTTGAGTGGCGGCGGTGCCAAGGGCATGGCGCACATCGGTGCGTTGCGTGTCATAGAGCGTGCAGGCATACCGATAGACTATATTGCCGGAACATCTATGGGAGCAATCGTCGGAGGATTGTACTCCATTGGATATGATGCCGGTATGCTCGACTCTTTGGTGAGGGTGCAGAATTGGAAGTTCCTGCTGTCAGACAACGCGGATATCCAAGGCAGAAGTCTCGAAAAAAGGCAGAAGCAGCATACATATATACTGTCCAAGCCTGTCACGTCTGCGCTCAAGGACAATGTTGCGGCTGGCGGACTGATACAGGGCACCAACCTCTCAACCCTCTTTACACGTCTTACCACGGGATATCACGACTCGATATGCTTTGACAGCCTGCCCATACCGTTTGCCTGTGTGGCAACAAACATAGTGGATAATACGGAGTACGATTTCAGAAGCGGCAGCCTTGCAACGGCAATGCGTGCCAGCATGTCTATTCCCGGAGCCTTCACGCCGGTGCGTCTGGATACGCTTGTGCTTGTCGACGGCGGACTGCGCAACAACTATCCGGCAGACTTGGCAAGGCGTATGGGTGCAGATATCATAATAGGAGTGTCGGTTCAAGGACCGGCACGTACGGCAGACGAGCTTTATGGCGGTGCAAGCATACTGTCGCAGATAATAGACGTAAACTGCAAGAACAAGTATGATGAGAACTGGGCAATGACCGATGTGCCCATAAAAGTCGATGTAAAGGGATATTCGGCT
Organism: uncultured Prevotella sp.; assembly: GCA_900545525.1. Taxonomy (GTDB): domain Bacteria; phylum Bacteroidota; class Bacteroidia; order Bacteroidales; family Bacteroidaceae; genus Prevotella. The sequence continues at coordinate 176,019 of UQZX01000002.1, forward strand.
ACAAGCTTTAACAAGGCTGCTATAGACACTCTGATACGCAGGGGCGAGAGCGCCGCGATGGAGCAGTGGCACGAGCTGATGAAGATAAAGCGCAGTCTGGGGCTTCCCGACGATTATATGCCCCTGCATAAGGGTACGGTTGGAACATCCCTGATGCCGTCGAAGTTTAAGTTGTCAGCTGTGGAGTTTGATAATGTGGATGACTATGACAGGCGGTATATCGTCTCTAAATATAATATAGGTACGTCAGACTGCATATCCTCCGCACAGATAGAAAAGGCTGTTGTGGCGATGTATGCCGACTTGATGTATACGGATGCCGGCTATAGCCTTGTAAGCAGGGGTGGGGAGTATGTTCTCCGCATAACGGCAAAGTCGAAGAAAGTAAGCGACATTAACCTCGGTGTGCGCTTTGACACGGAAGAGAAAGTCGCCTTACAGGGCAGCATGTCATATCGGGTGCGTGCAAAACTGCCTGTAAACCTTGCACTCACCGTAAGGCTCGGCAAGCGCATAATGTCGCGGATAGATGCAGACGTGATGCCGCTGAGGTTCAGCAAGCTGGGATTGTCGTATGTCTTCAGGCACAACGACATAAACATATACAGCGGCGGAAGCCGTGATTATAATTTCACATACAATCACCATTCGGTAAGGCTGAGGCTGTTTGAGGCTGAGGCAAGGAATATCCTGATAAGTCTTGGTGCCCGCTGGGACTACTATAAATTCCATGATGTGCTTAAGGGAGAGAATGCCGACGGACATGAACTTGGCGGAAGCCGTTTTTACAGCTATCATCTCAGGACGCACTATGACTCGGAAGACCAGTGGCTGTTTACCACGCGCGGTGCCAAGTTTGAGGCAGGATACGGGTATTATACGGACAACTTTGCCGATATGGGCGGCCATAAGGGGATAAGCATTGCCGATGTCATGTGGCGCATGTCATTCCCTTTGAACAGCAAGATTGCCATACAGCCCATGCTCTACGGGCGCCTGATAGCGGGAGGCAACGTGCCCATGATAATGCGAAACGCCATCGGCGGCAACCGTTTTGCCAACTGGCTGGAGCAGCAGATGCCCTTCTCCGGAGTGGGCAATGTAGAGTTTGCCGACAACATGTTCGTTGCATGCAGGCTCAGGACGCAGTATCGTATGACGGAGAACAACTATTTCATGCTCTGTTTAGCCGCCGCACAGGAAAGCAATAAGTTTTCCGGAGTGTTCGACCACGGACCTGTTCTCGGATGCAGCCTTTCTTATTACTACAACACAATATTGGGACCGCTCGGTGTGACGGCAGGCTATTCCGGCAGGACCAGGAAGCCCGACCTGTACATAAGTTTCGGTTTCGATTTCTGATGCTGTCCGTGCGGCTCCTGATATCGTGTCTTAGGTGTCCTGAATGTTTAAATGCAATAATGTAATAATTTTCTTATAAATATACATGCGGTAAATAAAAAATAGTTATTTTTGCAGATATAGAAAAACACTGTCAACTATTTAACTGTTTAAGAAATGAAAAAGAGAATTCAGTTCAGCCTTGTCTACAGGGACATGTGGCAGGCTTCCGGCAAGTTTCAGCCGCGTAAGGACCAGTTGGAGCGTATCGCCCCGGCAATAATAGACATGGGTTGCTTCTCTCGTGTTGAGACAAACGGAGGGGCTTTTGAGCAGGTTAACCTGCTTGCGGGCGAAAATCCCAATGACGCAGTAAGGGCTTTTTGCAAGCCTTTCAATGATGCGGGCATAAAGACACACATGCTTGACCGCGGGCTTAATGCGCTGCGCATGTATCCCGTGCCCGACGATGTGCGCCGCCTTCAGTACAAGGTGAAGCATGCACAGGGCGTGGACATCACGCGTATATTCTGCGGTCTGAATGATGTACGAAACATAATACCAAGTATAAAGTGGGCACTCGAGGCAGGCATGACACCGCAGGCAACGCTGTGCATAACAACATCTCCTGTGCATACCGTTGAGTATTACAGCGACATTGCCGACAAGCTGATTGCCGCCGGTGCAACGGAGATATGCCTTAAAGACATGGCTGGCATAGGGCAGCCAGCAATGCTCGGAAAGCTTACGAAGGCTATCAAGGACAAGCATCCTGACATCATAATACAGTATCACGGACATTCCGGACCGGGACTTTCCATGGCGTCTATTCTCGAAGTGTGCAACAACGGTGCCGATGTGATAGACACGGCAATGGAACCCCTGTCGTGGGGAAAGGTCCATCCGGACATTATATCGGTGCAGAGCATGTTGAAGAACGAGGGATTTGATGTGCCCGAGATAAACATGAACGCCTATATGCATGCACGCTCTATGACGCAGGAGTTTATAGACGAGTGGCTGGGCTACTTCATCAACCCCGGAAACAAGCACATGAGTTCGCTGCTGCTTGGCTGCGGGCTGCCAGGCGGCATGATGGGAAGCATGATGGCAGACCTCGCAGGCATACACCGCTCAATCAATTCCATACTGAAGAGCAAGGGACAGCCCGAGTATTCTACCGACGACATGCTCGTGAAGCTGTTCAACGAGGTTGAGTATGTGTGGCCGCGTGTTGGCTATCCGCCATTAGTGACGCCGTTCTCGCAGTATGTGAAGAACATCGCCCTGCTTAACCTCCTGACCATGGCACAGGGCAAGGGACGGTTCGTCATGATGGACGATGCCATGTGGGGCATGATACTTGGAAAGAGCGGAACCATACCGGGAACGATTGACGAAGAGCTTGTTGAGCTTGCCAAGAAGAAAGGATATGAGTTTACGGATGCCGATCCGCACACGCTGATACCCGATGCGCTCGACGGTTTCAGAAAGGAAATGGAAGACAACGGCTGGGACTGCGGACAGGATGACGAGGAGTTGTACGAGCTTGCCATGCACCCCGAGCAGTATCGCGACTATAAGAGCGGTATCGCAAAGAAGCGTTTCCTTGCCGACCTGCAGAAAGCAAAGGATGCAAGACTGGGGGCAACGCTTTCTCCGGAGGAGATTGCTGCGTTCAAGCATGCTAAGGCAGATGCCATTGTCGCTCCTGTAAAGGGACAGATATTCTTCGAGTTCGGTGGCGGAAGCGAGTGCGTGCCTTGCATAGAGCCGTTTATCGGCAGTGAATACAAAGAGGGCGACACCTTCTGTTACATACAGGCACCGTGGGGACAGATAATGCCTGTAAAGGCGTGTCTCGGAGGCAAGCTTGTGGAAGTTGCTGCCAAACAGGGCGCAAGGGTGAACAAGGGTGACGTTATCGGATATATAGAGAGAGAACACACGGAAGAATGATATATGGTGCCCCGGGGTGGCGTTATGGCAGCCCCGGGGTGTTTTGTCGTATTATGGACTGGGAAAAGATTGTAGACAAATATTATGGTGATGACGCGGAACTGAGGGAAATACTTGTCCGTCACAGCAGTTCTGTGGCACGTAAGGCATTGCAGGCAGCCGGCACGCATCCTGAACTGGGGCTGGACCGTGACTTCCTGTATGAGGCGGCGATGCTGCATGACATAGGCATAATATATACGGATGCGCCGGGAATAAAATGCCATGGCACCGAGCCGTATATAAGGCACGGCATTCTTGGTGCAGATCTTCTGCGTAAGGAAGGGTATGCCGCGCATGCCCGTGTGTGCGAAAGGCACACCGGTGCGGGGCTGTCTTTGGAGGAGATAGTGGGGCAGAACCTTCCTTTGCCGCATGTAAGCCTGTTGCCCGAAACAATGGAGGAAAAGCTTATATGCTATGCCGACAAGTTTTTCTCAAAGACACGCCTTGACACGGAGAAGACGGTAGGGCAGGTGGAGCGTAGTCTTGCAAAGTTCGGTGACGAGGGTGTGGCACGCTTCATGGAGTGGCAGCGTATTTTCGGTTGACGGTATTTATGGCGCAATGAATAAAGATACGGTTAAGGAAGCATTGAGGTTTTGCATCGTAGGTGCTGTTGCCACGGCGATACACTATGGCGTGTATTTCCTGTTGCAGTTCAGTCTTGATGTAAATGCGGCATATACGGCGGGATATGTCGTCAGCTTCATCTTCAACTATATCCTTTCCGCCCGCTTCACGTTCAGGAAGAAGACTTCGGTGAAGAACGGCATAGGCTTCGGCGGGGCACATCTTGTGAACTATTTTCTTCAGGTAAGTCTTCTAAACATTTTCCTTTGGCTCGGCATAAGCCGCCCCTTGGTTCCCGTTCCGGTTTATTGCATAGCCATTCCCGTAAACTTCCTTATGGTGAGATTTGTGTTTGTAAGGAAAAGATAAATAAAACTTTCACTTTTTATAAGCCCTGTATCAGGAACGAAAAGCTATGCTTCCTGGTGCAAAAGGCATAGCTTTACGCATCATAAAGCTATGCCTTTTCAATTATATAGATGCCAGTTACGATTTGTTACAAATGCCATGTGATATGTGATATATTGATATGGAGGGTGTGTCAAGATTTCTCATACAGCGCCAAGTAGGGACATATTCTTGTATTTGTCCGCCAAACAGCCATTGAATATCAGGATGTTACGAACGGACAAATACAAGAATATGTCCCTACGGGTTGGAAGAGTTGAGTTTTGATATACCCTCATGCCGATATTTCGAAAAATAGTATTACATTTGTGGAAGATAAGGATGTGCTGCCGGCGTGGACGACAAAGAAACGCCGATAATGGAGGCACGGATAATCTGAATATAAATACCGGTTATGAGGCACTTGTTCTATATATCTATATTTGTTTCTGTTTATATTATAGCGGCATGTTCCGGACATTCTTTCCGCCGTTCATTGCTTGTGGCAGACAGTATGTCTTCCGTTGACCCAAAATCTGCTGTCAGTTTGCTTGACTCAATACGTGGAGAGATGTCTTCTGCTCCAAAGCATGAGCGCATGTATTATCGGCTGTTATGCATAAAGGCGGCAGACAAGGCATATATACAGCATAAGTCGGACACGGCGATATTACCTCTGATAGAGTATTACGAGAAGCATGGGGACAAAAAGCTGTTGGCAGAAACGTATTATTACGCCGGAAGTATTTATCGTGATATGAATGATGCTCCTATGGCTCTCGATTATTTTCAGAAAGCCTTGGACGTGATGCCTGAGGATGCTGATTTAGGATTAAAGAGTAATATATGTTATCAGATGGGGGACTTATTCTTACATCAATATTTTTATGATGAAGCGATAGAGATGTATTTGGAGGCTTATCATTATGATAGTATTGGCAAAGACATTACTGCGGCTGTTTCTTGTTTAGAAAGCTTAGGTTACACATATAATAAAAAGAAACAAAAAGACAGTAGCATTATTTATTATAATAAAGCTTATAACCAAGCACGTAAGAATCAAAACAAGAAGTTGGAGAAGTCTGTATTAGGACAAATGACATCTTTCTATATTGAAAACAAGGAATATGATAAAGCAAAAAATTGTCTCTTTCCCTTGTTGTATTCAGATACAATTAATATCATGACACGATATGCAATGGCATCAGATATTTATATGAATACAGAACAATATGACTCGGCAAAATATTATTGTAATATCCTTATAGAAAAAGGTTCTGTGTATGCTAAGCAGAATGCAAGTAGAAAGCTTATAAAAATTTATTTTAAGGAGGGGCGTTATGATGAAATGATAAAATCTTTAGGCTTGTATGAACAGTATAGGGATTCTGTAAATAATATAACAGCTACAGAAAGTGTAGTACGTATGAATGCTATTTATAATTATCAAATACGTGAAAAGGAAAATCTAAAGTTGAGAATAGAAAATACTCATCGTTTAGTTATTATCGTATTAATATCAGTTTTTTGTGGTGTATGTATTTTATTATTTATATTTTATAGTAAACGTGCAATACAAAAGCGTTTGAGATTGGAATTACAAATCAAAATCTTAAAGCGTATGGAAAAAGAGAGAAATGAACATAGTTCGGAATATATAAGAGAAAATAATAAGAAAATAAGTGTATTGGAAGAACAGTTAAGTACGGCAAATCATAAGACGGAGGAGCTGATGAGTCAATTAATGGAACAAAAAGCTGACTTGCTTTTTGCAAATGAGAAGGCAGAACGGGAAATAAAAAAGAGAAATTTAAGAGAAGAACGACTATTAAATTCTGATGCATATAAAATAACGAGATCAAAGTTGGAACAAAGAAAAAATATAACGAAGAAGGAATGGGATGAAATAGATATATGTGTAAATGATATTGTTGAGGATTTTAAAACACGTCTTTACAGTTTGTATCCTATGAGTGATCAAGAATATCGTATGTGTTTGCTTATTCGTTTAGGTTTTGGTATAACAGAAATAGCTTCTTTATTAAACAGAAGCAAAGGTGCAATGTCTCTTGCAAGGAAACGTTTATATATAAAGATGTTTGGTAAGGATGGTTATGCTGTGGATATTGATGAGTTTGTTAAGTCGCTGTAGTATAACGTGATATCATTCATTTGTAAAATATTTGTAAACAAATTATAAGATGAAAAAATAGTTTTATGTAAAATGTAAAATATTTGTAAACTCATTTTTCATAAGAACAATGTTTTTTATTTATACTTTTGAAAATAAAACCTTAAAATGTAAAAAGTATGAATAGAAAATTCTTAATAGTATTATTTGCTATTGCTTTAAAAACAACGTTGCATGCAGGCAATATTGTGACATTGAATGGAACTTTTGATGATAAGGATAAAGGTCATCGTTATGAAGCTCCTGTTGTAACAGACGAAGGAACTGTTGTTACGATTTCTTCCGATACACTTGTATCAAATGTACGTATAATAATTAAAGATGTATCAGGTACCATTATTAGTGATAATGTTGTGACGTTGCTTCCATCAGAAAACGTTATATGTGTTCCAGAAGAGTATCAAAATGATAAGTATAAGATAGAATTATATTATGATGACAACTGTTTCTACGGATATTTTACTAACCCTTAATAAAACTAAGAACCAATGAAAAAACTATTATTCACAAGTGTATTGATTTTTGTGGCTGTTATGGGGATAGCCCAAACGTCATCTGAAATAAATTTACCAAAATTTATTACAGATAAAGAAGCTTTGGACAGAGTGAAATCTTTGTTTGAGGGAAAAGATGTCGATTATTATATAGGTCATGATATGCTGGTACAAAGCGCAGCTCCCATGAATGCCAGATATTATGATGATATGTCTATGCTTGATACAACATTTCAGATAGCGCCAGAAGATGCCTATCAAATCTTTCTTGATAGCATTGTGATTTTTGTGGATGAAGAGCCGATGAAGGGATGGGAACATAAATGTTCAATCATAAAAGTGCCTGTACAAAGACATTTATCAGGTAGTAGTATCCCTTATTCGAAGGAAGACTTGACTATGCCGCCATCTGAATATATGTTGAGACCGGTGGATGTGAAGAACAGATATGGAAGCAATGCAGAACTTAAAATAAGAGTTCCAAAATTAGAACAAGGTTCAGAACAAAATGCAAATACGGATGTTCCGTTGAATACTTATGCCGTAATATTAAGCGGTGGAGTAAATAGGTACAGCAATTATGAAAGGTATTGGAATGACTGTTCGTATATATATCAGACGTTAGTAAACAAATATAACATTCCGAAGGACAACATAATACCGATTATTGCCGACGGAACAGATCCCGGTAAAGATATGCGTATGCTTTCAACAGGAGAGTTTGTTTCTTCACCTTTGGATTTGGATTTTGATGGAGCAGATGATATAAAGTATGCGGCAACAAAAACAAATGTAATAAATGTATTGAATAACCTTGCAGGACGACTTGAAGATGATGCCCATCTTTTTCTTTATGTAATAGACCATGGTGGAAGTTATGATTATGTGTCAAATTCATATATCTGTTTGTGGAATAATGAAAGGTTGGACGATACGGAACTTGCTTCAGCTCTTGACAAGTTTAATGTACGGTCCATAAACGTGTTGTTGGGGCAATGCTTTTCAGGCGGTTTTATTGATAATCTTCAGAAGTCAGGGCGTGTCATTGCTACAGCATGTACGGGTAGTGAATCTTCGTGGGCTTGTCCGGATATACCATACGATGAGTTTGTATTTAAGTGGACAAGTGCTGTAAACGAGAGGAATATCTTAACATCGATGCCGATAGCTTCTGATGTAGATAAAAACGGGTATGTCGGTATGGATGAGGCTTTTAATTATGCAAAGGCAAATGATGTAAGAGACGAAACCCCTCTTTATTCATCTATTCCTCTGTCTGTCGGTGAAGATTTGGCGTTTAACAAAATACCGTTAGATGTTGACTTATATTTGAAAGATAATGATGAGGATACCGGTAAGGAACCAAATCTGACAACCGATGTTTTTTGGAACAGTCCGGATATATGGGTCCGCAATCAAAAAGACGGATTTGTAAATCAAGAAAGTGAACCTGTAAAGGTTACTGATGTCGATCAGGATGTTTATATCTATTTTAGAGTGCATAATCGCGGTTCAAAAGATTACCCGGGGTATGGCATGTATATACATCCTTATTGGGCGGATGCTTCGTTGATGATTGGTGTTAAAACTTGGCTTGGTGAAGAATGTGAAAACTCGCAAGATGATTATGGAGGACCGATAAATGTGTTGGAAGTAGATGAGGTTATTCCTGCTGGAAGCTCAAGAGTCTTTTATCAAAAATGGACTTTGCCAAGGGGATTGGCTAAAAAAGTATTGCAGCAGGGTGAATATCTGCATGTATGTTTGCTGAATAAGATGACAAATTCTTTTGGTGAACAAACTACAGATAAGGGCATGTTATATAGGCTTATGTCAGATTTAGTAGCCAATAAATGTCTTGTACAGAAGAATCTTACTATCATAAAAGGTATTTGTAACTATGTTCCATTGAATGTACGCAATGATAGTAATGGGGACCGGGCATATAATATAGAGATAATGAAAGATGTTCATTGTAAATCTTCTGTGTTTGACAAGATTGAAGTTTCTATGAATATGTCAGAGCCCTTGCTTTCGTCTTGGCAGGAGAATGGTATGCAGGGAAATGACTTACAAGTAGCAAGAACAAACTCAATGGATATAAGAATGCTCAGTGAGAACAGCAGGGTTGAAAATATAAATGTCCGTGCGGCTCAGGTTAGTAATATAGCAATAAAATGTAACCAGCTTGCGTGTGTTGAAGTACTGAAACCGGATACGGCTTTGTTCCATGTGGTGCAGCGTGATGCTGAAACAGGAAAGATTGTAGGCGGTGAGGCATTTATGGTGATAACGGAACCGAGACAGACGATGGAACCGTATGCTGATTATAAGGTAATTGACGGAAAGTATGAGTTGAATGCAGGGAATGTGAAAGAAAAAGCTTCTTATGAGTGGTATGATGCAGACAACAACCTTGTTGGTCGGGGACAGAATATAACTTTGCCGGCAGAGAAGGCAGGAGAATATAAGGTTCGTGTTGTGGCTGATAAAGATGGAGCCGTAAGCTATGCTAACGTGAGTGTTGGTAACTTTATGAAGCTGGATGAAATATCTCCATTGCCATTCTCTGGCAATCTTAATATTAAGATATCTGCTCCCGCTACTGGAAAAACAAAAATAAGATTGACCTCAACTATTATGTCTTCGTTTGTAAAGGAGTATACTTTAAACAAATCGGAAACGGAGTTGAATATAGATACGTCGCAATATCAAAAAGGTATATATCTTGTAAGTCTTATAGAAAACAATGTTGTAGTAGATATAAAGCGTATAATAAACAAATAAAGAATATTTTGCTTGGATATGAGTAGAAATGTTATAGCAAAGGAATAGATATTTCAATATATATGATATTGTTTCGGAATAAAAGAGTATCTTTGTTAAAACATTTCTACTTATATGAAACAAAAACTATTAAAATAAATCTTATGAACAGAGTTTTTCTTTTAATTATTATGTTTGTCTCGTCTTGTTACGCCAATGCACAAGTTGTAAGAACCGTGGAACTGACAAAGGATGATGACCTTGCGGCGTTGCTTGGCAATGAAAAGTATCAGATTGATGCTATTGTGGTAAACGGATTTCTGAGTCATGCCAATATAAGTGTTCTTAATGACTGCAAGTTAAACGGAAAGTTGAGAGAACTTGATATGAGTGGATGTGACGTTGAAGACGGTCTGATACCTGATAATTCTTTTAGAGGATATGTGTCAAGCAGTGCATGGTTTACGAGTTTAAAGTTCCCGAGAAATCTTAATACTATTGGAAACGGAGCCTTTGCCTATGTGCATGTGACGGAACTGGAGTTTCCTTCGACATTAAGAGTTATTGGTCCTTTAGCCTTTTTCAGCGCTGGGGTATTGAAGAAAGTTACAATACCGGAAGGAACTGTAGAGATAGGGGAACGTGCTTTTTATTGTTGTAATTTCTTGAATGAAATAAAACTTCCGTCGTCTTTGAAGAAAATAGGGGAAGAAGCTTTTTGGGGCAGTGGTAACTATGTAAGAGAATTAAAATTCAATGAAGGTCTTGAAAGTATAGGAGAGAACGCCTTTTGTTTCTTTAATATCTCAGAGCTGGAACTCCCGTCAACTTTAGTTGAGATAGGTAACGGTGCATTTAGTCATTGTGAAAAACTGAGCCGTTTGAAGCTTCCGGCAAATTTGGAGCGAATAAACAATGAAACATTTTATAAATGTAATAACTTGAACGAAATTAAATGGTTTGAGAAACTTAAAGTAATAGGCAACAAGGCTTTTGGAAAAATATGGATGAAGAGTCTTGAACTGCCCGATGGTTTGACAACCATAGGTGAAAATGTCTTTGAATCCACGGTAACAGAGAAACTTATATTGCCCGCGACATTAAATACTCTTTCTTATAATGCGTTCAGTTTATGTACGGCGATAAAGGAGGTTTATGCCAAATCTGCGGTTCCTCCAATTCTTGACATAAACGGAAGTGTAGTGCCTTTTCCCAAGGATGCTGTCTTGTATGTACCTGTGGGGTCAAGAGATGCTTATCTCAACACGTTCTGTCGTGGAGAGTTTAAGGAAATCATAGAGACCGAGAACTTCCCGACATCCATAGGCGGTGTAATGACAGGCGATGTTACGTATGGTGTAAGTGGAAAGAATGGAGCCATAAGCATAGCAAACAACGGCAATGTTTCCGTTCCTTATTATATATACACGGCAGACGGTAAGCTGTATAATAACGGTGTTGCCGAGAGGGGCACCGTAACGGTTAATGCCGGCAAAGGACTGTATGTTGTGAGGATTGGCAACAGTACAGACAAGGTCATCGTAAAATAATAATATGTCTATTTATATCGGCTGAGTTTCTTAACGGCATGGTTGTTAAGAGGCTCAGCTGATGCTTTTACATTCACCCTCCATGCCATTATTCTTATTCCTATTTTCGGAGTTTTTGTTATACAATCTTCTTTATTTTTATTGACGACCCGCCGAACACCTCACTCATCTTCATATTATCAAGTTTTTCGTCTATATTCAGTACTTCATCCACCGTCAAGGCTATGTCAGCCGCACCGATGTTTTCTTTCAGGCGGCAGAGATGCCGAGTGCCGGGGATGGGTACAATCCACGGATGCTTGCAGAGCATCCAAGCAAGGGCAATCTGTGAAGGCGTGGCATGATGCTCTTCGGCAAGACGGTCAAGCAATGCGAACAGGTTGCGGTTCTGCCCGAAACTCTCCTTGCGGAACTGCGGCATGGATGCACGGTAATCCGTTGCGGCGTCGAAACTGCTGTCAGCGGTGTAATATGTAGTCAGAACTCCGTTGGCAAGGGGCGAGAAGGCAACTAATCCTATGCCTAATTCTTCAAGCACGGGGAAAAGCTGTTCGTAGTGTCGTGCCATCATCGAATAGCGGTTCTGTATGGCGGTCACGGGGCACACGGCGTGAGCGCGCCGCAGGTATTCCTCTGTTGCTTCCGAGATGCCCCAATGCAGGATTTTCCCTTCGCGTATAAGGTCCGCCATTACCTCTGCCACGACTTCAGGCTGAACGTCCGGGTCAATACGGTGCTGATAGTAAAGGTCGATGCGGTCGGTCTGCAGGCGGCGCAATGAGCCTTCCACCGAACGGCGTATCACGTCGGGGCGCGAGCAGGGAATAACCGCATGAGTGCCGGGGGCGTCCGGTCTGTCGAAAGATATGCCGAACTTGGTGGCAATCACCACGTGGTCGCGCAGTGGCTTCAAGGCTTCGCCGAGCAGTTCCTCATTGTCATGCGGATTTTCGGGAGTTCCATACGCCTCGGCGGTATCGAAGAAGTTGTATCCCATATCCACAGCATCAGTCAGCAGACCAGTCATTTCGTGTCTATCGGCAGGCGCGCCATAGGCGTGGCTCATGCCCATGCACCCCAGTCCGACTGCGGATACGCGCAGTCCGCTAAGTCCTAATGTTCTGTAATTCATATCTGTTTATGTTATAAAATTATTGTGATGCAAAAGTAGAAGTATTACCCGTGAGTAACATTACACGGATTACGGATGAAAATACATTTATTTCGGTTTCTACAGGCTTTCGTGGTTCTTCTTCGTTGAGGAGGACGTTGAAAACCGTAAAAAAGACAAGTGCATTTTATATTCAATCATACCGTATATGATTGGAAATATGTATATTTGCAATTGTTTTAATGAAATATAAGTTATGGACGAACAGAAAAATGTTATAATTGCCGATTCTTTGCAGCATGTGCAAGGAAACAACTATAGTTTCTATTGCAATGCAGATTGTTACAGCCAGTATTTGGTTCATGCGCTTTGTACGGGCGGTTCCTGCCGGTTTGTCTTTAACGGGCGGGAATTTGAATTGCATGAAGGTGACCTGATGATAGTGCGCAAGGGTAAGTTGATAGAATGGATGCATCCTTCGGCAGACTTCAAAGTGAAGATAATCTATATCAATTCGGACTTCATAAGCCTCTGTATGCCACAGAGCAACTACGGAACAAAAGGGCAGCTTGCCCTCTTCCTCAACCCCGTGATGCACCTCACGCCGGAGCAGCAGGAGGTGTGCCGCAATGACTTCCGTATGGTGGAGCAACGCCTCGTTGACACCGGACACCACTTCCACCGTGACATGCTCATTGCCGCTGTGCAGATGCTCATCCTCGATTTCTTCGATTTTCACTCTCATCTTTACGACGAGACGGACATCTCCACCCAAAGTGCCACAATCATTAACCGATTTCTATCCATGTTGGAGGACGGCACGTATCGCCAGCACCGCGAGGTGTCGTACTATGCCGACCGACTCTGCGTAACGCCCAAATACCTTTCCGAAGTGTCGAAGAAGGTGAGCGGCTACGCTGCCAACTACTGGATAAACCGTTACACTGCCCTTGACATTGCCCGTCTGCTGCGCGACAAGTCGCTGACTTTCGTCCGTATCTCCGATATGTTCGGGTTCTCGTCGCCCGCCTATTTCAGCCGCTACGTACAGCGCAATTTGGGGGTTAATCCGACGAAATACAGGGAATGAAGCATCTGTTACATTTTTCAATTATCCCTTTACCACGGCTTTTATCACCTCAAAAACTTCCTCCCTGCTGAGTTCTGTCTGGCACGGAACGGCGTCCACCTTCTCACGGCTGAGTTCTCCGTTGTAGTACATCGGCACGCCGAAGGATGCGAACAGTTCCGTCAGCTTGTGCGAAGAGTCTTCAACGGACGAGTCGAAGCCGAATGCATCAAGGAAATACTTGCGGATTTCTTCTTCATGATGCCGTCCCATGACGCGGAGGAAACGGGGAAATATGGTTGTCAGACTGCGGCGGTAGGTGCTGTCGAAGAGAACTTCGGGCAGAAATTCCAACTCATAAATCTCATAAGCAAACTGCTCTACTTTTCCTATACCGAGGCGTGAAGAAGTGGAGAGCGACGCGCCCAGCATGATTGTTCCCCGCGCATCAAGGTCATCGGGATGCTCCTGTAACGTACGTGTGGCTTCAAGAACATTCTTTATATAGGAAATGCCTGCATCGTAAGACATCTTGTTGCGGTCGCCGAGAATGCACGCCGACAGCTGCACCAGCGTGACAAGCCCTGTGTAGGCGGTCATTTCCTTGTCAAGACTAAGAGAATATTTCGGACAGAGGATAGCGTAGTCGGCGGGTATACCATATGCCGTACCGAAGTCGCCGTTGCGTGAGTCTACCGATACCGCACCCAGTCCGTTCTCCGAACCGCTCGACGGATAGGTGGGAATCAGCGCGAGCGGCATCCGCTCCAGTCCGTAAGACGTTTTCCCTTTCAGGTAGTCCCACAAGTCGGCTTCGTGATAATAGCCAAAGGCTATCAGCTTGGCACTGTCCATTACGCTTGCGCCGCCAGCTCCGATAATCATCGTCACACCGTTTGCCTTTGCCGTACGGATGCCTTCTTCTATCTTCGCAAACTCGCGCGAAGAACCTCCGTATTCCACAAACTCGATTCCCGCGTCGGCAAGTGTCGTCATCACATCGTTTCGGCAGCCGTTGCCATCGACCGACCCTCCGCCGTATACAAACATCACTTTCTGCCCTTTCGCTACCTCGGCCACCGTCTCACGGATGTCGTTGCGGAAGAAAAGGCGTGTGTCGTTTCTA
>UQZX01000003.1 GCA_900545525.1 uncultured Prevotella sp.
TTCCTCTAACTTCCCATAAATTCTTTAACTCCCTAATATTTTCCTCCTTACTCCCGTTCCTACACACTTAATCATTTGTCCTTTAACTTCCTCTAACTTCCCATAAATTCTTTAACTCCCTAATATTTTCCTCCTTACTCCCGTTCCTACACACTTAATCATTTGTCCTTTAACTTCCTCTAACTTCCCATAAATTCTTTAACTCCCTAATATTTTCCTCCTTACTCCCTTACTCAGCGTCCCCTCCTTTTCCAAAGGAGGGACAGGGGTGGTTTGTAATATTCATCGAACTCACGTTAAATCAATTTCCCAACCTGTGTAGGGACATATTCTTGTATTTGTCCGCCTGACAACCGTTGAATATCAGGATGTTACAACTGGACAAATACAAGAATATGTCCCTACACAGGTTGGGAAATTTAACTTCTGCCGCCGCTCCCTGCGTTTTTCAATTCCACCGTACACAGGCAAAATGCCTGTGACACGTGCCTATCTGACAATTTTCCTGCCTCCGATGATATATATTCCGTGAGGAAGGGCATTCTTGTCCGTTCCGACATAACGTCCGTCAAGGCTGTATATGCGGTTGTCGGCAGGCTTGACAGCCGTGTCTGCCGTGATGCCTTTTACATCCGTCGTAGTTGGCACGAATGCCTTGACCTCATCAAGGAACATGCGCTTGGCGGGCTTGAAGGTTACCGTTACGCTGCCCTGCCCCTTTATCGTCACGGTGAACGGCGTCCATGTATGTGCCTGCATGGTCAGCTCAGACGGGCTTATCGTGGCGTTGCCGCTTACCGAAAGGTCGAGCAACTCGCTGTCCATGTCCCACGGGGCGGCAAGGAAGGTGAATGTCGTCTCGCCGTTTACAGTAAACGAGGGAGTAGTCACGGTACCCGCATTCTTGCTGTTTCCGAACTTGGCACACTTGTCGGCACCATACTTGTAGGAAGATGTCCAGCCACTATTGTCCGCATTGAACTTTGCATTGGCAACGCTGCCGCTCCACAATCCGTCGTTTCCGCCAGAGCCTGAACATCCGTCAAACGACTCATAGAAAAGGTATTCTGACGGATCAACGTCATCGCCACCGCCGGTGTTGCCGCCGGTGTCATCTTTCTTGACATTAAACGACACCGTGCCGTCGGCATTCTGCGTGATGCCCGTAACCGACTTGTTCATCTTGTATGTGCCGTCAGTATTACGGTTGTAAAGGGTTGTATTGCTTGTAGAATTCGTTATGCTTGTTGACGAACGATAAGGGAAAGCATCATTTGCAACTGCCGTGATGCTCTCAACATAGTTGCCGTCAGCAGGTATCACGGTACATCTCTGATGGTTGTTGCCTGAATAACCGTCTGTGCAGTTAACCTCGTTCCATTCCCATACATTGGCATCATAATCAACATGTATCGCCAGCAGTCCGTGTCCCCACAGCCCTTCGTCCCAACCGGTAAGCTGACGGTTCTCCAAGAGGAAGTACTCATTGCGGTTGCCTTCATTATATAATATGTAGGCATCGCCTCCCTCGCTGTACGGCTTAAGGTCCTTAACCTCCATATCCCCGGTAAATTCTATCGGCTGCTTCCAGCCCACCGCCATTTTCTCATAGCTGGTATAGCATGGGGGAATAAATCCGTCGGCATTATAGCTGCCATAGTCCATAAGGCTCCACGACATCATACCATAGTTTCCTCCATCATTACATGTGTCGTACATGTCGGGCAGCCCGAAGCAGTGCGAGAACTCATGGCAGATAGTGCCTATGCCGTCTATCTTACTGCCCGAGCCAAGCTCGCTGCCGCAGGCATACGAGTTTACGAGCACGCCGTCAAGCCTCAAGGTTATCCCTGCGCCATCTTTGAGATACCACGCATGAGGCCACACCGTGTCGTCGTCATTATACGATGCCTCGCCATGACCGGCATAGAGCACGAAGACCTGCTCCATCTCGCCGTCGCCGTTCCAGTCGTACTGAGTGAAATCAACCTCGTCGTCAACCATATTGCATGCCTCCGAAATCATCTCCTCGGCATTAACGTCGTTGCCGTAGAGATCGTTTGCGCCATAATAGGCATACGGGTTGGGCAGCGTCACCGGACCCACAACGTCTATGTCGAAGTCGAACTGCCCGTCGCTCTGGTCGCGGAAATAGTCGCGCACGCTGCCCTTGAAACCGAGCGACGCGTTGGAATAGTTGGTGCCGCTGACCACCTGGCGGTACAATGCGAGGTTGTTGGATGCCTTGAACTGCTTGTCGCTGAACTGTACAAGTATCAGCAGCCCCTTCTTGCTGCCGGTATAGAGCGGAGCCTTGGATGCCGCCTTCGACTTACGGAGCTTCGCTGCCGAACGCGCTTTGGAAACCAAGCGGCGGCGCGCCGATGCCTTTTCGGACACAGTCTTCATATCGGCAACCTTATAAACGCCCTTTGTATTATCCTCAATATACTTCACGCCGTCTGCCGACTGCCAGAAATGCCCGTACTCATCTCCCCTCAGTTCTACCCTAACCTCGGTTCCGTCTGCCAGACGCACCGTTTTCCACACACCGCGCTTTGCAGGAACTGCAAGCATCACCGCCGTCATCGTAAGCAGTGAAAATATTGCCGATAGTCTTTTCATAAAATATCTTTAAATAAAAATAAGCCTACAAATATACGGAAAAACATCTGTTCAGACGAACATGTCTGCATATTTTTTGCATATATAACGTGAGATCGATGAATATTACAAACCACCCCTGCCCCTCCTTTGGAAAAGGAGGGGACGCTGAGTAAGGGAGTAAGGAGTAAAGTATTAGGAAGTTAAAGAAGTTATGGGAAGTTATATGAAGTTAAAGGACAAATGCCTGTATACAATGCCTGCGCCTGTGTCCCCTCCTTTTCCAAAGGAGGGGCAGGGGTGGTTTGTCATATAAAAAGGCAGACAAACCACGGCATGTTATCTACAAGGCATGACTGACACGGTTTTCTTTGGAGGCATCGGATGGAAGGATCTGAAATATTCGGGAAACAGCACGGAATATCATGAAAAAGAACAGGAATACAAGAAGAAAAAAGCATGAAATACCGGTGGAAAAATTTTGAACGTCAGACGCAAAAAAATCTAACGTCAGATTTTTTCCTGTCGAACGTTAGAAAAAAATTTTTTGACGTTAGATTTTTTTCTGTCTGACGTTAGAAAAATATTTTTGGAACGTTAGATTTTTTCCGTTTAACGTTAGATTTTTTTGCGCCTGACGCTCCGCTTTCCGAGACTGATATTTCCTTCTTTTAAACGGGACGTCAATGTCTGCCGCATGCACGGTCTTCACCGCTTTTCAGACACCTCCAGATGTCTTGCCGCTCCTAAAGCCACGGTGCAGGAACATGTCGGAGGGGACAACAATCCTGCAAGCCCGATGACCGTTCAGTTGCCGCATTCCCCGTCCGGTATCCATTTACACGCCAGCATGCACAGTCCGTATTTCAGGGCATCGCCTACCGGCACACCCTTTAAATCGGGCGAGCCGGCATAAGGAGTGTCGCGGGGAAACATCTGCACATGGAACAAATGTCCAACAACGCTGGACGAGCCGGAAGTGACTATCTTGAAAAGCATCACCCGCCAGCGGTGCGCCCCGAACGACGGTGTTGCAGTCTCTATGTTGCACGGGTAGAAGAACGGGAAACCCGTTTCCGCCGACTTCCGGTTCATAGCCCTGACCCTCTCCAAAGGCATGGTGCTGCCAAGAAATTCATAATACCACGCCGAGCATTCGACATCGCCAAGAAACCATCCTGTGCCGAATCCCGCTGCCCACGAATATTTCGGAAAGTACTCTGCCATGGCGATGTTGTTGTCACGACAGTACTTTTCTACCGCCTCCATGCCGGTATGCCCTGATTTGTTCACTGCAGCCCTGTGCTTCTTCAGGTCCTTCAACTTGCCCGAAGGGTTCGGGATGATGTCAACGGCACCTTTATGGTAGAAAGGAGCCACAAGCTTCAGCTTCTCCACCCGTTCCCTCTGCTTGTCAGCATCGCCGTCCAGCAGCAGTCCGGGACGTGCCATTATCAGGGCACGACCGTCCACGACCCTAAGAACAAGACACTTCATGCCGCCATGGTCTATCAGCTCGCCTGCCTCAAATGCCCTGGCAGGCAAGACTGCCAGCATCGTGAGCATAAACAATGCCGTCTTAAACTTACGCAGGCACATGGCTCAGTCTTCTATTTTCATAAATCCCCACTTCTTGTCCTCCTTATAGCACACCATGTCCTCATCCTGATTGATGCTCAGGTCCTGATACACGGGCGGCAGCAACATGCTTCCAGCAGAGTCAACCATCCCCCACCTGCCCTTTTTCCTGACAAAAAAGTAGGCGCGGGTCCTGCTGCCGACAATCTGCTCGTACTCGGCTGGTATGATGCTCCTTCCAGCCTTGTCGAAGACACCCCACCTGCCCTTCTTCCGCATGACAGCCAGACCGTTTACGAACACCGGCAGGCGTAAGGCGGCTCCGTTGACATGGAAAAAGTCGGGCGACTTGTCGAGGAATGTCTCGTTGTCGTATTCAAAAGGTACTATTACATTGCCATTTCTGTCTATTGCGCCCGCCTTGCCCGAACACCGGAGGATGCAGGCGCCGTCGTTGAACACCGGCATGCCGAAGAGGTCCGACTTGTCGATGTAGGGAATGACAATGTCGCCTGCGGTATTGATGAAGGCAATGTTGTCCTTGTGCTCACGGTCCGTGACGGCACACAAGCCTTCATTGAACGTACCTACCATCGAGAATTTCAGCGGTACGGCCACCTCGCCGTCCGTACCTATGAAGCCATACGACCACTTGCCGCTTTTGATATCCAGTTTACCAACAGCCTTGCGGCCGTCGCTGAAACCGTCCTGCATCGAGTCGTATTCAAGCGGAACCACCACGTTGCCCCCGCGGTCTATCAGTCCGTACTTCATCTTGCCGTGCTTCCTCTGCCCTACCTTGGCGAGACCGTTGCTGAAAGGGTATGCCTCGTCGTAGATAAACTGTTGCGCCACCTTGCCGTCGGGAAGTATGTATCCGCCCTTGCCGTTGATATAGACATTGATAAGCCCTTCGCTCACGGCTCCCATGGCATCGTAGACAGTAGGCACAACTATCTTGCCGGACGTGTCAGCCATGCCCCACTTCATCTTCGGCAACATCTTGCTCCCTTCAAGAACGAACACGTGGAGCATGCCCTTGTTGAAGCGCTGTGCCGTGTTGGACAGCACTCCCTCGGGAAGCACCGCAACCTTGTTGCCGTCCATGTCTATCAGCGTGCCGCGCCCTGCCGCGCTGTCATAATAGTATGCCACGCCGTCAGGACCGCTGTATACAGGCACCACCACCGGAGATACGCAGGGAAGGATTTCCTTGCCGCCGGAGGTGACGATGCCGCCCATCCCCTTGCTGTTGAAAACTGCCATCCGTCCGAACATAAAGTTGGTGACGGTGGCGTACGTCGGCTCTATCACCCTTACGAGCCTTTTGCCTGCATGCATGTGGCATGAAAGGCACAGCAGGCAAGCTGCAGCAGCCGCGCGGAACATGTCCGTGCCGGCTGCCCTCTGTATCTTTTGTCTCATATTATATGGTTTGTCTTTAATGGATAAAGCATCTGCACAGAAGGAGCTGCAACAGACAGGCGTTTATGTCAGACCATGGTTTTCATGCCCGTCATGCCGCAGCTCCCAGTGAAGACCGTGCATGAAACTTCATGCGCGGGTTAAACAACACATTATGCAATAACGTCAGTTTATCCTTTCCATGGTTTCCGTCATCTCACACTCCACGTCCGTGTACTCCCTGCCCGCTATTACAGCCGTCTTTTCCACGACGGTATACCGTGCCACGAGCCTCGTCTTGCTGAGCGACAATATCCGGGCATCGTGGAAATAACTGCCTTCAAAGACAAAATTGCCGTCACGCAGATAGAACGTTCCCTTTCCGTCCTCGTGCCACCGGCTGTCCCCGTCGTACTCGAGAAACTCAAAACGCCCGTCGGAATAGAACACAAACCTGTTGTGCTCGCCGGAGACGTCCATTGAGCCGGCATCTATGACGCTGCCGTCCTTCTTGTAGACATACTGCGAATGCACTATCTCCCACGTGCCCACAAGGTCGCTCTTCGTATATGCGCCGCTGCCCTCATCGCCGGGCTTCGGGGAGTTTTCGTCTATGCGCTCCATAGTGTCGGTATACTCGGTTTCTATAAAGACATTGCCCTTCTCCTCCGTAACCTTATACTTCACGACCAGCCTCGACGCGCTCAGCGACAGGATACTTGCATCCTCGAAGTCGTCTCCCTCAAAGACAACGTTGCCGTTGCGCATGTAGAACGTCCCCCTGCCGTCCTGATGCCAGATACCGCCGCCGTCATATTCGAGGAACTCGAAACGCCCGTTGGAATAGAATACAAACCTGTTGTGCTCGCCTGATACGTCCGCAGAACCCGAGTCGACCACCCTGCCGTTCTCACGGCGCGTATATTTAGTGTGCACAATCTCCCACGTGCCCACGAGGTCGCCGATTTTATACTCCGTACCGCCGTCGCCTCCATCTCCTCCGCCGTCACCGCCGTCGCCGTCGCTTCCGCATCCTGCGAAGAGACACGCACAAAGACAGATGAAAAACAACGGAGCCATACTCTTCAATACATTTCTCTGCATAATAATCCTTTCTTGTTTTAATTTATAATTGTCCATACTAACACGGCTTTGCCTGAAAATTACCTGCTGTACGCAACTTCGCACGACGTTGCCCCAACCCCTGCAAAGATATGTCATATCGGAGAGTGTGGCAAACACCTTCCGCCTACGAACATACATAAAAGGGAATATATCGTTACAACAAGCTGAAATACACGGACAAAAGGGATAAAAAAGCACGCGGTGCCCGTTCACGCTGCTGTTTTAATACATTATTCTTTTGACATATTATCACTTTTTACGTATTTTTGTATCAGAACAATATAAAAGTATAATCCATGAACACCCCCACCAAGACATTCCTGCTCGTACTGTCCGGTCTGCTCCTCGCATCCTGCCACTCCATGCAGAGGAAAAACAGGCTGACGCTGATGGAATATGAGCTGCAGGACGTGCAGGACTCCATGCGCCGTGGAAACTTCAGCGCGGCAGAAAGAATCATAAGCAACGGGCTCAGCGAGGCAACCGACAGCAACACATATTACATGTGGCTGTGCATGCGCTCCAAACGATACTTCACGGAGATGAAGGCAGACTCGTTCCTGCTTGCCAACAACCGTACAGGCGACTACCTCAGACGCACGCCGTCGTCGGACTTCCACACGCGCCACAGGCTCGAAGTGGAATGGCTCGTGGAACGCGGAGCATTCTTTGCCGGCATGGCGGGCGTGCCCGACTCGGCAATATTCTACAACAAGAAAGCCCTGAAACGCATGGACGGGCTTACCAACGATACGCCCTACCGCATTATGGCACTTACGAACATCGCCGACATATACCGGCAGAACGGACAGCTCGACCTGAGTGCCGACAGCTATATGCAGGCGCTTGCCGTGGCGGACTCGGCAAAACTCGGAAACGACACATACATTATTATATATATGGGCATAAGTTCTGTATATACGGCAATGGGCGATTTCAAGGAAAGCAAGGCATGGTGGGAGCGCACAGGGAAGCTCATGCCGCACATGACCCGGAACGACAAGTTCCTCTACTACAACAACCGCGGCAACGACTACTACCAGCAAGGCGACTACGGGAAGGCACGGGCATGCTTTGAAAAAGCCGAAGCAACGCTCAAGGGCAATGCCAGTGCCGAATGGGACATTGCCTTTGTACGGACAAACCTCGCCGACGTGTACATAAAGCTCGGCATGGGCAGCAAGGCAAGGACGCTCATAGACGAATCGGAGATGTTCTTCCGGAAGGTTGGGTTCGACATCCCGCTCTACTATCTTGACACACAGCGCATTGAGCTTGCACTGCTCGACGGCGACATTAAGGGAGCCTCAAGGCTTGCCGATGCAGCAGAAGAACGTCCCGGTATGCTTCCGGAGCAGAGGATAATGCGCATGAAGGCTGTTGAACGCGCGGCAATGACAAACGGACAATGGGAAAAGGCTTTCAGCACGGCTGTCGCCCTGAAGGCTCTCGACGACTCAATAAAGAACAACAACATGCGCATGCAGATGAGTACGCAGCTCATGCAGTACGAACACGACAAGCGGCTCATGCTGCAGCAACAGCAGATTGACCATCACCGCATGACAAACCGCTGGATAGCAGCCATGCTTGCCGCCGCCGTCATGGCAATCGCCCTGATACTGTCTTTCATGAAGATAAGGCAGCGCCGCCAAAGGCTCAAGGACCTTACGGTGAGGCAGCAGATTGTAAGCCTGCGCATGATGAACACGCGGAACCGCATAACTCCGCACTTCATCTTCAATGCCCTTAACCATGAGATGCTCTCACGCCTGAACGGCTCCCCGTCGGACCTCAACGCCCTGACACAGCTGCTGCGCATGGGCATAGAACAGGCAGACATACTTCAGACCACACTCGAAGAGGAGATAAACTTCATCGACTATTATGTAAGCATAGAGAAACAACAGCTGGGCGACGGCTTCAAATACACAAAGACCATCGATGCGGATGTTGACATCGCGACGGTGAGACTGCCGTCAATGACGATACAGATATTCGTGGAGAATGCCATAAAGCACGGACTGCGCCCGATGAAGCCGCAGCCGGGAGAGGCGCGCGAGCTACACATCAGGGCATCGCGCCACGGCGACAGCGCGACGCTCATAGAAGTGACCGACAACGGATGCGGCATGGCAGGCGGCAAGACTCCCGCGCCACACACCGGAATACGCATAATAAAGCAGACAATACAGATGCTCAACGAAAAGAACCGGCAACAGATAACATTCGGGATAGAAAGCCCGGAGGGAGGACGCGGAAAGGGATGCCGCTCATGGATAATGCTGCCGGACGATTACGACTATACCACTGTTTGATATATAAAAGCAATGAACAAGATAACAAAAATATTCATAATAGACGACAACCGCGAGGCAATAGAAGTGCTGAGGCTGCTGCTCGAAAGCCACTACTCAGTGGACATCGTGGGCACATCCACCGACACGGCGGAGGCAATGGATAAAGTTATAGATGCCGAGCCTGACATACTGTTCATAGACATAGAACTGCCGTCAATGAGCGGTCTGCAGTTCTGCTCGATGATACGCAACGAGGTAACCCCCGACATGAAGGTGGTTTTCTATACCGCGCACGACAAGTATCTCATCGACGCCATACGGAGGCAGGCTTTCGACTTCCTGCTTAAGCCTGCCACGGAACAGGAACTGGGCAAGATTATGACGCGCTACTACGAGAACAAGCTTGCCTCAATGAATGCCGTGACACAAAGAGATGCAGGCACACCGCCCATAATACTTGTAGTGAATGCCATAAACGAACACCAGCCGCTGACGCTCAACGACATCGGATACTTCCGCTACAATCAGGACAGGAAGCTGTGGGAGGTCGTCTGCTACGACGGACAGACGCAGATATTGAGACGGCGCACCACCGCCGACATAATCCTGAACTACTCGCCGTCACTCGTACAGATACACAAACGTTATATCGTGAATATCGATCACATAAAGATGATACAGGAATCAACGTGCATCCTCGATGCCCCGCTTTCCGACGTAAGCGAGCTTAAAATAAGCAAGAACTACCGCCACAGCCTCATGCAGGCTTTCTATAATCTGTAAGCTTTAATGTATAAAAAAGGAAGTCAAAAGAAGTCAAATGAAGTTATGCGGCTCAAGCCGCAAGAAGTTAAAGGACAATTGTCTTGATATAAAAAATAAAGCATTAAAGCATTTGTCCTTTAACTTCATTCTAACTTCCTTAGCGAAGCGATAACTTCATTTGACTTCTTTTGGATACATTCCCCAGCCCTACATGTCTACTCCTCGTTAGGCATGTGGAAGCGGTAGGTCTGATGAAACACGTCCGACACCTTGTTTATCTCGAGGAACGTCGTTCCCCCACCCTCGCCGAAACTTCCGCTGAGGTGGGCAATCTTGTCCTCCATGCCGATGTATCCCTTCTGGCGCAACATGCGCAGGGCTGCAAGGAACTGCTCCTTCGGACCAATCTTGTCGTGCTGGTAAACGGGGATGACACCATAGCTGAGCGCAAGAAGACGCTGCACACGCTCCTTATAGCATATCGCAAGCACCGGATTAGGACCGCGGAATGCCGAGAGGTTGCGAGCCGTCCTGCCCGTCTTGCTGTCCGTTATTATGCCTTTTACGCCAAGACGCTCCGTTGCCTCGATAGCCGACTTTGAAAGAAACTCGCTTATGTCGCAGTCGTCGCACAGCGGAATGTCTATATCATTCTCGCGCATCTTGTCTTTCTCCGCCTGCTCGGCGATTGCCGCCATCGTCTGCACCGCCTCAAGAGGATACTTGCCCGATGCCGTCTCACCGCTGAGCATCAGCGCATCGGTACGGTAGTATATGGCATTGGCAATGTCGGTGACCTCGGCGCGCGTGGGACGCGGATAGTTAATCATGGAGTGCAGCATCTGCGTTGCCACAATCACAGGCGTCTTTGCAAGTATGCACTTGCGTATGATCTTGCGCTGGATGCCCGGTATGCACTCTATAGGCACCTCTATGCCAAGGTCGCCGCGCGCAATCATTATGCCGTATGAGGCTTCTATTATCTCGTCGATGTTGTCAACACCCTCCTGGTTCTCTATCTTCGATATTATCTTTATCTCACTGCCGTGCTCGTCGAGTATCTGCTGCACTGCCATCACATCGTCTTTGCTGCGCACAAACGAGTGGGCAATGAAGTCGATGTCCTCCTCTATTGCAAGCAGGATGTTCTTACGGTCTTTCTCCGTAAGTGCCGGCAGGTCGATATGCTCGCCCGGCACGTTCACGCTCTTGCGTGCCCCCAGCTTGCCGTCGTTCTGCACCTCGGCAATAAGCCTGTCTTCTTCCTTTCCGACAATCTTCATGTCAAGCTCGCCGTCGTCAAAGAGCACGTCATCGCCCACCTGCACGTCCTTAACAATGTCTGCATACGTAACGTTCACCACTTCGTGCGTGGTGTCGGCATCGGGATTGCCGCATATTGCGACCCTCTCTCCCGCCTTGAACGATATAGGCTCCTCGGTATAGGTACTGCGCACCTCAGGTCCCTTCGTATCAATCAATATACCGATGTGCCGAGACACCTTACGCGTGTTGGCAATAATGGTCCTTATCCCGTCAGGCGTGGCGTGTGCGGTGTTTATCCTGACAACATTTACACCTGCCAAAAACAACTGGCGAATGAAATCGACACTGCACCTGCGGTCGCTTATAGAAGCTACAATCTTGGTTTGTTTCATATTGAAATTAGTCTTTAATGTCTTTTTACCTTATATATATGTGCAAAATTACAAAACATATTCCATAAAAGCAAATTATTATTAAAGAGATAAGGGGTTAAAGGAGGAAGGAGGAAAGTATTATGGAGTTAAGGAAGTTATGGGAAGTTAGAAGAAGTTAAAGGACAAATGATTAAGGAAGGAGGTAAGAAGCAAGGTTTTCTTCTTTTATACTACGCGCTTAATCTTTACATTATGACATATTGCCGCATTTCGCTGTGATAGTCTTACACTATGACTTTGCACAACCGCCGAATAATGCGGGGGTTGTAAAAAATAATCCTTGAGGGCGTAAAAACGGCGTGGATTTGTGTGCAGGCATAACGTCCGCCGTAACAGACAGTTATGACTGAAAACACGAAAGTGTGCATATATTTTGCTGAGAAAATGCCTGTTTTTCCGCAAAAGGCGGCATCTTTGAGTGCAAAAGCAGGCATCTTGGCACCTCAAAGCTGGCATATTAACGTCTCAAAGCAGGCATCTTCGGGTGCCAAAGGTACGCATTTTGAAGCCTAAAGTTGCCTGTCTTACCGCAAAAGTATACATTCTTCATGTTCTTTAAACATCACCTTACCGTTACTGACATGTAGAATGAGACTTTACAACGACATTTTTTGCATGACAATATGATACCATGTACGGCTTTTATATATCAAAGTGTCATTACACGAAGTACAGACAAATACGTTTCATGTCAATGTTTTAGTCTCTAAAAACTTCATATACTCCCAAATATTCATAGTGTTCTTGCTGAATTTTAATGTATAAACAAAACTTTTTGTGTAAACATTCCTAAGCTTAGGAATAAGTGGTTACTTTTGTAGAGAAATCACATTAAGGACGAAATGCTTCGTTCAATAAGATAACAGAACTTTGCAGACCGGCGATGTATACAAGTCTGAGAAAGATAAATGATGTAAGTTGGTGACATATAAATACCTCTTGCCGCTTATGCCGCAACCACAATGCCGATACATCGGATTTGGCTGGCTGCATGCAACGGGACGGTACGGGGTGTTTTCCCGGTGATGATAAATGAAATGCCTTTGCAGATGACAAACCGCAAGATTATACACGTGGACATGGATGCTTTCTTTGCATCGGTGGAGCAGCGCGACCGTCCGGAGTTACGCGGCAAGCCTGTTGCCGTGGGGTCCGACGGTCCGCGGGGCGTTGTTTCGACGGCAAGCTATGAGGCGCGGCGCTACGGCGTGCGGTCGGCTATGTCCATGGCAAAGGCAAGGAGGCTCTGCCCGGAACTTATTGTCGTGCCTTCGGGATATGAGCGGTATAAAGCAGTGTCGCAAAGCATACATGAGATATTCAGGGAGTATACCGACATCATAGAACCGTTGTCGCTCGACGAGGCGTTTCTCGACGTCACCGAGAACAAGCCCGGCATGGAGCTTGCATCTGACATAGCACGGGAGATAAGGCACAAAATAAGGGAAAGGCTGGAGCTTACGGCATCGGCGGGCGTGTCGTATAACAAGTTTCTTGCAAAGATTGCATCGGAAGTGCGCAAGCCCGACGGGCAGTTCGTCGTTCATCCCGACAAGGCGCTCGACTTCATCGCAGACTTGCGCATTGAAGACTTTTGGGGCGTAGGGCCAAAGACGGCGCGTCAGATGCACCGCATGGGGATATTCACGGGCATGCAGCTGAGGGAGTGTTCGCTGCGGCATCTTACGGAAGTGTTCGGCAAGCAGGGTGCCGTGTATTATGACTTTGCGCGCGGAACAGACCTGCGCCCGGTTGAAAGTGTACGCATAAGGAAGTCGGTGGGATGTGAGCATACGCTGGAAGAAGACATCAGCCGCCGTTCGGCAGTGGTGATAGAGTTGTATCATGTGGTGACGGAGCTTGCCGAAAGGCTCAGGCATACCGGCTTCGAGGGCTGCACACTTACGCTGAAGGTTAAGTTTCATGACTTTGAACAGATAACGCGCAGTGTCACGTCGGCATGCGTCATCAGGACAAAAGACGACATTCTGCCGCTTGCCAAGATGCTCATGGGACAAGTGGAATATTCATCGTTGCGCGCCATAAGGCTTATAGGGCTGAGCGTATCCAATCCTCCCGACCGCGAAAGGCACGGCACATGGGTGGAAGGATATCTGGATTTTAAGAAATAAAGGCAGGCGGTATGCCGCCTGCCTTTATTTCATAATATTGCCGGAACGAAGAATTTGGCAAGGCAGTAACCGCCGCCTATCAACCAGACAAAGAGGATGAGGGCAAGCAGGAAGGGCTTGAAGCCTGCCTTCCTGAACTTGTCGATGCTCGTCTCGGCTCCCAGCGCCGTCATTGCCATGGTGAGCAAGAAGGTGTCGAAGTTGTTTATAAAGCCGACAACATCCGCCGGCAGGAGATTGAACGAGTTAAAACCGATTACGACAAGGAAAAGGATGGCAAACCACGGCATGGACACCTTGCCGCCGCTCTTGGTGCCGCCACCAGCCACTGCCGCACGCGCCATGGCATAGCTTATGACAAGGAGCACGGGCACAAGCATCATGACACGTATCATCTTAACGATTATCGCCGGGTCGGAGACAGCCTTCCCCATGGCATTGCCGGCACCTACGACATGTGCCACCTCATGCACGGTGGCACCGGTGAATATGCCCATCTCTTCCGGACTGAGGTCGAACACGCCGTTGCGGTAAAGCACCGGATAGACAAACATGACTATTGTGCCGAATATAACCACCGTGGACACGGCTACTGCTGTCTTATAGGGCTGTGTCCTTATTGCCGACTCGGCACCAAGAACGGCTGCCGCGCCGCATATACCGCTGCCAACCGACGTGAGAAGCGTAAGCTCGCGGTCCATCTTCAGCATACGCCCTATCAGCATGCCGCCGAGTATCGTCACGGTAACAACAATGGCATCGACGCATATCGCCGGCACGCCCACGGCGGTGACATCCTGGAAAGTAAGCCTGAAGCCATACAGGATGATGCCTATGCGGAGCACGCGCTTGGAACAAAACTGTATTCCGGGCACCCATGTGTCGGGCAGGTTGTTGCGCAGGCTGTTGGCATAGAGCATACCGAGCACGATACCCACTATCATCGGACTAAGGGAAAGGTTCTTTACAAAACTCATGTCGCCTATATAAAAAGCAGCACATGAGAACAAGGTGATGAGCAGCACACCGTGGAGCATGCTGCTGCGTTTTTCGCTGAGCATTGTCATCTGTACTTTTTTTAATGTTGTCTTTATATTATAATAGGTGCAAAGGTAATGTTTTTTTTGATTAACACATACAGACACGCAATATTATTAAACACCGGCTGACGTATGTCCCAGCGGCACTCCTGTTGGCATAACATTATGAACGCTAAGCACTTCTACCTTATATTAAACGCCATTTCTGCAAAAAAAGCGAAATAAATTTCAGTATAACATTAAAAAATTGTATATTTGCACTCCAAAAATAACTAATGTAAAAAATCGTAATAAACTAACAAATAACAGAAAGATGACTAAAGCAGACATTATAGAGGAAATTGTCGGGTCTACGGGCATCGCAAGAAAGGATGTTTCGGCAACGGTTGAAGCCTTCATGGAAGTTATAAAGAAAAGCCTGTTGGAAGACAAGGAGAATGTCTATCTCCGCGGTTTCGGCAGCTTCGTTATCAAGCACAGAGCCGAGAAGACGGCAAGAAATATCTCTAAAAACACTACTATCGTCATTGCTGCACACGACTTTCCGAGCTTCAAGCCGGCAAAGAGCTTCGTGAGCAAGATGAAGGGCGAACAGTAATTGGGGACGCATTTAATAAATAACATCATAATATTAAACTTTTAAAATTTTGAGCTATGCCAAACGGTAAGAAGAAAAAGGGCCACAAGATGGCAACCCACAAGCGTAAGAAAAGATTAAGAAAGAACAGACATAAGAGCAAGTAAGCAGTGCCTGCTCGTCAGTCGATTCGGGACTGAGGGTATGTCAATCAACCCGCATACGGTGATTTATTGACATGCCCTTTATTATTGGAACTCACTAAGCATAATAATCAAGAAAATGACCAGCGAAGTTGTAATTGACGTTCAACAGAAAGATATCTCGATTGCCCTGCTGGAAGACAAGAATCTGGTAGAATATCAGAGCGAGACACGCTCGGCATCGTTCTCTGTTGGAAACATCTATGTGGCAAAGGTAAAGAAACTTATGCCGGGGCTTAATGCCTGTTTTGTAAACGTAGGTTATGAAAGAGACGCCTTTCTGCATTATCTTGACTTAGGAAGCCAATTTGACTCTTATCAGAAGTACCTGAAACAGGTGCAGAGCGACAGAAAAAAACTTTATCCTTTCTCAAAGGCATCACGTCTGCCCGACCTTCCCAAGGAAGGCACAATACAGGGCAAGCTGAAAGTAGGCGACGAGGTGCTGGTACAAATAGTAAAAGAACCCATATCGACCAAGGGTCCGCGCCTTACAGCCGAACTGAGCTTTGCCGGACGTTTCCTGGTCTTGATTCCATTCAACGATAAAGTTTCTGTTTCTTCTAAAATCAAAAGCGGAGAAGAGCGCGCCAGGCTTAAACAGCTTATACAAAGCATCAAGCCGAAAAACTTTGGTGTGATAGTACGCACCGTTGCCGAGGGCAAGAGAGTGGCTGAGCTTGACACCGAACTGAAAATCCTGCTGAAGCGTTGGGAGGATGCCGTAGTAAAAGTACAGAAAACCCAGACAAGACCGCAGCTCGTTTACGAGGAGACAAGCAGGGTGGTGGCATTGTTGCGCGACCTGTTTAATCCTTCATACGAAAACATATATGTAAACGACACGGACATTTTTAAGGAGGTTAAACAGTACGTCACGCTGATTGCCCCTGAAAAGGCAGAAATAGTAAAGCTGTACAACGGCAACGTGCCTATCTTTGACAATTTCAACGTAACAAAGCAGATTAAGTCCAGCTTCGGGAAAATAGTGAACTACAAGCACGGGGCGTATCTCATAATAGAGCACACGGAGGCACTGCATGTCGTAGACGTGAACAGCGGAAACCGCACACGCTCCGCAAACGGACAGGAGGCAAACGCACTTGACGTGAACCTCGGCGCAGCGGACGAGCTTGCAAGGCAACTGAGACTGCGCGACATGGGCGGGATTATCGTTGTGGACTTCATCGACATGAACCTGGCAGAAGACCGGCAAATTCTTTATGAGCGCATGTGCAAGAACATGCAGAAAGACAGGGCGCGTCACAACATCCTTCCCTTGAGCAAGTTCGGGCTGATGCAGATTACACGCCAGAGAGTCCGCCCCGCCATGGATGTCAATGTGGAAGAAACATGTCCCACTTGTTTCGGAAAGGGAAAGATAAAATCAAGCATCCTTTTCACTGAACAGTTAGAGAGCAAAATTGACCAGTTAGTCAACAAGATTGGCGTAAAGAAGTTTTACCTGCACGTACACCCGTATGTGGCTGCCTACATCAATCAGGGCATCATCTCCCTGAAAAGAAAATGGCAGATAAAATACGGCATGGGCGTGCACGTTGTCTCATCACAGAAGATGGCTTTCTTGCAGTATGAGTTTTATGACAGCAAGAAAGAGTTTATAGACATGAAAGAAGAGATTGAGACAAAATAGTACAGAGAAGCCCTATGGAAGAACATATCCATGGGGCTTTTTATTTTATACCGGAACCGCCCTCACCATTCATGCCGGGACAAAAGATTGTGGCTTTGACTGTGTTTTAGCATATTTCCCAACATAAAAAGCTGATATTACATGTTTTATTAAGTTCTATTTGCTATCTTTGCAATAAGATAATCTGTATCGACACAATATGAAGCAAGCTTCATTGTGTCTGGTCGGCATTATCATTACATAAGAAAAATACTATATTATCGTTAACTTTTAGAATTATAAACCTATGTCACAAAGATTCATTCTGAACGAAGTGTCTTACTTCGGTGCCGGTTGCAGAAAAGAACTGGCAGATGTCCTTAAACGCATGAACATGAACAAAGCCCTTGTCGTTACAGACAAAGGACTCATCAAGGTGGGCACGGTCAAACTGGTGACCGACATCATGGACGAAGCAGGATTTCCTTATGAGATATTCTCAGAGGTAAAGCCCAACCCGACCGTAACAAACGTGAAACAAGGCATCGAAGCTTTTAAGGCATCGGGTGCAGACTGCCTTGTAGCCATAGGCGGCGGCTCGGCAATGGACACGGCAAAAGGTATAGGCATTGTCATCAACAATCCTGAATTTTCTGATATCGTATCGCTTGAGGGCGTTGCACCGACAAAGCACAAGAGCGTGCCTATCGTTGCACTGCCCACAACAGCCGGAACAGGTGCAGAGGTTACTATCAACTACGTAATTATTGACGAAGAACGTCAGGCTAAAATGGTATGTGTAGATCCCAACGACATACCCGCAGTTGCAATCGTCGACCCCGAACTGACATATTCTCTGCCCAAGGGACTGACAGCGGCAACAGGCATGGATGCCCTGACACATGCCATAGAAGGATATATAACAAAAGGTGCATGGGTAATGAGCGACATGTATGAGCTTCAGGCAATTAAGATGATTGCCGAATATCTGCCCACCGCTGTAGACGAACCGACAAATCCCGTGGGACGCGAGAACATGGCATTGGCACAGTATATTGCGGCACAGGCTTTCTCAAACGTTGGTCTCGGGCTTGTACACGGCATGGCACATCCCATGGGTT
Organism: uncultured Prevotella sp.; assembly: GCA_900545525.1. GTDB lineage: Bacteria > Bacteroidota > Bacteroidia > Bacteroidales > Bacteroidaceae > Prevotella. Next base: position 18,183 of record UQZX01000003.1, read on the forward strand.
CGCTGCATGACATCCCTCACGGAGTGGCAAATGCACTGCTGTTGCCTACCATAATGGAGTTTAACATGCCTGAATGCATCGAGAAATTCGGCGTGATAGCACGCACCATGGGTGTCGACACAACAGGAATGACGGCAGAAGAGGCGGCACAGGCTGCATGCGATGCGGTTAAGGACCTTGCCATACGCGTTGGCATACCGCAACACTTGTCTGAACTTGGCATCAAGGAAGAGCACATTCCGGCACTTGCAGCACAGGCAATAACGGATGTTTGTACGCCGGGAAATCCGCGCGACGTGACCGAAGAACAGATTGTTGAGCTTTACAAGAAGGTGCTTTAACGTCCGTATTCATCAATCGGATATGATGTCCCGGACATCGTAAAATAAAGGCGGGGACATATTCTATCGTTCTGATAAATATGTCCCCGCCACTTTTATATTATGTTCATGTCCTGATTATCACAGCATTCTGTCTCACTGCACAATCTTGAAACGTATTCTGAATGAATGCTTTTCTTCATCCCAGTTTGTTCCGAGCATCTCAAAACGCCCTATCTGAGCCGTAGACCGCACATGCTTGCCTATACACGGACACACATCATAATCACCGATACGCACAAGACGTATTGTCTCCGAAGCATCATCCGGCAACTTGTCAAGCAATATGCCGTCGGGAAGAGTGCTGCGTGTGACAAATTCAAACGTCACGGGCATGTCTTCCTCTATCAGCTCGTTCATCCTGCGCTCAATCTCTTTCTCTGCCTTGCGGTCGGGCTTTCGCTCAAGAATATAGCTTATCTTGCTCTTCTTTCGCTCAACGTGTGCATTACGCGAACGTTCACATCCAAACATGCGTATCATCGTCTGGTTGAGAAGATGCTCGGCTGTATGCGCCGGAGGAAACTCTTCTTTGTTATGGGCATTCAACAATATATCTTCTGCCATGGTCTGTTATGATTAACTAAAGATTTATTTTATATATCCTTCCGCCATACGGTTCCAAAGAGACAGACACCGGTGCATCCGCCTTAACATTAAGCACGCACTTGTCACCCGACAGGAGGTCTGTTGCCTCATGGCTCTTTTCCACGATATGAAGATAATCTATTGCATGACGCGGTATGACGACATCGGCAACAACAGATTTATCAGAAAAGTTAGCCACGACAAGAAGAAGCTCGTTATCGGCTTTCCTTATAAATGAGTACTGCTTGTCCGCTATATGACCGTTGACATACATAAGGTCAAAGAACTCACCCTCAGCTACGGCTTTCTCTCTCACCGCTATACCAAGAACTTTCTTGTATATATCGTAAAGCTGCTTCTCTGCAACCGTCTGCTTACGCCTGTTTATAAAACCCCGGTATAGCGTTCCTACTGTCCAATAGTCGAATATCGTAGTGCGACCGTCAACTCCGCTGAACCCTTCTTTGTCCATTCCACGCTCTCCAAACTCCTGTCCGGCGTAGACCATAAACGGGTTTTTCTGCATCAGGGCACTGACAATAAGTCCCGGAACACCTTTCTTACCGTCACCGGCAAAGAACTCCGACGCTATACGCTGCTCATCATGATTTTCAAGGAAATAAAGCATGTGGCTGCGAATGTCATCTGTAGCTTGCCACATATATGTTATGTCCGAAGCCATGCGCCTGCCGCATATCACATCGCGTACACAGTCATACATGCCGACCTTATCGTAAAGATAATCAAAACCAGCTCCAATATAGTTGCGATACTGATTTGGATCATACACCTCGCCTATGAATATCTTATCCGGAAAACGGTACTTAACCTTGTCTGTTGCCCATGCCCAAAATGCGGCAGGCACCATCTCTGCCATATCGCAACGGAAACCATCAACTCCTTTTGCCGCCCAGAACAAGAGTATGTCCGTCATCTTGTTCCATGTATCGGGTATCGGGTCAAAGTGATACGAACGTCCTCCCGCATCACAATAGTCTATACCATAGTTAAGTTTCACCGTTTCGTACCAGTCGTTCCTGCCCGGGCGATTGTCAAAGTGATCATTCCCTGTTGCCTTCGCAGGACATTCCATATATGTATGGTCACACAAATCTGCTGAAAAGATGACATCCGAGAGGTCGAGAGCACATCCTGGACAATAGTAAAAATTGTTTCCTGTTGAGAAGTGCATGTCCTTGTTGTCATCTTCACCCAAGTCTCTGACACCCTCGGGACGGCATACCGACCTGTACTGTCGTGCCACATGGTTCGGAACAAAATCCATTATCACCTTCATTCCGGCTTTGTGTGTACGCTCAACAAGAGCTTCAAACTCTTCCATACGCCGTTCCACATCCGATGCAAGATCCGGATCAACATCATAATAGTCTGTTATTGCATACGGAGAGCCCGCCTTTCCTTTCACCACATCCGGGTTTTGACAAGGTATTCCATATTTCGAATAATCGGTTGCCGTGGCATGACGTACCACTCCAGTGTACCAAACATGCGTAATTCCCATTTCTTTTATGCGCTTCAACACAGCAGGTGTGAAGTCGCAAAACTTGCCGCAACCATTCTCTTCAAGCTTTCCGTTTTCAATGCAAGCTGTTGTCTTATTGCCGAAGAGACGCGTAAATATCTGATATATTATTATCTTTTCCATAACTGAAGGATAAAGTAAATGAAAAATAAAGAGTGAAGAATGATGAATGAAGAATTAGAGTTTGCATTTTAATGCAGTGTAACTTTTATTCTTCATTCATCATTCTTCACTCTTTATTTTTCATTTACTGAATTCCGTGTGCTGTCACAGTCTTGTCTATACGGCCAATCATTCCTTGAAGCACCTTGCCCGGTCCGCACTCAGTAAAGTCATCTGCACCGTCGGCAATCATGTTCTGCACACATGCCGTCCAACGTACTGAACTTGTAAGCTGAGCTATCAGGTTAGCCTTTATCTCAGCTGCATCAGTATGAGGCTTTCCGTCTACATTCTGATAAACCGGACACTTGGGGTCTGAGAAGTCCGTCTTCTCGATTGCTGCCTCAAGCTCATCCTTGGCAGGCTGCATGAGCGGAGAATGGAAAGCGCCGCCAACCTTCAGCGGCAGTGCACGCTTGGCACCGGCAGCCTTAAGTTTTTCGCAAGCCTCATTTATGGCTTCTATGTTGCCGCTTATCACCAGCTGACCGGGACAGTTGTAGTTGGCAGGAACAACAACATGACCCTCTTTGTTCACTTCTCCACAGATTTCCTCTACCTTCTCGTCAGCCAGACCTACGATGGCGGCCATAGTTGAAGGAGCCATTTCACATGCCTTCTGCATTGCCATGGCACGCGCATAGACAAGTTTCAGTCCGTCTTCAAAGCTCAGTGCCCCGGCAGCAACAAGTGCAGAGAACTCTCCAAGAGAGTGTCCTGCCGTCATTTCAGGTTTGAAATCATCTCCCATGCACAATGCACTGATTACACTATGCAGAAAGACTGCGGGCTGTGTAACCTTTGTCTGCTTCAACTCATCATCAGTTCCGGCAAACATAATATCGGTAATCCTGTAACCAAGGATTTCGTTAGCTTTCTCAAAAAGTTCTTTTGCCAAAGGGTTATTGTCGTAAAGGTCCTTGCCCATACCTACAAACTGTGCTCCCTGTCCGGGAAAAACAAATGCTTTCATAATTCTTTTAAAAAGTTTACTATTAATGAATTAGACTGCAAAGATAGCCTTTTTCCATAATACAGACAAGAAAAATCACAATTTTGGATTTGCCGACTACATATTTAATGTCATGATTTGGTGCTGAACAAATCGTTTATTTCGCTTATCTCATCATCGTCAAACCACTTGCCAAGTTTCTCCTTTGCCTTTGTCTTTACATCTTCAGGCACATCTCCCCAAACCTTGTTCAGCACATATATAAGAACGGTGAGGTCGTCACCGAGACCTACAATGGGGATTGCATCGGGCACTACATCGAGCGGACTGACAAGATATCCGAGAGCACCTATTATTATTGCCTTGTCTTTTATGGATATCTTGTCACTCTGCAAAGTATAGAACAATATCAGTGCGGCATAGACTAATTTTGCCCCTGCCCTCTTCGCAATCTTTGAAATCTTGTCCATAAACTCACCGCTGGTGAATTTACCGGAATATGACATAAAATCAGGTAATTCCATTTATTCTGTTTCTTTATTTATGATTAATCTGCGCAAAGATAATGCAAGCCGAGCGCAATGAAACTTGTTTCAAATTGCCGAGGCGCAGCTTATCTTATACAAAGATAATGCAAGCCAAACGCAATGAAACTTGTTTCAAATTGCCGAGGCGCAGCTTATCTCATGCAAAAATAAACATTTTTCCCGAATTAGAAGTGCATTAAAGTTCCTTTAACAACACATTGCGCTGCTCATCAAGATAATCGGCACGTGCACGCAGCACACGTGTCCACATGGCACGGTCACATCCCGAAGTATTAAGATTGAATTTCCACTTTCCGTAAGCCTCCATACGGTCTATAAGCGCCCCTACCGTGAGCCGCTGCAAGTCTTCTGCCGGCTGGTATACGCTGTCCTCCCCTTTCTCGTCACAAGTCACCTCACTTATCATGTGTATGCGCGTAAGGTTGTAAAGCAAATCCTGTGTCACGCGTATTGGTATGTTCGTTTTCATACGCAGTTCGAGCGCCGTATACGGCTTCTCACCTTTCTCAAAGCGGCGGCATATATGGCTCATCAACATCACGCTCATCATCAGGCGATAGCGATGACTTATCTCATCGGTACCGGCACGGAAGGCAAAGTCTTCAAAGTTCTGACTGGCATAGCACAGTTCGGCACCGAACAGACAGATTATCCACGAAATCTGTACCCAAAGCATAAACAGGGGCAACGCCGCAAACGAGCCGTAAATGGCATTATAGCTGCTCACCCATATCTGCGAATGTATGTAGAACAGCTGAAGCCCCTGCATTGCCACACCGGCAAGTATTCCCGGAAACAGCGCACATCTGAACTTTACTTTCGTATTGGGCATGAAAACATAAAGTGCCACAAACACAGCCGACATAAAAACATAAGGCATCACCGCAATCAGACAGCGCATGGCAGGTCCCAGCAGTGCAATGCGGTCTGTCTCTCCTGCCACCGTTGCCATGAATATCGACAGTCCGGACGACACGACTATTATTACCGGAGCAAGCAGAAACATGCCCATATAATCCGTTATGGTACGGAAAAGGCTGCGCGGCTTCTTGACCTGCCATATATTATTGAACGCCTGTTCTATATTATATACGAGCATTATGACTGTCCACAACATCACTATAAGACCTATTCCCAAGAACACACCGCTCTTTGTATGGACAAGATATGAGTTGACAAAGCCCACTATGATGTCGGCAGCCTGCGGCTGGCTCGACAACAGCTCACGAAACCATTCTTCTATATACTTGTTATAGCCAAATCCCCGTGCCACGGCAAAGAGCACAGCCATAATAGGCACAATGGCAAGGAGTGTTGAATAAGTAAGATATCCGGCAGAGTCAATCATGCGCTTGGTCGTAAAGCACTCTATGGCAAGAAGCAGTTTCCTTATCACTTCGTAGACAATATACCGCACAGGCGACACATCGTGCCTGTCCACGGTCCAAATACCGACCTTCAAGAAGTCAACCAGTCTTTTTATACGTTCACCCATAATCCGGTGTTTTAATAAAACGGAATGATATTGAAAGACCAACATCATCCTGAGACAAATACATATCTCCGTATATGCTCATTGCCCGACAACACGGTCTCCGCAGATAACGAAATAACAAAAGAAAGCAGTGCCCCTGTAAGCCGGGTTCTGTTCCGCCATGACCTCTCGGCAATCACGTCGGTGCCTGTCATTTATCTACTCCGCAAGTCACCCTGCGGCTCAAGCGTTCTACCCTCCATCGGAATAAGTCGGGCGGGTAACCCTCAGACGATGGTTTACGCGAACTTGCAGCCTCCAGATGGCACAGCCCGGCGATCGCCCGCCGGCTGGTGGTCTCTTACACCACCTTCTCACCCTTACCACATTATTATATATGGCGGTTGTTTTCTTCTGCCGTCTCCTACTGTCGCCAATAGCTTCTACTTTCGGAAGTGGAGCACCCTGCGCTGCCCGGACTTTCCTCCTGTGTCACAAAGACACCGGCGACAAGCCGTGGCACTGCGTTCTTTTTCTTAATGCAAAGATAAATAAAAACGGTGGAACGGACAATTAATATACATATTTTATATATTTGCGTTTCCCCTTTTAATAATTATGCACGGCAAACATAATGTTTGCCGTGCATAATTATTGCGGTTATCTTGACAATTCCAAGACATCAGCTGGGAACAAAGCATTTCCAACATCGTTTACAGGAATATTCTTCAGAAACAGAACCGGTACAATCTGATACTTATCGGCAAACGGCAACATGGCAGCCTTTCGCATAATCTCAGCTGTAAGCAGTTTCCCATTTTCCTGCGTAGTCCATTTACACTCACCTATAAGTAAATATTTCTTATCTAACGATTCCGCCATCACGTCAAACTCAACTTGCTCCTGTTTCTTATCTGCGTTCAATACCGTACCCCACCAACGCCTTGCCTTGCCGTACAATACATCCCTGATGACATTTCCTGTAACAGCACAACGACACAGCCGCTCCCACTGCATGCTCACATATTCACTGAAATGTGCATCAAGGGCATGTTCCACCGGATTTCGCCGTCCAAGTTCTATAAACGAACGATTGGGCACAACAAACTTATAATAGAAAGCCATAAACGGATCTGAAATCTTATAAATACTCTTTCTTGCTGTCTTTTCATTTATACCAAACGGCACATCTTTTTCCAAAAAGCCAAGATCTATCAGCTTTTTCAACGGACGTGACAAGTTTGTAGCAGGCTCATTGCAGCGTGACGCTATTTCAGACAGCCGTGTTGCACCGCTTCCTATATACGACATTATGGTAGAAGTCTTTATAATATCCTTCACATCATCCTGAAACAACTTTACAGGCTCTTCATATAAAGTTCCATTCACAGAAAGGATATTATATCGCAAAGCATCGTCAAGAGAAGCATTTCTCTCACGCAGTTCCCAATAACGTGGGACACCGCCCCAAACCGAATATTCCTCCACTGCTCCCACTGCATCCACTCCCAAAGCCTCACAGACAAACGGCAAGCGTATAGGCATAAGCCTCATTATAACATCTGCCCTGCCATAAAGCGGCGCTGTGGAATCGAGAAACAGACCATACATCATATTCTGTGATGAACCGCACACCACAATATTATATTTCAATTGTTTCCCGTCAATGAACTTTTGCAACACCGACGGTAGCTCCGGCGACTGTTCCACTATATATGGGAACTCATCCAAGCACAACGTAAAACGCCTGTCTGCCCGATAATCCAATGCTCTCAGCAATGTCTCCCAATCGGGATATACCACCTTGTCAAAATCTGGAAACACCTGCGCAATCACTGTTGCCAGCAACATTCGCTGATGCTGTCCTTCCGACCGGTCTGCAAGAAAATAGACATCATCATCGTGCAACACTCTTTTGACAAGTGTCGATTTACCCAATCTTCTGCGACCGTATACAACAACAAAAGATGATTTGTCACGCGAAAGGGCACTCACAAGACGTGCCGTCTCATCCGTTCTGTCTACAAACTTCATATTCCAAAATAAATTATGCTCTGCAAACATAATGATTTTACAGCATAATTCCAAATATTACCACAACAATTATATTTGCTGCCCGATGATAATACCAACAAAAACAACAAGCCTTATATATAACAAATAATGTGTGCCGGAGGCATATTCCTTCCGGCACACAAATAAAATCAGGGATAAAATGAATTTGTTATTTATGTTTATTGTGTCAGTCAACCGTGGGATTATGTATCGATGTTGCCGGCGGCTCGCCATCGTCATCAAAACCAAAGTCCGTCCCTCCACCGGTTATGCCTATGCTGTCGGACGAAACAGACAATACGATACCATTGTTCTCATCTCCCATAAATTCACCATAGTAATCATGTGTACATGACATAAATACAGCTTGGAAAAGAAAAATAAAAAAAGATATAATGTCCACAAACTTTAAATGTCGCACAAACATTTTCTTTCTATTACATGATACCATATTGTACGCATCATCTTATTTATTCATAACAGGACGTACAGGGAAACCGTATGATGGGTTGAAAACACCATAAGTCACATCACTTCCTCCATCATAATAGTCGGTAAGTGCTATTCCACGTTTCACATAATTGTATTGATTATAATTACCACCAACCAACCGTTCCTGATACCAATGAATTTCACTTGTCCACACATATAAATATCCATTTAACCTTAAAGTACCACTTAATTTGTATCCGGCGGCAGGAATGAATATCCATTTAGACTCGTCTCTTTTATTTGTGAACTTAAATCCCCGCACATTATTAAGAGTTGTACTTACATAGTTCGTTCCTTTTATAAGTTCATCGACTTGATCTGGAGTCGGCATAGTCCATTTACCCCCGAGTTGGTATGCAGCTATATCATATGAACTGTATCTGCTATCAGTTGCGCAACATTGCCAATAGTAGGTTGTCCCATAACTATTCTCAACAGAGGTAGCAGCCTTAATCCCCCTTATTATTTTTTTATTTGCGCGCCTAACGGTGTTCCCGTCGAGTTCTTTTATATACGTCATCGTTACCCGCGGCGACGAGTGACCGAGCGCCTGCGCTATGACATGCAGCGGAACATTGCGGCGGTAGGCAATGCTTGCCCATGTGTGGCGTGGCACGTATGACGTAAGCGACGTGCATATCCCTGCCTTGCGCGACAGGATTTTCAGTCCCGTGTTATACCGTCTGAGCAGCCGGGCATATCCCCTTCCGCCCGGCAGCCTGTCTCCGCCGGGAGCGGGAAACACATAGCCGCTGTCATCGCGGGCGTATTTTCTCATTATCCTTTCCATGCACGGCTCTATGCCGACGGTCACCTCGCGCCCCGTCTTCCGCCGGCAATAGGTTATCATGCCGTCACGCACCTGACACTTACGCAGCATCACGGCATCGGCAAAGGGCATGCCCATGGCATAGAAGCAGAACATGAAGACATCACGCGACCACGCCTCGACGGTGCCTTCGGCAACGTCCGCACCGTCGAGCCGCCGCATCTCGCCCTCACCGAGGGCACGCTTGCGCGTGGATACATTGCCCGTGAAGACGGCTGCAAAGGGACTGCCGCGCCTTATGCGGTGCTTTCTTACGGCAGTATTGTACATCGCCCGCAGCGAACGCATGTAACACGACGACGTGTTGAGGCTAACGCCACGCTCAGAAAGCCACCGGGAATAACGCATGACGAGCGGCGCGTCGACATCGCGCAGGGGAATGTCAACACCGCCGAGAAAGGCTGCAAACGAGCGGCGCGCCGTCATGTAGTTGTCGCAGGTGCTCTGCCGGCATCTACGGCGCACGTTGTGCATCTCACTGTCGATAAACTCAAGGAAGAGGGGCGTGCGCGGCGCCGCCCTCCCCGTCTTCTTTTTCTTCCACCGGACAGACTGTCTGCGTCTGTCGAAGGAAATCTTTAAGCTGAATGTAAATCCTAATAACATATATTTAAAGTAAGTTCGATATAATCAAGTAATATATTTTATAGTTAGAAATCCATCCATTTGTAGGGACATTTTCTTGTAAATGTCCATATTTTATCCTGTTTAAAGCAGCTTTTTATGTGTTTTTTACGGACATTTACAAGAAAATGTCCCTACAAATGGATGGCACTTACAGGTTGTATTATGTCGAACTCACTTATTTATATATTAACTGAAGCTCCACATTTTACAACAAATCTCAAAGCCTTCCGCCATACATGCACGCAGAATATGAACATCTTGTACGCTGGCATGTACCATATTACACATTGCTACATTTTTTCCTTTTCTTCTTACATCATGTCTTTTCCAAACGTCTGAATACCGGCGTTTTTGGAAACTCTTCCGCTCCTTGCTGTAAAAACGACAAGCATTTGTGTGCAGGCATAACACGCGTAATATCAGTGCATTACGCTCTACTGTACGGGAATGTGCATGTTTTCAGACGGTATATGTGCCCTTTCGGCATGCAAAAGGCGGCATTTTAGCATGCAAAACACGGCACTTTGGCTTCCGAAATGCGCCATTTCACGACCTAAAGTTACGCATTATGGCATCCAAAGCAGGCATGTTTGGAGATAAAACACTGTTTCTTCACGCCTCACACCCGCCGTTATGTGCCGTCGGACTCCTGTAATGCAGATTGGAGACGATATTTTCCGGATGTCAGAATGTCACGATACTGCCTCATACGGTTTCATTCTGCATACACGTACGAAGCCTGTCGGGAAGCGGACAGGGCATGCGACGTGGCATTTTAAACGAATGTAAAAAACGCCCCGTTTCGCGCTAAGAGCCGTTAACGGGTATGTTTTGAGTGTTAAAAGAGAACAAATATAAGATGTATTTTATATGTTTGATGAAATTTGGGACTATATTTGCACGCGACGAAAACGGGCAGGACCATGACGGAAAGCACAAAGCGCTGCCATGTCCTGCCGCATGACAAAAGAAAGATTATCAACAAAAACGAATAACAGCAACATGAAAAAATTATCAAACTATCTTGTTTATGCCCTTTGTATTGTGGCAATAGCATTTTCAGCCGGTTCGTTCATGAAGGTTTATGCCTACAAGGCACCGGCACCGGGGCAGCCTGTCGACCTGACATACGCTGCGGAAAAGGCTCTTCCGGCGGTTGTACACATCAAGTTTCTGCAAAACAGCAAGGTGCAGACGGTTGACGTGCAGTCGAACCCCTTCGGCGACTTCTTCGACCCGTTCGGTTTCTTCGGCAATCCGGGCGGCAACGGCGGCACACAGAAGCGACAGATACAGACACCGAAGAGACAGGGAGCCGGCTCGGGAGTGATAATCTCCGCCGACGGATACATCGTGACGAACAACCACGTGGTGGAAGGGGCTGACGAACTGACCGTGACGCTCGACGACAACCGCGAGTTCTCGGCACGCATCGTAGGTACGGACAAGACGACAGACCTCGCCCTGATAAAGATAGACGGCAAGAACCTGCCGACACTGACGATAGGCGACAGCGACAAGCTGAAGGTCGGCGAGTGGGTGCTCGCCGTGGGCAATCCGTTCAACCTCAACTCTACCGTGACGGCGGGCATCGTAAGTGCCAAGGCACGCTCGCTGGGAGCCAACGGCGTGGAGTCGTTCATACAGACTGATGCCGCTATCAACTCGGGCAACTCCGGCGGTGCGCTGGTGAACACGCAGGGCGAGCTTGTGGGCATCAACGCCATGCTCTATTCTCAGACGGGAAGCTACAGCGGATACGGTTTTGCAATACCTACGACGATAATGAACAAGGTGGTGGCAGACCTCAAGCAGTATGGTACGGTGCAGCGCGCGCTGCTCGGCATAGAAGGCTCTGACGTGAACAAATATATAGACATGCAGAAGGAGAAAGGCAATGAGATAGACCTCGGAACAATGGAGGGCATATACATTGCCAAGGTGAGCGAAGAGGGTGCCGGAGCCGAAGCTGGTCTGGAAGAGGGCGACGTGATAACCGCCGTAGACGGAAAGAAGGTGAAGAAAATGGCGGAGCTTCAGGAGTATATGGCAAACAAGCGTCCCGGAGACAAGATTACGATAACTTATCTGCACAAGAAACACAAGAAGGATGTGACCGTTACGCTGAAGAATGCGCAGGGAAACACAAAGGTCGTGAAGAATGCAGACCTCGACGTGCTGGGCGGAAACTTCCGTGAGATAAACGCATCGGAGAAGCAGCAACTGGGCATAAGCTTCGGTCTTGCCGTGATAAAGGTGAACAACGGTGCTCTCAAGGATGCCGGGATAAACCGCGGCTTCATAATACAGAAGGTCAACGACGCTCCCATGAAGACCATCGACGACCTGCAGGAGGCTGTGAAAGAGGCATCGAAGAGCAAAGACCCCGTGCTCTACATACAGGGAATGTTCCCGACGGGCAAGAAGGCTTACTTCGCTGTTCCGCTGCAGGAGGAGTAAGGAAGTTATTTCTTAGAAGTTAAAGAAGTCAGGGGAAGTTAAAGAAGTTAAAGGCTTTAGAAGTTAAGGAAGTCAGGGGAAGTTAAAGAAGTTAAAGACAATAGTCCTGTTTGATGTCGCCGACAATTCAAGCGCAAAGACATTTGTCCTTAACTTCTTTAACTTCCCCTGACTTCTTTAACTTCTAAGAAATAACTTCCTTAACTTCTAAAGCCTTCTCAAAAAATCCCCTCAAATCCTTGTCATTGCACAATAAAATAAGTATATTTGCATCTACTTAAATCACATACTGAATGAGACAACTTAAAATAACACAATCCATCACAAACAGGGAAAGCGCCTCGCTCGACAAGTATCTTCAGGATATCGGCCATGAAGAACTGCTCACGACAGACGAGGAAGTGGAACTTGCACAGAGGATAAAGAAAGGCGACCGCAAGGCTCTGGAAAAGCTGACAAAGGCAAACCTGCGCTTCGTCGTGTCGGTGGCGAAGCAATATCAGAACCACGGACTGAGCCTTCCCGACCTCATCAACGAGGGCAACATGGGACTGATAAAGGCTGCCGAGAAGTTCGACGAGACACGCGGCTTCAAGTTTATATCATACGCAGTATGGTGGATAAGGCAGAGCATTCTGCAAGCCATTGCCGAACAGAGCCGCATCGTAAGGATGCCGCTGAACCAGGTCGGCTCGGCAAACAAGATAAACAAGGTGCTCAACGAGTTTGAACAGCTGCACGAACGGCGCCCGAGCATTGACGAGATTGCCGACAAGGTGGACATTCCGCACGACAAGATAGAAGACGCGATGAACATAAACACGCGCCATATATCTGTGGACGCGCCCCTGTCCGACGGCGACACGAACAATCTGCTGGACGTATTGCAGAACGAAGACTCGCCTATGGCGGACAAGACGCTGGTCATGGAATCGCTCAGGGAGGAGATAAAACGGGCGCTGCAGACGCTCAACGAACGCGAGCGCATGGTGACGGAAGCGTTCTTCGGCATAAACCAACCGGAAATGACGCTCGAAGAGATAGGCACGAAACATGGGCTGACACGCGAGAGAGTAAGGCAGATAAAGGAAAAGGCAATAAGAAAACTGCGCAAGAACACGAAGAACAAGCTGCTGAAATCGTATCTCGGACAGTGAGACGGATGAAGGCATGACTACAGCAGAGGCATGGACGACGGGTTTAGGGCAATGTCGCCCGGCTGCAGTTTGTCAAATAAGAACTCAACAACAATAATAATATATGAAACTGTACAAGTATCTGTTTGCCGTAACGGCAGTAGTGGCAGCATTTGCCACGACCACTATTACGGCAAAAAACAAGTGTATGCCTAAGGTATACGCTTTCGGATTTGCGGCATCGTTCAACGACTCTACCGTATATTTCACGGATATTCAGGAGATTGACAGCGTATGGATAAACGACAAGACTAAGTTTATGCTTGAGCGGGAGAACTATTCGGGACAGCTGAAGACATATCTCAACGGAAACGGGAAAGAGCACCGCACATGCGTGATATCATACGCCTTCAAGCGGAAAGACATCGACAACAAGTACCGGAAGATGAGAGACAGGTATGTAAAAAGAGGCGGCTGCATCATAGAGCATATTGCCGCAGACGATTTCCGCTTTCAGAGCATCGTGCCGCAGGCTGTGGAAGACGGTGCCGGAAAGTGATGTGTCTAAGATCGATAGGGCTTAAAGTTTAAGGCAATGGACAGTCATGACAAGACGGACATCAACGATTTCTGTCTGGCGGATCTTCACTTGAGGATTGTATTCAACGGCACAGAAAAGAACAATATGGAACTGATTTCGTCGTTCGAACCGTTTCGCGAGAAGCTGTCGGACGGCGAAAAGTTGTTTACGCTCACCGTGGACGACGGGCTGCAGCCCATACGTACGGGCAAGGAACGCATCGGGAAGTTCGACACCGGCAACGGCGATACAATTGTGGACCTGCTCGCCGACGGCGGATATCAGTACATCGTAAAGGACATCGGAGGGCGCAGCTGCTGCCTGTTGCAGACCGACCGCAGCTTCAACAACTGCCGGTGTGCGCTTAACGGCAATGCCAACATGAGGCGGTTCGGGCTTAACAACGCACTGATGATAACCTTCGCATTTGCCGCATGCCGCTTCAACGCGCTGCTCATACATGCCTCCCTGGTGCGTAACAACGGGCGCGGGTATGCCTTCATAGCAAAGAGCGGAACGGGAAAGAGCACACACGTGAGCCTGTGGTTGCGGCACATACCGGGGTGCGACCTCATGAACGACGACAACCCTATAGTGAGAACCGTCGGCGGAGAGACGTTCATCTACGGCAGCCCGTGGAGCGGAAAGACACCGTGCTACCGCAATGTAAAGGCTCCGCTCGGCGCCATAACGCGCATAGACAGGGCAAAGGAGAACAGCATAGAGAGACTTTCGCCCACACAGGCGTTTGCGTCCATGATGCCGTCGTGCTCTACAATGAAATGGAGCAAGGACATTTTTGACAATGTCTGCAACAATATTACAAAGATAATAGAAACAACCGGCATGTACACTCTTCACTGTCTGCCGGACAAAGATGCAGCAGTTTTATGCCACAAGACAATATCACAATAGTCGAAAAGCAGTTTCCCAACGACAAGTTCCTGCCCGAGGTGGTGCGTCTTCTCAACGAGGGACACACCGTGACACTGCGTCTCAGGGGCTATAGCATGCGGCCTTTTCTTGAAAACAACCGCGACAAGGCTTTGCTGACAAAGGCAGGGGACATAAAGAAAGGAGACCCCGTGCTTGCCGAGATATCACCGGGGCACTATGTGCTGCACCGCATCGTGGATATTTCCGGCAGCACCGTGACACTGCTCGGAGACGGAAACCTGACCGTGGAAAAATGCAGGACGGAGGATATAAAAGGCTCCGTAACGGGCTTCTATAGAAAAGGACGCGACGTTATGGACCGCACTGACGGCATGAAGTGGCGCGTCTACTCATATATATGGACCCGTCTGCGCCCGGTGCGCCGTTATCTTCTGGCATTCCACCGCAGGATATGGATGAAGGTTTCCGGCGGTACGCAATGATACGCGGCATGAGGACTGGATAGAACAAAAATAAACATAATGGATACAATGAGAACAAAGAAAGGTTTTAACCTGCGCACAGTGTGCGGCGAGAACATCATCGTTGCCGAAGGAAAGGAAAACATAGACTTCAGCAACATAATAAGCATGAACGAGTCGTCGGCATACCTGTGGAAGGAGATTGCAGGCAGGGAGTTCACGTGCGGGGAACTGGCGGAACTGCTGACAAAGGAATATGACGTGGAGAAAGAAACGGCACTGAAAGACGTTACGGCACTTGTCGGCGAATGGAAGAAAGCCGGAATAATAGAATGACACGGCAACGGCGGCGGCAGGACACGATATCCTGACACCGCGGACAAGCCTTCAACATATACGCAGACACGGAAACAACGGACTGTCTACACTCATAATCAGGAGTCATAACAGAACCGTGTTTCCGTGTCTGCGTATATGTTGAAGGCATTTTTATGCCCGCAGCGTTACTCTACGGTAACCTTCAGCGGAGCGCAGAGCGCGTCGATTGTCTCCGATGCACGCAGTTTCCACTCGTTGAACGTGCGCACATCGTTCTTGCTCCATGCCGACCCGAAATAATATACAAACCTTTCGCCCGGCTTATATTCCGTTACTCCCACTGCATGACCAGCCGCACCCGGCACAGGCTGTGCATCGGCAACGCGCTGCGTAGTAACGTTTCCGTAAGGGAAGAGGGCACCTACGTATATCTGGAAGTTCTGCTTCGCCGGATTGTCCGTAGGATCGGCATAAAGCACCATATCTTTGTCAAGAACCACGCTCTCGGTGTCTTCGCTGTGGATAACAACTCCGGCAGCCAGCTTGCGCGGCTGTGTGAGACCGTCGAACCACACTTCCATGCGGTTGAAGTTGCTTCCCTTGTCAAGACTCAGAAGACGATGCTCTACCACATTGGCATCCTTTCCGATCTTTGCCGGATTGTATACAAGCTTCACTGTAAAGCGCAACGGACCGTTGTCAAGTATCTCATAAGTCTTGTAACAATAAGGAAGAACAAGCCCGTTGTCATCCATCAGTGCCGGTGCGCCGCCTCCAAGAGTGGGACCAACCTTGTAACAGTCCAGTCCGTAGCCGTGGTCATAGTGATAGGTCGTTGCCTGTTCCATCTCACGAGCCTCTTCGTTCTTGCCTGCCTTTTTAAGTTCCTGTATCTTGTGGTGGTTTGACAACTCCGTAACATAGCGCTTGTCCACCTCAAGATCGGGAGTGTTCTTTACCCATACGTCCACACCGAACGCCCTTTCGCCCGAACGCTGGAGAGCCGGTCCGTAGACACGATAAGCTGTACGGTCGTTCTCCCATGCCACATCATCCACACGCTCGGGATACTGCTTGCCGCATACAAAGGTCTTCATAGGCTTCGGCGTGCCCTTTGTTATGGTGAAAACAGCCGTCCCCTTGGGGCGCACTGCTGCATCGACGAGTATCTTCCCGTCGTATGTAACCTGTGCGGCAACCTCCTGCCCCAGCGCATTTCTAACGATAAAAGGCTCACCCTTGCCTATTCCGAGTGTCCTGTACACGCTTGCGGCATCTACCTCCACAAGTTCCTGACGCTGTACGCCGGCATCGTTCCTCACTGTAACCGTAACGTCCTTGGCTCCAACCTGCTGTGCTGAAAGCAGCATACTGAAAGCCGTTACGGCAATAAATCCAAATGTTTTCATTTTCTTTTAATATTGTTGTTATTCGTTTCTTTCACTCCTTAAAGGGCTTGGTGTCATCAAAGGGCTTCAAAGTGGTTAAGGGTTTTAAAGGCTTTTAGGTCTTTAAGGTCATTAAGGACCAAAATGCCATTCTGCTACTTACTCCCTTACTCCTTACTACTTCCCTACTTACTCCTTACATTATCATTTGTCCTTTAACTTCCTCTAACTTCCCGTAACTTCCTTAACTCCTTACTCCATTTACCTCCTTACTCCCTTTACTCCTTACTACTTACTCCCCATCTTCTCCTTGAAGAACTCCGCAATCTGCCTTAACAGATGCGTACGGGTCTTTCCTCCATAGATGCTGTGGTTGCGGTTGGTATATACATTCATCTTGAAGTCCTTGTCAGCCTGCACCAGTGCCTCGGTATACTCATACAGGTTCTGCGGATGCACATTATCGTCAGCAAGCCCGTGGCACAGCAGCAGTTCACCACTGAGCCTGTCCGCACGGTTTATCGGGTTGTCGTCATATCCCTGCGGGTTCTCGTTTGGAGTACGCATAAAGCGCTCGGTATATACCGTGTCATAAAAGCGCCAGTCCGTAGGAGGCGCGACTGCCACGCCCGCCTTGAACACCTTGCGTCCCTCGCTCATGCTCATCAGCGTATTGAAACCACCGTAGCTCCACCCCCAAATGCCGATATTGTCCTTGTCCACGTAGGGCAACGAGCCGAGATACAGCGCAGTCTCGACCTGGTCTTTCGCCTCCTTGTCCCCAAGATGCAGATATGTACACTTCTCAAACTCTGAGCCCCTGCCGCCGGTACCACGCCCGTCGACACACACAACGATAAATCCCTGCTCAGTAAGGAAAGCATCATAGAGCGCACCCTGCCCCATCGAGCCTATGTTCCACGAGTTTACGACCTGCTGACTGCCCGGTCCGCCATACTGCCACATGATAACCGGGTATTTCTTTCCGGCATCAAATCCGGCAGGCTTTATCATCACCCCGTTGAGCCGTACGCCCTCGGACGTTGTAAAGGAGAACATCTCCTTGCCGGGCATGCTGTATGCCGAAAGCTTGTCTTTCAGGGCCTTGTTGTCCTCAAGCACCGCCAAAGTCTTGCCCGAGTTGCTGCAAACGGTATATTCAAACGGCGTGTTCATATCGCTCCACTGGTTGATGAAATACTTATATCCAGCACTGAACACGGCACTGTTCCAGCCGTCGCGCGGCGTGAGACACTCGGTCTTTCCGCTCTTCCCCGTGACATACACCTCGCGGTTCACCGCACTTTTGCCCGCCGCCTGATAATAAACGTCGCCCGTCTTCTCGTCATATCCGTAGACGGCGGTGACGTCGCGGCTGCCCGTAGTCATCTTGCGCTGCAGGCTTCCGTTAATTCCATAGAGATACAACTGCACATATCCGTCCCTGTCACTCGGCACAATGATATGGTTTCCTACAATGCGTATGCCCTCCATTGCCTCTTCCTTTACATACTTGGGCACGCTCTCCTGTATGAGCAGGCGGCTGACGGTACTCTTGGGGTTTACGGAATAGAGACTGAGGACATCCTGATGACGGTTCATCGTATATACAATTATGCTCTGAGCATCGGCTGACGGCTTTATGCGGGGGATGTATCCGTCGGCATCGAGGGGCACCTGCATCTTGCGCGTCTGCCTTGACAGTATGTCGAAACTGTGCACTGAGACGGAAGAGTTGACCTGTCCCGCCTTGGGATATTTATACGAATACTCACCGGGATATGCCGAATACTCGTCGCGGGCGGGCTTCATGCCCTTGAATATCTGCAGCGAATAGACCGGCACACGGGTCTCGTCATAACGTATCCAACAAAGCATCGTGCCGTCGGCATTGAACGTAAGGGCTGTGCTGAAGCCGAACTCTTCTTCGTTCACCCAGTCGGGAACGCCGTTTATCACCTCGTTCTTCCTGCCGTCTTTCGTCACACGGCTCTCCGCATTGCCATAAAGCAGCTTGACAAGATATATGTCGTTGTCGCGTACAAAAGCCACGAGGTTGCCGTCGGGCGACCACACCGGCGACTGCTGCGGTCCGTAGTCGGACAGCCGCTCAAGCTTACGCGTACCTATATTATATATATAATAGACAGCCGTGAACGAACGGCGGTATATGCGCTCGGTCTTTGTCTGTATAAGCATCTTGGTGCCGTCGGGGCTGATGATGAAGTTGTCGAAGCCCTCTATCTTCTCTCCCACGGTGTTGTCCACGTCGAAGAGCACGCCCGTCTGCCGTCCCGTGCGGAACGAGTGGCACACAACAGTCCTGCCGTTGTCGCCTATACGTGCATAGCTCTCACCGTCGGACAGCGGGGTAACGGCACTGAGATACGTGGCACGGAGCTTTCCGCCCGTGATATCTTCGAGCTTGAGATTGTCGGCAGAGGCAATGTTTGCCATGCCCATAACAAATGAAACACACATTATGAATAGTCTTTTCATCGCATTTATTGTTGTTTAGTCGTACAAAGATAGTTTTTTTTAGTTATATTTGCAACGCCCGCAGGTAATTTATAACTGATAATTAATAATTGACAATGGTGCAAACAGGCAAAGCAGCCACCCCGTCCGGACTGCCCGCAGGCGGCAGGCGGCACGGCGGCTGCCATAAAACTATAAATTACAGACAACAGATTTAAAAGATGAACGGCAACAACACTCCATACAATGACTTCGGCACATGGCTCCGCTCGCAGTTCCCTTTCCGCGTGCAGAAGATATCCGTAAACGCCGGACTGTCGTGTCCCAACCGCGACGGAAGCATCGGGCGCGGAGGCTGCATATACTGCGACAACCGCACTTTCAACCCGTCATACTGCGACACGGCAAGTTCCATACGCACACAGATAGAGGCAGGCAAGAGGTTTTTCGCGCGCAAATATCCCGACATGAAGTATCTGGCGTATTTTCAGGCTTACACTAACACTTACGGAAGCACGGACCGTCTGAAGCGTCTTTACGAAGAGGCGCTGGGCACAGACGGCGTGGTGGGGATAGTGATAGGCACACGTCCGGACTGTATGCCCGACGAGCTGCTCGACTATCTTGAAGACCTCAACCGCCAGACATTCATGATTGTTGAATATGGAATAGAGTCGGCAAACGACGAGACGCTGCGCCGCATAAACCGCGGGCACACGTTCGAGTGCGCATGCCGGACAATAGAACGCACCGCCGAACGCGGCATAACGACGGGAGGACACATCATCATCGGGCTGCCGGGAGAGGACGAGGAAGAAAGCCTGAGGCAGGCACCGCTGATATCGGCAACAAAGCTGGACATACTCAAGATACACCAGATGCAGATAATACGCGGGACAAGGCTTGCGGAGGAATACGCCGCACACCCGTTTCACACATATACGGCAGAGGAATACATCCGGCTTATAAGCCGGTATATACAATATCTGCGCAGGGACATGGTGCTGGAACGCTTTGTGTCGCAGTCGCCGAAGGAACTTCTCATTGCCCCTGACTGGGGGCTGAAGAACCACGAGTTTACCAATCTGCTTGCCAACCACCTTAAAAAGACCGGAACCCGGCAGGGCAGTCTCTGCACGTAGCCGGCGCATACGCGGCAGATGTGATTCTGACACGCCTTCCCCGCCACTAAATATTCATCTCTTTCTTCATCTCCCTATAGTCGGTGTTCTTCAGCAGCGACTCGATAGGCATGGACTTGTACTTCGCCATATATCTGTCGACAATCTGCACATAGCGCGTGTCGAAGAACTTCTTCTCAAGCACAAGGTTGCACACCCACTGCATCTTACCCATGTGCAGGTCGCGATCTATCTGCTGGCGCGTCTCCGAGTCGGACAACGGATAGAGGCTGAGAAGATAGAAGTTAAGACAGTCCGGCACGATGTTGTCGCGCGTCATAGTCTTGCGGTGCTCCGCGTCATAATATTTCTTATACAGCGAATAGTTCTCTCCAAGATACTTGTCGAGACAGATACCTATGGTGTTATTGCCTATCACGATGCTTTGGTCGAGGGCACCTATCTGAGCATACACATCGGGCACCGACACGGCGGGCAGAAATATGCGCAGACGTGCAAAAGCGTTGCACAAGCCGGTGTTTACATCGTCCATGTTGGCATATTGCAGCTCAGCATCTGATATGAGCCTCTGCAGGGTTGAGTCCTGATAGAATGTAAGAAAAGCCTTGTTAATCTTGGGGTCGCTTACATCGCCTATCCTCAAGACCTCTTCTATCAGCGTGCGTGTCTCCATGGGATAGTCGGTATTCATCTGCTGCAAGGCTGAAAAGTCGCCGGTTGTAAGATACTGGCTCTCCAAACGGTCATAGCGTACAACCTCCACCAAAGCCTTGTCGTCATCCTCAAACGCTTTCAGACTGAACTTACATCCGGAAAACAGCAAGGGAGCAATCAAAAGCAATAAACAATTTCTCTTCACGTCTTCGAATAATTACAGTTTAATACACTGCAAAAATACTAAAAATAGATTATACATCCTAATGTTTTGGTTAAAAATATTAAACAAACGTATTAAAATGTCTTTTTTACTTAAAATTAACGAGGCATGTTATACCGTCACTCCACAATGCCCTCAATGCAACATGCCGTCGATTGCAATGCAGAAGACGGTTTTTTAGAGGCTGAAAGACGGCATATCGCAATGCAAAAGGCGGTCTTTTGGAAGCCAAAAGGTATCATCCTGATTATCAGGACATTTCATGGCACCTGTAAAGTGTGCCGCTTCATGCCGTAAAGTACGTAACTTCATGACATAAAATGCGGCACTTTATGATGTAAAGTACGTAACTTTACGGCATGAAACGGCATACTTTACGACATCCGGACTTATATAATATTTAACGTGAGCTCGATGAATTTATCTTTCTTGTTGTATTACAAACCACCCCTGCCCCTCCTTTGAAAAAGGATGGGACACGTATGCCTGATTTAATAAATATATATATCATATTTAATTAATATACATATTATATGTCTGCATACGGTACCTTGCACAGCGTCCCCTCCTTTTTAAAAGGAGGGGCAGGGGTGGTTTGTATTATTCATCGGACTCACGTTATTTACTTTTTTTACGACAAATGGAATGCCAAGCCCCTGTCCTGCCCTGCCGTGGGAAATATTCACAAGATTTCATCCTCCCTGCATATATTTGTTTCCTTATATCAAACTAACTTTAGCTTGTATTAAACACTTACTTAATTCACATTAATTATCACGATATGGAAACATTAAGAACAAGGCTGAAGACATGCTCCGGCAACAGGGCGGAGGGAGTAGTGTGTTACAAAATCATACACAACAACACGTCGGGAACAATAAGGACATCACACAAGATACGCACCGACGAATGGGACCGGCGTGCGGAGATGCCGCGCGCCGCGACGCGGGACAACGCGAGAACGGAATATATCAACGGGATAAGGAAAAGCATCGAGGCAGACATCAGGCTCATCGGAAGCATAATGCAGTCGCTGGACAAGGCGGGAAAGGGCTTCAGGGCCGACGACATAGTGCGCATATTCCGCGACAGCAACGACGAGCACTGCATGTACGGACTTATGAACGCCACGGCAAACAGTCTGCGGCGAGCCGGACGCACACGCACAGCCGAGACATACCTGTCGGCAATGCGTAGCTTCATGAGATTTGCCGGCAACCGAAAGATACTGCCCGGCGAGATAGACAACAACATGATGATGCAGTACGAGACTTTTCTCAAGGCAAAGGGCATCTGCCGGAACACAAGCTCGTTCTACATGCGCATAATGAGGGCTACATACAACAGAGCCGTGGAAATGGGACTCGCGAAAAGCAGGCATCCGTTCAAACGGGTGTACACAGGTGTGGAGAAGACAATGAAGAGGGCTGTGACGATGCAGACCATAAGGCGCATAAAAAACGCAGCACTGCCCGACGAGCCTTCGCTGAAACTGGCACGCGACATGTTCATGTTCAGTTTCTACACACGCGGAATGTCATTCGTGGACATGGCTTTCCTGAAAAAAGACGACCTGAAAAACGGTCTTCTTTCATACAGAAGGCGCAAGACCGGGCAGCGGCTTTACATAAAATGGGAACAGTGCATGCAGGACATAATAGACATGTATCCGACAAACGACAGCGTATATCTGCTGCCCATAATAACAGGAGGGAATGACGCAACGAGACAATACCGGAACGCACAGCATCTTATAAACAGCAAGCTCAAAAGACTGATGTCTGCAACGGGATGCGAACAGCCGCTGACAATGTATGTGGCGCGCCACTCATGGGCATCTATTGCACACAGCAGGCATATACCGCTGTCGGTGATATGCGAGTGCATGGGACACGACTCCGAAACAACTACACGGATATATCTTGCATCACTTGACACTTCTGAAACAGACAGGGCTAACAAAAAGATACTGGACGAGTTGCAGGACAGCAGTGAATAAAACTCTTGGGAAGAGATGTATCGACGGGTGCAAAGTTATAAAAAATAGTTTAAAATCAATGATTTTTAATCTGTTAAAAATATTGCGTTCATCATGATACACATATAAATGCATATTATTTATGATAAACACATTGCCTAATGGTATGACAGCAGCAATCAGCCTATAGGTAAATATTCTTGTATATATCCGCTGATTATCAATGTGTTATAAGCGGACAGGGTACAAGGATATGCCTCAGCCGAGAACTGCCGGCAGATTATCCGTCTCCCATGTCCACCCGTCGATACATCTCTTCCCAAGAGACGGACAATGAGGAGGTACGAATTTCAGCTTGGAGTCAGGTTTGAAATCGGTTTTCCGAGAGTTCTTAATCAATAAAGACAAATACGGATATTACTTCCCGTGCTGTGCATGGTGCCTGAAACATCATACGCAGGAATGGAAGGTATATACTGACTATACAAACGTTATAATCAAGAAACAGCAAATTGGAACAGGAAGAAAGCCATTGGTATGCTCTGAAAGTGTTCTTCAACAAAGTATTTGACATAGAAGAGACACTCAACGGATACGGCATCAGCACCTACATTCCCTGCGAAACGCAAGGAAAGGGACATGAACGCAAGCCGATGATAAACTCATTGCTGTTCTTCCGTTCAACCCCTACATTTGCCGGACGTATCAACACATTATTATATAATAAGGCATTCGTATATACAAGCGACAGCGAAATCGGAAAGAAACCGCATGCCATACCAGAAAAGGAAATGAACATATTCATGCTCGTATGCTCTTCGGGCGAGAGCGGACTGGAATATTTCGGACCTGACGACAGCCTCTTCAGAAAGGGCGACCATGTACGGGTGACGGACGGCGTGTTCAAGGGAGCAGAAGGATACATCCGCCGCATAAGGGGCAACCGCCGCCTGTTTGTAACGGTGCAAGGCGTATGTGCCGTGGCGACATCGTACATCCCCCGATGCTTTCTCCAGAAAATTTAAGACCTGGCATCACTTAACATCATAACTTAACCTGCGCACAGACATATCAGAACATAAAAGGCATCACCCAGATAATCATGGACACTACACACGAACACGACGCACTGACACCGGCACAGCAGCTTAATGCCTTCATGGAAACGATGCTGCCGGAAATAATGCGCCGCGAAAGCGGGAACACATCGACGATACACCTCTACCGCTTCGGCGGATACCGGGTGGCATTCAACATGTCCGCCTATCTCCTGACGGAGACCGGCATGCCATGCGACACCACCGCCATGCTTCTCCCCGCCCTAACCTCGCCATTAATAATGGCATACACCACAAACACAGCTGCAGAAATACTTGCCGGCAACATCTCCGAAAACAGCAGCCGGCATGAAGCAATAGCCACACAGCCTGCATCCATACGGTGTTATGAAGAATGGTACAGGGAAGAGACAGAGATATTTGAAGAGTGACGGAACATGATTATATTGGAACTTCCTAAAATTATAAGAATGGATAAAGTTTTCAAAAAACAACTATTCAGGAACACCGTTATAAAATATTAATGTTATCTTTGCACATATAAAAACATTTCACTCACACTATTTATATGAGCAGGTATGTATATTCACTTCATGATTATCATGCAGTAAAAAGAGCGGTCATCGCCATCGACGGCATTACAGTGCTGTCCGGTGAGAACGGATGCGGCAAAAGCACCCTGTCCAAATGGCTTTACTATCTCGTAAACGGAGCGGAGCATTTTGACGTGTATATATATAACTCGTTCATAAGGGGCATACTGGAAACAACAAGAAGTCTGAGCATGGTGAGCCGCGAAATAGACCGGTACAGCGAGAATGCCGGCCATCCCCTCTTCAACGAGGGAGGGCAGAAACTCAGGCGCCTGTTGCACAATGAAAGTCCGGAAAATATTGACAGTGCAATATCAATATTCGGAACTGTACTTGACAGGTTCATCAAAATACTGTCGGATTATCTGAAACAAAAGCCTTCCGAAAGAGTAAAAGAGCGCATGCTCAGATACCTGAATATCGAGATTGGCGACTATGACCATATAGATGATGAACTGGACAACTTCAGGTCTCTCCAGAATGAACAGATAAGCAGACTGTTTGAAAAATACATAAAAGACAAGGAAGAACGCAGCAAGGAACGCTTCTTCTCAATTCTGCACACAACATACGTAATAAAAGACAAGGCGCCGGCAAACATACAGCTTGAGGAAGAGGAAGTGAAACTCTTCAAAAAGAACAGGGCAGGCAACCTGTTCAATCTGAACAAGGCTATATATGTAGACACCCCTATGGCGGTATCTGAAGAATTTGCATACGACAACAAGTTTTGGGACAATCTCAATGACTTGATGATGTATCCGGCAAAAGACATGCAAATGTCCGACTCCTCATTAAAGATAGAACGCAGGATAAAGAAACTAATCAAAGGACAGGTTAAGGTAAGCAAGGATGACTTTAACCAAAATGAGCTGCACTATATACGTGAAGACGGACTGGACATAAAGCTTGACGATGTGGCAACCGGCTTCAAGGCGTTCTCTTATATACAGCGGCTATTAGAAAACGGACACCTCAACAGCAACACGCTCCTGATGATTGACGAACCGGAGGCACACCTGCATCCGCAATGGATAGTGGAGTTTGCCCGCCTGCTGGTATTGCTTAACAAGGAGCTGGGTGTAAAGATAATGGTGGCAAGCCACAACCCTGACATGGTAGCGGCAATACATGCAATATCAAGAAAAGAGGAAAGGACGGACGTCACACGTTTCTATATCGCCGAACCGTCGGAAAGCCCGTACACTTATTCGTACCGCGACCTCGGGAACAACATCGAAGACATATTCAAGTCGTTCAACATTGCATACGAGCGTATAGAGCAATATGGAGGAACTGGCATTTGACAACGGCATAATAAGCAGTCACCCTATATACAGCCAATGTGGCAGCACGCTTGATGCCGTGTCAAAGAAAGACTATCCCAATGAAGACTTCTTTGACAAAGGCATCAGATGCCTTGACATGGATGTATACGAGACACAGACATGCCACGGAAACAAGAGCCATACCATGGATGCCGCAATAGGCATCAAAAGCTATTCAAACAACAAGTTTCACGCCATAAGGCTCCTGCTCGTGGAGCTTAGGATGGACTATAAGAGCGAAAAGAACCTGTCAAAGACCGCATTGGAGAATAAGGTAAGCCACACAAAAGCCCTTCTCGGAAACGGCAGCCCGATAAATGCCGGCAGCTTTTTCATTTTCCGTCCCGGCGTAATACAAAGAGTTAAGCGCTGGTTCAACGACATGTCTAACGAAGGCGGCATCATCAAACAGTGCGAGCCGTTATCAACAGATGATTTTAACGGACTGATAAAGCCGGAAAGCGCATTCCCATACACGCCTGTCACAAACATCCCTGAAATGGAAAGAAGCCTGCGCCAACTGTTGGTTGCCGGCAACTTCACGGCATTTATCAGCCAGACGGAATATTGGCTGAAGACAGCTTTTAAATTTCATCTGCAATACAACAACAACGAATATTGTTGCATAATGCAACCCGTAATCAATATATGGCACGACTTCCGCGCCTCCTCCCCTGCCCTTTCAGACGAAGACTCACTTGACGCAGATATACTTGAGGAAGACTACAATGCACTGTTGCAACCAGTAGCGGATGTGGGATAATCAATAAAAAAATGGATAACACCTCACTTTAGCTAATGCAATGAAGCTTTCTTGCTTATTAACAATTGTATAACAATTGCATGCATATATATCATATTTCTCTAAAACTCCTGAGCATTGACACTATAACCACAACTATCAGACATGTGGTGTCATGAAGAATGACACAGGGAAGAAAAGAAGATAGTTGAAGAGTAAATAATTATATTATCTGCTATAAATAACGAAGTGCCGATGTATTTTTAACATGGTAATTCGCAATTCTTCATGTTTCCGTAAAATATGATGACAATATTTTACAGAAATATATAAAATAAGCCGGCTGAAAGTGAGGATTATTTTCATTATACCAACGCATCATCCTCTTTACTTCATTGCTTTTAAAAGCTTTATTTGCATAGAGATATTTTTTTGCAGAACCAATATAATATCCTTGACATTAGCCGGCCATAGGAATTAAAAACACCACATACACAATAAACAATAAAATATATGTCAAAAAAAGAAGTATTAAAGAAACAAATTCTCGACCTTACCCGTGAATATTACAAGGAAGTTCATGCCGTAAAGAAAGAATTCATTCCCGGCAAATCTTTTGTAAATTACGGAGGACGTTATTTTGACGACAATGAAATTGTAAATCTTGTAGACTCATCACTTGATTTTTGGTTGACAGCAGGTCCTTGGGCACATAAGTTCGAAACAAGCCTTGCCCAATGGCTCGGAGTGAAGCATTGTGCTGTAACAAACTCCGGTTCATCAGCAAACCTGCTTGCATTCTACGCATTGACATCACACAAACTTGGTGATAGAAGAATAAAGCGTGGCGACGAGGTTATAACAGTAGCGGCAGGCTTTCCGACAACAGTAAATCCAATAATACAATTTGGTGCAGTTCCTGTGTTCGTTGATGTAAACCTCCCCGGATTTGACATAGATACGACAATGCTTGAAGCTGCATATAGCGATAAGACAAAGGCTGTAATGATTGCACACTCGCTCGGTAATCCTTTTAACATAAAGGAAGTACTTGCCTTTTGCGAGAAACATAATCTCTGGCTCATTGAAGACAACTGTGACGCCCTTGGCTCGGAATATACATTAAATGGAATTACCAAAAAGACCGGAACATGGGGCCATATAGGCACTTCATCGTTCTATCCCCCTCACCACATGACAATGGGAGAAGGCGGTGCTGTATATACCAACGACCAGACACTTGACAAAATTGTACGTTCGTTCCGTGACTGGGGACGCGACTGCTGGTGTATAGGCGGAGTTGACAATACATGTAAATTGCGCTTTACAGGGCAATACGGTGAGCTTCCTCAAGGATATGACCACAAATATGTATACAGTCATTTCGGATTTAATCTTAAAATAACAGACATGCAGGCAGCCATAGGATGTGCACAATTGGAAAAATTGGACTATATCATCAAAGCCCGCCGTGCCAACTACAAAACGTTGTATGACGGACTTAAGGATGTCCCCGGACTGATACTTCCTGTTGCTGAAAACAACAGTAATCCGTCATGGTTCGGATTCTTGATTGCAGTTGAGGAAACAGCCGGATTTACACGTAATGAACTGACTGGATTTCTTGAAGGGCGCAAAATACAGACACGCAATCTGTTTGCCGGAAACTTGATAAAGCATCCCGCATTTGATGAGATGCGCCAGACCGGTGCCGGCTATCGTGTTGTCGGAGAGCTCAAAAATACCGATTTCATAATGAACAACGGTTTTTGGATAGGAGTATATCCCGGTATGACAACCGATATGCTCAACTGGATGATAGAGTCAATCAAAGAATTCTGTACAAAACATTCTAAATAAACACCAGATGAAAGCTGTAATTTTTGCAGGAGGTCTTGGAACACGCTTCAGCGAAAAGACCCAATACATGCCCAAACCGATGATAGAAATCGGCGGTAAACCGATATTGTGGCATATAATGAAGATTTATGCTTCACATGGTATAAATGACTTCATTATTTGTGCGGGTTACAAGCAATATGTCATAAAGGAATATTTCATGAACTATTTCATGCACAATACAGACATGACAATAGATTTGTCAGATAACAGCATGAAACTTCTTGAAAACCATTCCGAAAATTGGAAGGTAACCATTGTAGATACTGGTTTGAATACCATGACTGCCGGAAGACTGAAGCGTATCCGTAAATATCTCGGCAATGAGACTTTCTGCATGACTTATGGAGATGGTGTTGCTGATTTAGACATTACAGACACAATAAAGGCGCATAAAGAAAGTGGCAAGACTATTTCCATGACAGTGTACAAACCGTCCGGAAGATTCGGGTCGGTACATATAAATAACGAGACGAACGAAGTGCTGTCTTTTGAAGAAAAGCCTGACGGAGAAGGGAACTGGATAAATGCAGGCTTCTTTGTATGCGAGCCGGAGATATTCAGGTATCTGCCGGAAGATGCAGATCCTGTTATGTTTGAGCGCGAACCGCTTGTAAATCTTGTAAACGACGGTAAAATGCATGCATATAAACACAGAGGTTTCTGGAAACCAATGGACATGTTGCGCGATAATCAGGAACTTGAGAAAATGTGGAATAATAATAATGCTCCATGGAAAAAATGGTAATAAGGAATTAGAAGAATGATTGATATATTTAATAATTTTTACCGTGGCAAGAAAGTTCTCATTACAGGACATACCGGCTTTAAAGGCTCATGGCTGTCAATATGGCTTCACGAACTTGGTGCCGAAGTCTGCGGCGTAGCGTTGGAGCCATTTACCGAACGCGATAATTTTGTACTGTCCAGCATCGGCAACAAGATAAAGGCTGATATTCGTGCAGACATTCGCGACCTGCAACAGATGAAAGAGATTTTCAAAAAATATCAGCCCGAAATCGTTTTTCATCTGGCAGCACAGCCATTGGTGAGATTGAGTTATGACATCCCCGTGGAGACATACGAAGTGAACGTCATGGGTACCGTTAACATAATGGAAGCCATACGAGCCACAAAGAGCGTTAAGGTTGGCGTGATGATAACAACAGATAAATGTTATGAGAACAACGAGCAGCTTGACGGTTATGTCGAGACCGATCCCTTTGGAGGATATGATCCTTATTCTTCTTCAAAAGGAGCATGTGAGATTGCCATTTCATCATGGCGCCGCTCGTTCTTCAATCCTGCCGACTATGGTATCAAGCACATTGTTTCGCTTTCAAGTGTACGCGCCGGCAACGTGATTGGGGGTGGAGATTGGGCTTTGGACCGTATTATCCCCGACTGTATACGTGCCATTGAAGCAAATAAGTCAATTGACATACGCTCGCCAAAATCAATACGTCCGTGGGAACATGTCCTTGAACCGTTGTCCGGATATATGCTTTTGGCAATGAAACAATGGGAGCACCCTACAGAATACAGCGAGGGGTGGAACTTCGGTCCGGAGGCAGAATCTGTGTCCACCGTATGGGAAGTGGCAACAGAAATTGTAAAGAACTATGGTTCCGGAGAACTTCGTAACATGGAAGATTCCAATGCACCCCATGAAGCCAAGCTGCTAATGCTTAATATAAACAAAGCAAAGACACGTCTTGGCTGGAAACCACGTATGAACATGCAACAATGTATAGCTCTTGTTGTAGATTGGTATAAAAGATATAGCAACGAAGACGCGTACAATCTATGCATTGAGGAAATAAAGAAATTCATCAATACCAATTCTTAACAACGGAAATGAAATTTTCAATACTCGGAACTAACGGATTTCTCTCTACTGCCATAGCCCGTCACTGCAACAAAATGGGATATGAGCTGGACATGTACGGGCTTGATATCCCTGCCGGACATAAATATGACAATTTCTATAACGTAAATCTTATGGACACCACGCTTGACTATGGCAATCTGTTGTCAAGTGACATAATTATTTACGCAATAGGCGCCGGCATACAATCGGATCTTAAGGAAGGCTTCAATCTCATTTACAACCTCAATGTAACAGTACCGGTTTCAATCTGCAATAAACTGAAAGAGCTTGATTATAAAGGAACATTTGTAACATTCGGCTCATTCTTCGAAATTGGAGAAACAAAAGAGACAAAGCCCTTTACCGAGACAGAGATACTGGCATCCACGGCACATGCCCCAAACGACTATACAATAAGCAAGCGGATGCTAAGCAGCTTCATCGCATCATACAAACATGATTTCAGACATTGGCATTTCTATCTTCCTACTATATATGGAAGTAAAGAAAATCCCAACCGTCTGATACCATATACAATAAATGCCATACGCAATGGCAAGGAACTCCACTTCACCTGTGGAGACCAGACACGCCAGTACATACATGTCAGCGAGATACCGCAAATACTTGAATTGTCCATACAAAAGAACATTGAATCCGGCATGTACAATATAGAGGGAAAAGAGACCATGACGGTAAAAGAAATTGTCACTCTCATTCATCGCACTATGGGAAGGATTGTCCCTGACAACTGTTTCGGCTCGGCGGAACGCGCGGATGCCGGAATGAAATATCTGGCGCTCAATGGAAGCAAACTACGGTCTAGGACTGGGTTTATCCCTTCGATAAGCATTATTGATGTCATAGATACATACTAAATATGATAGAAGAAATAAAGCACCGTTACGATGACCGTGACAACATGGCCGAAATAGAGAAGATTTTTTCCATTCCGATATTTACATGGGAAAAGAAAGAAGCTCCATTATACACAATAGCCATACCGACATACAACAGGACAGACCTTCTGCAATTCGCCATAGACAGCTGCCTGCATCAGGAAGGGTTCACAGACTATGAAATACTTGTCGTAGACAACAACCCCGAACGTGATGATGCCACCGAACGCCTGATGAAAAATAAGTATAATCTGCCGCAGATTGCTTATTACAAAAATACCGAGAACACCGGTATGACAGGAAACTGGAACAAGCTCTACCAGCTTGCACGCACAAAATGGGTTGTCATGCTGCATGATGACGACATGCTTTATCCCGATTTTATGTGTACCATGGCAAACATTGTTGCCAATGATCCGAAAGCCGTATGCTTTTACAACTGTTACAACAGTATAAGGGATATGGGTAACATACATCCAAAACGAAAGAAATGTGATATAAAAATCATGACACTCAAAGAAAGAGACTATCTCACTGGGTGTCATCTCCATGCTCCCTGTGGAATGACGCTCCGCAGGGATGTCGTGTATAACATCGGCGGTTTCAATCCGGATTTTTATCCCTCGCTTGACTTTCATTTCCACGTAAAGCTCGCCCACTATTACACAGTTCGTTGGCTACGTGGATACCCATTGGCAACATATCGCTGGATGGTCAATGCCGGCGGAAAGCCTGAGACCGTACCCGGATGGGTTGAGAAAGACAATGCCATAAAACGGCTTATCGTAAAAAACAACTTTGTCATTGGCTCTTGGCTACAAGAACCATATCTCAGGTATTTTGATTATCTGTTTGTAAGAAACTGGAATATCGGACAAAAAATAAAGGTAGAAGAACCCGCAATAAAAACATATGACAAAGCCATATATATGATAATGAAACTTATTTGGGGAATATCCAAGAAAATAAGGCATACTTATACTTACAGCAAATAATGGCAGATACAAACTTTAGTAAACAACGTATTGCAAAGAACTCTGTGCTATTAGCTTTGCGAATGCTGTTTACGATGTGGATAAATCTTTATATAACAAGATTAGTCTTACAAAATCTTGGTATTGAAGATTATGGAACATACGGCATTGTCGGCGGAGTTGTTTCGATGTTTGCCATATTTGGAGGTGGTCTCACAAATGCAATAAATAGATTTCTCGCATATGAATTAGGAAGAAACAGTTCTGACATTCAGAAAACGTTTTGCTGTTGCATGAATATTGTTGCCGTTTTTGCCTTTTTTTCATTCTTATTATTGGAAAGTATTGGTTTATGGTTTCTAAACAATAAAATACAAATACCTGAAAGAAGTATCGTTGCAGCCAATTGGGTTTTCCAGTTCTCTATAATCACATGTGTCATTAATCTTATAAGTATTCCCTACAATGCCTTGATTATAGCCCATGAGAAAATGAGCGCTTTTGCTTATATATCCATTTTTCAGGTTTTATTAAATCTGCTGGCAGTATATTCCATTGGCTTCCTGACATCAAACCGTTTGCTTTATTACGGACTATTCCTTGCAGCAATAAGTATAAGTATCCGCACTATATATCAACTGTATTGCAGACATAAATTCAAAGAATCCAAGTACAGATTAATAATAGACAAAAGTCTTATGGTGGAAATAGGAAAGTTTACAGGATATTCGCTGCTTGACGGAATATTGGTATTGCTATTTTCACAAGGATTCAACATATTATTGAATATAAATTTCGGCGTTGTCATGAATGGCATTTTCTCCATAGCCACACAAGTAAGAACATCCGTACTATCGTTCTCACAAAACGTACAAAAAGCCATAGAGCCACAAATCATAAAAACATATTCTAACGGTGATGAGAAAAAAACGATAAACCTTATATACGAAGGTAGTCGTATGCAGATATATTTGCTTTCATTTCTTGTGATACCAATATGGATAAGATGTGGGCAGATACTTTCTTTATGGTTAGGCAATGTCCCGGACGGCACAAGCTTGTATGTAAATATATTCCTGTTTATCAGCATTATTTATGCCATAACATGCCCCATAATAACTGGAGCACTTGCTACCGGAAAAATTAAGCGTTTTTTATTAGTAGCAGATTGCATATACATAATAGCTCTTGTCTCACTTTGCATCATTCCACATATTATCAAATCCACTGCTTTATTATTCGCAATGATACTGCTTTTGACAGAAACAAGTGTAGCCTTATATAGAATATATGCATTTTCCAAGATTTCATTGTTCTCTTTAAAAAGATTTGTCTTGTCATGCATCTTCCAACCAATGCTTGTCATAATCACCATCTTCGGTATTATGTCGTTTATAGATGACTACTTCACATACAATTTAACAGGATTAATCTGTTTTGTAGCAACATCATGCATATTGTCAGTCTTGGTAATGTCAACTATTGGTCTGAATGATTATGAGAAAGTGATGCTGCTAAAAACTTATACAAGGTTAATCTCAAGAATAAAATAACAGATAAATATAAAAATACACTTATATGATACATGAGAGATTCTCAAGTACTCTATAAAAGTTTTAGATAATTGACGATTAACAAAATAATATATTTATACGCATTGATACAATCTGTACTAAAAACCATAAATATATAATGAAAGCAATTAAAAACTTTGAGATATATTATCGCTCTCTTGACAAATACAAAAAAGCATTCTGGATATACTTGTTCCTTATTTTCATAGAAGGAGCCATGCGCAAATGGTTCATGCCTGGATTATCTAATTTATGGATGATGTGCCGTGATCCTATTGCAATTTGGATTGTTTTCCATGCCTTACAAACAAACCAAATTAAAGAATTTCCTACAAAGGCTTTTATGGCTATTGGTGGTATCACATTTATGACAACAATGCTTTTCGGACACCAAAATTTAGCTGTTGCATTATTCGGTTTCAGAATATGGTTTTTTCATTTACCTTTATGCTTTATTGTAGGCAGGATGTTAAATCGCAAGGATTTGATTATGATTATCCGATTTCTTGTTATTGTATTTCTTCCTATGACCATATTATATGTCTTGCAGTGGGCGGCACCGGCAAACAGCATATTAAATGCGCAAGTAGGAGGTATTTTGAGTGAGAAAGAGACAGCAGCATACGGTGCAGTACGTCCGTCAGGGACATTTGCGCATTGTATAGGTTCTTCTTATTATAATCCAGTGATCGCTACAATCTTTTTCTGTATGATGTTTTCTAAAAAATATCAAGAAATATTTTTACCAACAAACAAATTATATATAGTGTTTGACATATGTTTTCTTTTCACTCTCATTACTAGCGTATCACGTGGTTTTATTATCCAAACCGTTTTATCAGGATTTGTTATAACAATTTTTCTTCTTGGTATAGGAAACCATAAATATTTCTTTAGATTAATAATAGGAATGGGATTTATATACATTTTATTTATTTTTATCTCCGATATCAATATTGGAGGTAAGAATTTATTAGATCCTGTAACGTCACGTTTTGAAGATGCGGCAAAGACAGAAGGAGGAGCAAAAGGCATATTTGAATCACGAATTTTAGAATCTTACTTCTTTTATACAAAGGAACAACTACAAGAACTTCCTTTATGTGGCTATGGAATAGGCGCAGGCAGCAACATGGGTACAAAAGCATTAAAAATTGGCGATGGAAACGCATGGGCTTTTGGAGAATATCCGAGTCAGATAGTAACCAGTGAAGTCGGACTTTTATTTGGTTTTATAATATACTGTTTACGTATAGGTATTCCATTATTTTGGTTAAAAAAATCGTGGAAATGCCTAAAAAAGAATCATGATATTCTACCTATTTGTTTATGGACCATGGCTCTTTCCACATTTGGTCAAGGAAACATAAACCTTACAATGACACTTGGCTGGATTGTCATATATACAGTCCTTATGATAAGTAGTATTAGAATTAGTAAATATACTGTTTATTAAAGAAACTCTAAATGAACAATAAAATTATCCTTATTAAAAATCAATCTGATTCAATAAAGGGTATACTCATACTTCTTATTATATTGGGACATAATTTCATGTTAGCCAATTACGCCTCCCAAGGTAGAATATTCACTTGGACATACAGTTTTCATGTAACAATGTTTTTCATAATCCCCTTTCTTTATGACAAGAAAGAAGACCCGATAAGACAGACTATAAAAAAAACAGCAAGAAAACTACTCATTCCATTTGTATGGTTTTATCTTTTATCTTTCACTTTATATTACATTCATTATCATCCGGCATTCAATACCATTACCTTTATCAAAGGACTCATTCCTTTGAATACCGACTGGATACCACAGGCTGCCGGTGTCCAATACCTATGGTTCTGCCCTGTGTTCTTCATGTTCACTATTATTAAAAACATTTTTCCAAGACTTAACAAACATTTGAAGTGTGTTTTATTATCCATATCGGCAATATGTTTCTGCATAGTAAAAATGAACTCATTTTTTTGCAAAGAGATATATTGCAACTTAATTATAGCATCACTATCATACATATTTATCTCTTGGCTGACAATAAAACTGTATCATTCTATTTCTAAAGACATATATAAATATATTGCTATCGTGTTTGGCATATACAGTATATTAATACTGTCAGGGATAAGACTTCCTAAAATCATAAACCATCTGATATTACCAATAACATTCCTCTCTATCTTATATTTATCCAGAAACTATTTATGTAAATCCAAAATACTAATCGCAATAGGGAAATTGTCATTCCCTATATACATGATTCATTTCTTCGTAAATATAATATTTGAGATGACACTAAAAATAAATCTCATAAACGGAATTATCTCTTATATACTGACAGTTCTCATTTGTTACTTCATGATAACACTTTTTAAGAAAACCACACTATATAAAATTGTTTTCCCATAAAATCTTATGACTTTAGTAACCCTTGCCATGCCCGTGTACAACGTTTCCAAATTTGTGGAGGCGTCATTGCTGTCGGCACTTAACCAGACTTATCCCGATATAGAATATATCATCGTTGACGACAAGAGCACCGATGACAGCATGAATATTGTACGAAAAGTTATCAACGGGCATCCGCGCAGGGATGCAGTGCGGATTATAGACCACGTCGTGAACAAAGGGCTTGGTGACACACGCAACACTTCTATTGATAACGCCCACGGTGAATATATATTTTTTATGGACAGCGATGATGTCATAACACCCAACTGTATAGAAAGGCTTGTCGGATATATGAAGGAAACACCTGTCGACTTCATCGCATCATCACGAATGAGAAAGACGTTCGGCGGGAAACTGATAGCCGAAGACGTTTATGTTCCTGCCGTTGTCCATGACGACGGAGAACTTAGCGTGGCACGGTTCCGGTATATTCATAACAACAAGATACTTGCCGAAGTATGGAACAAGCTTTACAATACAGAGTTCCTGCGCCGTTCGCATGTCAGATGCCTGCCCGGTGTGCATGTCGAAGATGTGTCTTTCAGCTATCAGGTAAACCTTGCCGCACGTAGCTGCCGGTTAGTATCCGACATTACATATACATACCACATATACGAAGGACAGTCGTTCGCCGCATTCCGCAACAATCACGACCGCGCAGTGTATCTTGCGGAATGTTTCTGCAAGATACGCCAATACGACATAGCTCTTTGTAAAAAATATATTCTAAATGATGAATATCCGTCTCTGATGAAAGGAATTGATTCCGTTTCATATCTTCACGGACAAATGGTGAGTGAGAGTGCTGTATTAAGCCGTGAAGAGAAAAAGAAATATGTCAGAATCCTTTTAAGGCACGAACTGTCGCTGTTGCGTATAATAAGACATAAGCATAATATAATAAACAATCTTGTATTATACGCTTTATATCACATACCTTTGATTTTTAAACTCAACATCCATAATATAAAAATATAATCATCACATGGAGAATATAATCTTTTGGGGAGGATATACAACACATATATTTGAACTTTCACTTGCCATGGCAAAAAAGGGATATAATGTCAAGGTCATACGATATACTAAAGGGGCAAATGAAAAGCGGACAGAACGAATACCGCAAACAGCAAATAATAATGTGGATATAATAATATGCAACGAATATGATACCGCCTTGCGTATATGCAAAGAATATGACAAGGAAACAACACTTCATGTCAACAGTGCCATAAAAAAGTCCGACGCACCTTCACACCATGCTCTACACTATTTGTTGACACAAGGATACAAAGTTATATCGCTTCCGCAGGAAGGTTTTCAACTACATGGTATAAGAGGTAAACTTAATTATCTTAAATGGTTGTTTTATCTCAATTTCACATGGAGACGTAATATGACTGCATGGGGACTTACGGGTCTGAATGCATTGCAGCATTTCTCCAGATGTGGCATAGACTGCAAAAAAACTTTTCAGTTTCTCTAC
This sequence comes from uncultured Prevotella sp., assembly GCA_900545525.1. Taxonomy (GTDB): domain Bacteria; phylum Bacteroidota; class Bacteroidia; order Bacteroidales; family Bacteroidaceae; genus Prevotella. The sequence goes on from UQZX01000003.1 coordinate 56,428, forward strand.
GTAACCAAGCAAGTCCCTGATTGCCAGCAACATTGTGTGTGTGGGGGGGGGAAACTGAAATTCATTTATGTAGGTGCAATAGACCGACGCAAGAACATTATCCCTGTCGTAAAATTTATGCAAAGAAAATATTCCAACCGCCATTATGAGTTCAACATATACGGCTCCTGGAGCTTAGACCATGAACTAAGGAAACTTGTCTCCGACAACACACACATATTCTATCATGGCAAACAACCATACGATGTAGTGCGTGCAAAGATGACGGACGCTGACTATCTTGTGCTGCCAAGTCTTTATGACGGATGGGGTGCTGTAGGAAACGAAGGGCTGCAGAGTGGATGTAAATTGATTATATCAAAACAGAGCGGATGTTCTGTCTTTCCTCATGTGCATAAAGAGTTAGGATATGAGTTCGATGCCCATGACGAACATTCTTTACAAATAGTTTTGGATGCATGCTTTGCCGCCGGACCTCTTACCTTTGCCGAAAAGGAAAAGATTGTAGAATGGGCGGACGAAAATATAAGTCCTGATGCCATTGCCGACTATTTTGAGCAAATCATAGATCACTATTTTAACAGACAAACAAAGCCCATTGCTCCATGGATGAAGTATTGAGAACTTTCAATTAAGCAACAAGATAATTATGGCAAACAAGATAATAGTATGTCAGACCGGCTCGCGCCACCGCTATCTAATACCGCAGGTATTGGAAAGAAACGGAATGCTTCACAGACTTTACACTGACACAACGGCAGAAAGCTTTATCGGAAAATGTGCAAGACTGTTGTCTGTATTAAAAATAAACAATAGCACATTGACACGCTTATGCAAGCGCAAGACATGCCTGCCGAAAGAAAAAACATATACTACCGACATCCTTTTTCTGAGAAAAAGGGTTGCAAGAATAATAAAGCGTGGTGATTCTCTAAAAAAAAGATATATACACTATACAGGTTTTGTTGACAAGTGCATAAAATGGGGTGTCGGTGACTCTGATTGTATATACAATATGTATATAGAAAACTATGATTTCCTTGTATATGCCAAGTCAAAAAGCCTGAAAATCGTGGTTGACATATACGAGACTCCGATGACTTACAAATATCTTATCGAGGAAATTAAGAACAATCCCGAATATAATATTTTCCATAAGCAGATTGCAAGCTATGAATATAGCCACAAGGTACGCATGCACTATATGGAGGATATCTTAAAACTCGCTGACTATTATACCATTCCTTCACAGTTTGTCATAAAATCGATGACTGAGTTTAAGAACTTTGACAGGAATAAAGTTTTGTTTCTGCCGTACGGTTCAAGTATCGTATCAGGAAAATACAAATATAAACCTATAAGACACCGCCTTATCTGGGTGGGCAACGACCCCGTACGTAAAGGACTTCTATACTGTGCCAAAGCAGCAGACATATTAAAACAGGAATATCCTGACCTTGACTTCAGGGTTATAGGCGTCGTCAATGACGAACTGAAGAACGCCGATGCGTTCAAGAATCTGAATTTCATAGGAGTTCTCAACAAAGAACAGCTGATGGAGGAATACCGCAGTGCGGAGGCATACGTATTCCCCACCCTTTTTGAAGGCTTTGCCGGAACCGTCATTGAGGCGGCAAGTTGCGGATGCCCTATTATCACTACCGAATGTGCCGGCACCGATATGGGTGAGTTCCCCGCCATATATATACCACAGAAAAACACAGACAGCATCGTACAAAGCGTCAGATACTTGTTTGAAGACTCACAAAGACGTGACAAGATGTCAATGGAAGTGTATGGGTACTCCACGAAGCTGAAACCGGAGATATACGAAAAAAGACTTGTTGAATATTTTAAGAACATTTAAAACTATATACATGGCAAATATCGCACTTATCATTGCTGGGGGATCCGGCAACCGTATGGGACAGGACATACCCAAACAGTTTATGTATGTCGACGGATGTCCCATAATTATACGCACTATGCAATGTTTCCAGCAACACCCCGACATAGACGCAATTGCAGTGGTTTGCCTTAAAGGCTGGGAAACAGTGCTTCAGGCTTACGCTAATCAGTTCTGTATAAACAAGCTGAGATGGATTTTCGAAGGAGGAAAGTCCGGAATGGAGTCCATACACAATGGCATATACGGACTGGAAGATGCCGGATGCAAAGATGAGGATCTTGTCTTGATACACGATTCTGTCCGTCCGCTTCTTAGCCAAGATATCATCAGCAGCAATATTGCTATCTGCAAGGCATACGGGTACGCTGTCACCGGTATTAAATGCCGTGAGGCGATTCTTGAAAGCAATGACGGGTTTACATCTACTACAAGCATACCACGCGATAAGCTGATCCGCACCCAAACACCCCAGACTTTCCGGCTTCGAAACATTCTAAATGTTCATGAAGAGGCTAAAATACGTAATATTGCCGACAGCGTTGCCTCATGCACCCTTGTCGCAGAGGTGGGAGGACGTGAGATGCACATAGTGCCAGGTTCTGAGAAAAATATAAAGATAACAACTGTTGAAGATTTGGAAATTCTGAAAGCATTGATGCACACAAGTAAAGACGAATGGCTGAAATAATATCAGCCACACAATAACCATGAGCTATAAAGATGATATACAGAAAGCAGCAACCACCAACCTGCCATGGCATAAGTTACAAGGATGCAACATCCTTGTAACCGGAGCTACAGGTCTGATAGGATCGTGCCTGGTAGAAGTGTTGATGTCGCATCCCGGCAAGGACTACACTGTCTACGCCTCCGGACGCAACGAGCAAGAGAACGGTTTGAGAAATTTATAATAGATAAATCATTCCGTTTTCTCAAACACGATGTAACAAAACCCCTTGAAGGAAACGTATGCTTTGACTATATTGTTCATGCCGCAAGCAACGCCAGTCCTAACTTTTTCACATCAAAGCCTGTAGAAATAATAATGTCTAACATAAACGGTGTAAGCAATCTTATAAACTACGGACTTCGACATGGCATGAGACGCCTGCTGTTCGTATCTACCGGTGAAGTGTATGGCGAGGGGGATGGACGTGTGTTCACTGAAGACTACAGCGGATATGTCAATCCGTTGTCACCAAGAAGCTGCTATCCCCAAAGCAAACGGGCAGCAGAAGCTCTCTGCATGGCATACGCACAAGAATACGGAGCAGACACCGTTATCGCGCGCCCTTCACATACATACGGTCCTTATTTCACAGAAAGCGACAACAGAGTCTACGCCCAGTTTATCCGTAATGTGCTGCAAGGCGATGACATCATAATGAAAAGCACAGGTGAACAGTTCCGCTCCTGGTGTTATGTGGTAGACTGTGTCACCGCATTACTACACATCCTGCTAAAAGGCAAAACGCAACAAGCATACAACATAGCCGACAATTCTTCTAACATATCGATAAGAGAACTTGCTGAGATTATCGCGAAAGAAGCAGGCAAGAAGGTTACATTACAGCTTCCGGATGATCAAGAGAAGACAGGATACAATCCGGTAACACGCTCTGTCTTCTCCACAGAAAAGACAGAAGCGTTAGGATGGAATATTGATGGAGATATGAGGAGCAAACTGGCTTCTACGATAAACGCTATACGCAATAACCGGCAATAATCACCACAACATACCACATTATAGCACCCATAAATGAGTTTACAAGAAATTAATATTATAATACTTTAATCAATAACAAAAAAATTATCATCATGACATTAAATGAGTTTACAACAAAATTCGCAGAAGTTTTTGACGACACTGATGCCTCTGAAATACAGGCAGACACGGTTTATCAGGATTTGGACGAGTGGTCTTCATTGACGTCAATGTGTGTCGTTGCATTTGTCAAGACCGAATGCGGGAAAAATGTAACTGGAGCGGAAATACGTTCATGCAATACGGTTGAAGATCTGTTTAATCTGATTAACAAGAAGTAATCAAGACCGCCATACAATGGAACAATTTAACCCGTTCAACTTATCCGGCAAACACATTCTCGTTACAGGCGCATCATCAGGTATAGGCAGGAGCATAGCTCTTGCCTGTGCTAAAATGGGTGCAACGGTTAGCATCACAGGACGCAACAATAAACGCCTTGATGAAACTTTAAGCCTCCTGCCGCAAGGAAATCACCAGGCACTGACAGCTGATCTAACAAGAACAGAAGATATAAACGCTCTTGTAAATCAACTCCCCAAGCTTGACGGTATCGTGCAATGCGCCGGAGTCGGAAGCCGTATTTTATGTAAAGACATTACTTCGGAAGACATTGACAATGTTATGCACACTAACTTTGAAGCCCCAGTGCTTCTTCAAACTTCAATTCTAAGAAATAAAAAACTGAACAAAGCAGCAAGCATTGTGTTTATATCAAGTATTGCCGCATGGTCACCAAGTATTGGCAACGGTATGTACAGTGCATCTAAAGGAGCTGTTATATCTTACGCAAAGTGTCTTGCCTTAGAACTGGCACCACGTCTCATCCGTGTAAACTGTATCTGTCCTGCCATGATATGGACAGACCTTGTGTTTCAAGGAGGTATCACGCGTGAAGATCTCATTGAGGACGAAAAGACATATCCGCTGAAACGCTATGGAACTCCCGAAGACATTGCAAATCTTTCCATCTACCTTCTTAGTGATGCAAGTGCGTGGATGACAGGAAGTTGTATAAAAATATCTGGGGGGGGTAGATAAGTTGTGACCTACAGTTTTTTGACAATTACGACAAATAAAACAATAGCTACAAACAACATGGCATACATAAAGGCAATATCATATTATCTCCCGGAAAGGCAAGTAACAAACGAAGAACTGTTGCAACAATTTCCGGAGTGGAGCATTGACAAAGTAGCGGCAAAGGTTGGTGTAAACTCACGACATCTTGCCGCCCCTGACGAAACAGCTGGAGACATGGCAGAGAAAGCTGCCCACAAACTTTTTACCGAATACGGTATAAGTCCCGAGTCCATTGATTTCATCATGCTATGCACACAGTCACCCGACTACTTTCTTCCGTCTACCGCATGTATTCTACAAAGCCGTCTCGGCATACCCACATCCGCCGGAGCCTTTGACTATAACCTGGGATGCTCCGGATGTATATATGGAATTGCCATGGCAAAAGGACTTATAGCAGGAGGTATTGCTAAAAACGTGTTAGTACTCACGGCTGAAACATATAATAAATATCTTCACCCAGCGGACAAGTCCAACCGTTCAATATTTGGAGATGGGGCTGCAGCATGTCTTGTCTCAACAGACGGATTTGCAGAAATAGGAAACTTTATTCTCGGCTCAGACGGAAGCGGAGCAGAACATCTCATAGTAAGAAGCGGAGCTGCACGGCAGAAAAACAAGACAGGTATATGTAAGGAAGACGGAAGCGGACACAATAAGTTTGACGACTATCTGTATATGAACGGCAGTGAAATATTCAACTTTACACTAAACACCATACCAGACTTGATACAACAGATTCTCGCTAAGAACAATATGAAAAAAGATGAAATAGACCACTATATCTTCCATCAGGCAAACAAGTTCATGTTAACCACCTTAAGAAAGTTCTGTGCTCTTCCTAAGGATAAATTCTACATCAATCTTGAGACAACTGGCAACACGGTAAGCTCTACATTAGCAATTGCCATAAAAGACTGCATTGACAACAAGACAATAAATCCCGGTATGAAAGTCATGATTTCCGGGTTTGGCGTAGGTCTGAGCTGGGGGGGGACTGTTCTTAAATTTTAGATTATGTATATAAAAAATATAACACGATGGTTTTTCTCATTCTCGCCTATAAAAACCATTTATTTCAACTTTAAGTACCTGCCTCTTAAACAAGCATGGAAACTGCCTGTTATATTGGAGAATGTAAGACTACACTCATTAAAAGGAGAAGTTTTTATCGATGAAGACGTGATATATACAGGCATGATAAGAATCGGAAGTCCCATAATGATAAACTACTGGTGCCCTAAAAAACAGTCGGATATTGATCTTCAGGGCGGCAGGCTTGTTCTTCATAAAGGCATTAAATTCGGACTTGGCACACATCTGAGAGTTCATGACAATGCACTTTTAAATATAGGCAGATTTGTGTGCTCTTCTTCCGGACTAAATTTAATATGTTATTATAAAATACTGATTGGAAACTCTACAAAAATAGGCTGGGACACCATAATCATGGATACTGACTATCACCCCATGCACGACATGATAAGCGGCAAGCTTACAAAGATATATGCTCCCATAAATATCGGCAATAACTGTTGGTTCGGAACCGGATGTTACGTATCTAAAGGATGTAAGATTGCCAACGGGACAACATTTGCGGCACATTCGGTTGTTCGCAGTTCTGTAACAAGGGAAAACTGCATTTGTGCAGGAAACCCTGCTGTTATAATAGAAGAGGGATATCGCATTTCTGAGGAGACATTCTCATACCATCCTCCTGTGAAAAAAAGAGCATATTAGAGAAACAGACATGAAAACAATTGGTACAGAAGACTTGAAGAAAATACAGCTTGAGATAGCACGGCATATAGACTTATTCTGCAAAAAACACGGCATCAGGTATTTTATATGTGGCGGAACGCTTATCGGCGCTATACGCCACAAAGGATTTATCCCATGGGATGACGACATCGACATAATGATGATGAGAGATGACTATGAGCGTTTCATCAGTGAATATGCGTCAGAAGACAAGTCTAAGTATAACATCTTCCACCACAGCCTTAATGATAAATATCCTTATCCGTATGCCAAGATAAGCGACAGTGAGACAATATTTCATGAGGAGATAAAAGAGTCGTTCGAGTTAGGGGTAAATATAGATGTATTTCCTATAGATATTGTCCCTGAAGACACCGAAATACAGAATAAGATGTACAGAACTGCCGGTAAATATATGAGAATAATAACACTTAAGCGCCTGCCTATGGCAAAAAGAAGAGGAATTGTAAAAAATGCCGTACTCTTTGTGTCACATCTGCTTCTCAGTTTTATTTCATTCAAGACTATTGTACATAAGCTGGATCAGAATGCGTCAAAATACAGACATACCGCAAGCTCTTTATGCGGTGTGGCTGTATGGGGATATGGCATACGAGAAATAAACGACATGAGTAATTACGACAAGTCCATATACATGCCTTTTGAAAATATAGAGTTACCTGTTCCTTTTGGCTACGACAAGTATCTTCATGGCATATACGGCGACTACATGCAGCTGCCGTCAAAGGATAAACGGATGACACACCACCACTTCCAGGCATACTGGAAATAACCCCATGCCTTACTGAATCGGTTATAAATGACAAACTTTCCTCCACACCAGCATCAGCACCGCCACGCCGAGAACGGCGTATGCCGCATAGTCTGCAATGCTGCTGCGGCGGGATACGTCGCAATACTCGGTGACACGCATTTTGTATTACGTCAGATCGGCACTCTACCTTGCCGAACAGTGTAAGAAGCCGCTGAAACAAATGAAGTCGGAGCCCATGGAGGAAGAACAGCAGGAAACGACATCGCAGCAGGAACAGGCCACGGTTGCAAGGCCAACCCCGACAATCAGCCAGGAAAACCTTGAGGAAATAAAGATGCACTATAAAATGCTCGAACGCTTTCTCATAAATGGATATACACATGAATGGATAGAACGTTTCTTTGACAACATGTCTATAAACAATATTGAAAATCAACTGAACGGAAGAAGAATATACAAAACGGCGTGCCATATATTGGGCGACCTGTGCCGTTCAAAGGTATATGCAGACTCAACGACACAGCTGGCTAAAGAAATAAGGCGCAGCTTCAGTGACAACAACAGGAACGGCCAGTTGCCAAGCCTGGAAAGTCTTGCACGGTATATACGGCAAGGACTCGACAATAACGAAGAGCTGCACACGTGGATAGAAAACTACGTAAGACGAAATTAGAAAATAAAAACATATAATTAGCCGGAATGCGGGCGGATCTGCAAATCCGCCCGAACGTCTGATTACGCAAAGACAATGTTATTTGTATAAAGCGGAATAATCCTTTTTTTAACATGAAAATAATTGTTTTTACATATTCGGTCACACGCACGGCCGGAGGTGTGCTTGATGCCGTACGCGATATGTTCACAAACAGGAATTTTGCCGGACATAAGCTAAACGTGCTGTCATTCAGAGGGAAATACATAGAGGAGGACATGCCGTCGTGGCAGGGAATGTCCATGCAACTGTTCAAGGCATGGCCGATGCTATACTCAAGGGAAGCCAAAAAGGCTCTGCTTGCCGCTGATGCGGACATACTGCACATGGAGACATTATGGCGCTATCCGCAACTGCTCATGAGCGTATGGAAAAAAAGGCGCAAGGAACCTATAGTATGTACGCCACACGGAATGCTTGACCCTTACATAATACGAAATCATGGATGGATAAAGCGCGTGATATCACGCCTGTTTCTCCATAAAAGTCTTGAGGCTGCCGACTGTTACCATGCTCTTTGCCGGAAAGAGCTGAAAGACATAAGGACTTACGGGCTGAAGCAACCGGTGGCAATAATTCCCAACGGAATAAACATTCCGGATGACGGAAAGAAGTTTGTCAGGACTGACAACAAGAAACATCTGCTATATCTTGGCAGGCTGCACCGAAAAAAAGGCGTGGACATGCTGCTTCATGCAGTGTCAGCCATAATGGTGCAAAATCCGGAACTTCTACGCGGATGGCAGATAGACCTTGTGGGATGGGACCACGAGAATTGCAGGGCTGAGCTGGAACAGATCGCAAGAGACAACAAACTTGGACAAACAGTTGTATTTCATGGAGGAATGTTCGGTGAGGACAAGCAACGGATGTATGCCTGTGCTGACGGATACATACTGCCATCACACGGCGAGGGACTGCCAATGACTGTCCTGGAGGCATGGTCATGGAAGAAACCGGTAATAATTACACCGGAATGCCACATTCCGGAGGGATATGAAGCTGAAGCAGCCATACGTATAGAAGACAATGTAAAATCGGTGACCGACGGGCTTATACGTTTCCTCACGATGACAGAAGAAGAACGTGAGAAGATGGGACAAAACGGATACAACCTCGTTTGCAGTAACTTTACATGGGACGCAGCGGCAAAAAAAATGATTGAACTATACGAATGGCTGTCGGGAAAAAGAAAAAAGCCTGACTTTGTTTATGAATAAAAGCTACAAGAATAAACATTAATATATAAAGATATAAAGATTTGACTTAAAATGAGTTTGGAACGACATTATCCGGAACACGTGACCATGCGTATAAAGATAAAAAGGACTTTATGGAACGTCACGGCGGCAGTGCTTTTCCGCCCTTTCATCACAAAGCTTTTCCGCCCGTGGCGCATTGCGCTGCTGCGCATGTTCGGCGCAGAGATAGAAAAGGACGCGGAGGTTTATGCCTCGGCAAGGATATGGGCGCCGTGGAACCTGCGCATGGGGCACCGCTCATGCCTCGGCCCTGACGTGGTATGCTATAATCAGGACACCGTGACGCTCAAGGACGATGCCATTGTCTCACAGTATGCCTACCTGTGCACGGCAGGCCATGATGTCTGCATGATGAACACCGCCGGCCACTCGCTGATAACAGCTCCCATCGTACTGGAAAGCAAGGCATGGATTGGCTCGCGGGCTTTCATCGGCATTGGCGTGACTATCGGCGAGGGTGCCGTGGTGGGTGCCACGGCATCGGTATATAAGGATGTGAAACCTTGGACGGTGGTGGGCGGCAATCCCGCCCGCTTCATAAAGAAAAGGGTTATAATAAAGAAAAGGGTTATAAAGGAATAAGAATTTAAATATAAAAAATGGAAATCGTTAATAAGAATTTCGGTGGGGGTAAAAAACACTCTGTTCCCATAGCATGAACATAAGACATATAGCCGCTTAAAGAACTATACGCTGTATGAAACGAAAAGTTTATTTAATAGATTTAAAGAATGATGTGAGCGGACATTATCATATTATGAAGGCTCTTAGCATAATAGAAGGCTCACAAGAACTTGATACGGGAGAGAGGAAATTTCACAAAGATACTCCTGTCAAGATGTTGAAAGAGCGTATCAGAATAATTAACTCTGTAGCAAGGAATATAAAAGATGATAAATGCGCGGCACATTTCCTGACAGCTGACAAATTCTATTTTCTGCCGTTTCTATTCGGGAATAAATTTGGAAATCGTAGATTGATTGCCACAATTCACAGGATTCCGAAGACCAAAATGCTAAAATGGCTGCTGAAGTGTTTTTCCCGAAAAGTAGATACAATTATTGTCTTGTCAGGTTATATGGAGGAATGCTTGAGAAATATTGGCATTAGCAATGTTCATACAATCATTCACCCGGCTTTTTATAATTGCAGCGATATAGACAGACATGCCACTCGAAATAAATATGGCCTGAAAGATTCGGATGTAGTATTTTCCATATTGGGAAGCACAAGAGCAGACAAAGGGATAGATATTGCATTGGATGCTTTCATGTATGTCTCCGATAGTATAAAGAAAAATATGGTATTAAATATTGCAGGCAGCGAGCAAGATGTAAGCCGCCATACAATCATAGAAAAAGCCCGCAAAGCAGGAATAAGAATTCTTGATAATATTAAATGTCTAAGTATCAGAGAATTTAAAGAAAACATACGGGTAACAGACTATATGTTGTGTCCATATACCAAGAAGTTCCGAGGTATGAGCGGTCCGATGTGTGAGGCGTTTGGAAATGGTATTCCCTGTATAATGCCTTCTTATGGCGCATTGGGATGGTTCTCACAAAGAGAAGGGGATGTCTTCTCGTTTCAAATTGAGAATGCACAGTCTCTCGCACGATGTCTGACAACGATAATGCAGAAAAGGCCACAAATAAACAATGATTTCTCTAATATGTTTCGTTTGGAATATTTTATAGAAGAGCATAAAAAACTATACTATAAGTAATATGGATATTTTCAATAAAGAAACGGACAACCCACATTATATAAAGCGTATTTTATGGTATGTGGTAAATGTTACAGTATTTAGGCTGATGACAGGTTATCAGCTTAGATATGCAAGAAATGCAATATTGAGAATATTCGGTGCAGAAATTCCATTGTTCTCACTTGTTTATCCAACAGCTAAAATATATGCCCCTTGGAATCTTAAAGTCGGACGGCATTCGTGTATAGGTCCCGGCGTCATCATATACAATAATGATTTGATTGTTGTCGGAAATCATACTGTTGTATCTCAGGGTGCCTGTCTCTGTACTGCAAGCCATGACATAACCGACAGAAGGCATCCGCTTATCACGGCACCAATCACCATAGGCGACAAGGCTTGGGTCGCGTCCCATGCCTATATCGGCATGGGCGTGACTATCGGCGAGGGTGCCGTGGTGGGTGCCACGGCATCGGTATATAAGGATGTGGAACCTTGGACGGTGGTGGGCGGAAATCCCGCAAGGTTAATAAAGAAAAGGGAGCTGAAAGAAGGATAGGCCTTGCCGTCACTCCCTGCCGGGAAGCCAGTCGTGGGCAAGCACGCAGCGGATGGTCTTCCCGTCAATGGTGATGTTGCCGGGGGGGGGAGCCATACATCATGACTAATATGAGAGAGGCGAAAAATATACTGATTATTATGGAGTTATGCAAAATATAGTCTCCAAACCGCACACTTTGGAAAGTTTAAAGTTTTGGGGTTGAAAAAGATAAGGTAAATAGACAGGGATGTCAATTCTTCACACAGGACTTCCCAAGCAGAATAAACATGGCTTCTATCAGTCCTACATCAAGCATGAACAGTTTGAAGACGGAAAGTTCCTCATAGAATTTCAGAAGAGATACATTTATTTGCACGGATAATCATCGTTTTACAACACTTTTTTGCACGAAAACCCGACACGACGATACATTTATTTGCACAAACAACGTAAATCAATATTAATATATGTCATATAAAAACCCCAAGATATGCCTTGCCTGTTCTGCAGGCGGACATCTGAGAGAGCTACAGTTGGCCGTAGGCAGCATTCCCGATAAGTGGGACTGCTACTGGCTCACGTTGAAAACCACATCCACAAAAGCCTTCATGAAAGACAAGGAGCACGTATTCCTTACTAACTTCCAGCCGGCAAGGCGGTGGACACTGATTGCAAACTGCATCCAGGCATTGTTCTGGGTGATGGTAAAACGGCCGCATGTAATCATTACCACAGGAGCGGGTGTTACAGTACCGACGGTATTCTTTGCAAAAAAACTGCTGAAGACGAAGATTATATTCATCAATTCGGCCGCTGACGTGACGCATGCATCTAAGACACCAGTATGGATAGAAAAGTATGCGGACCTGTTCTTGGTACAATGGAGTGAGATGAAACAGATTTTTCCTGATTCAATTTGTTGCGGAGTATTATGATATTTGCAAGTTTAGGGACAATGGACATGCCTTTTGTCCGTATGGCAAGGGCTGTTGACCTCTTGGCGGCAAGCACGGAAGAGGAGGTTATAGTGCAGACCGGGTGGACGGATTACGAATACAAACATGCCAAGGCATTCAAGTTCTGCACAAAGGATGAGATGCAGCAATACATCGGCCGTGCCTCACTGCTGATAATGCAGGGAGGATGGGGAGCCATAAGCGAGGCTATGGAAAAGCATAAGCGCATGGTGATAATCCCCCGCTACGACAAGACGGAGCATATTCACGACCAGTTTCAGCTGATACGCAAACTGGATGAGCTGGGATGCGTGATTGGCGTGTTCGACGTGAACTGCCTGCCCGAAGCCATAGAACGGGCACGGACGTTCTGTTTCAGGCAGATAGATAAAGGTAACGCCGAACATATCATAATAAAGAAGCTGAAAGAGTGGTTCGGATAATATTTTACAAAGATAATGAAAGAAAACACGTTCCGACAGTTATTACATATACTTGACAGCATATTCCATGGGAAGGGCGACACAGACGGATATGACTGTAACGATATTATGAAAGAAGCCAACAGACAGGCGTTGACTGGTATCGTGGCTGACTATCTGACAAACAGCTGCAAGAACCTGACGCATGAGAAGAAGCTGCATTATATCAGCATAGTTCTACAGATTGAACGTAAAAACAAATGGATGAACCAACAGCAGGCATGGCTGGCAGACTTATTCAGGAAGAATGGAATACGTCACACCGTAATGAAGGGGCAGACCGTGGCACGGTTTTATCCCAACCCCCTGCTACGCATGCCCGGCGATATAGACGTGTATGTTGCAAAGAATGATTTCAGAAAAGCATGTGCATTAATAGAACATGAGAAATATACAAAAACAGACTTTACAATGCTTCATGCCACATACTGTCAAAAAGGAAAGGCTGAGATAGAGATACATTTTGCAATACAGAAACTGCAATGGCTGCCGCATTACAGATATCTTCAGTCAATAACACTGGCTGGCGTCGACAATGCAAAACCTGAGTATACAGACATAGATGGCAGACAAATATCCATTCTCCCCAAAGAGTTAGAAGTACTTCTTTATACCGTCCATGCTTTCAATCATGTGGTGAACGGAGGTTTGGGATTGCGCCAGATCATAGATTGGATGCTCTGTATAGAGAAGACAGGAGACTGTATTGACATAAAATTACTTAAGGAATATCTTGTAAAAACGGGGATGTCAAGAATGTTCCGTGTTCTTGGATATATATGTTCCGAATATCTCGGCATGTCACTAAAGGAACCGTTCTGGATGAAATCAGGACTGCATTATAATCACAAGGATATAAAGCTGGGAGAAAGGCTGTTATCATGGGTTGAAGAATGCGGAAACTTCGGACATTCCATGAACTTGTCAAAAGTTGGTTTTTATATGCTCTTCCTGAAAATTTGTCTCCGCTTCTGTTATCTCAGCCGCAAAGAAATGTTCATATATCCATTTATGAAGATAAAGAGAGGAATAACAGGAGAAAATCATCTGAGAAAATAACAATGTAAAAAATGAGAGTTTCAATCATAACCTCGTGTTACAACCGCGAGGCAACCATTAGTGAAGCTATAAGAAGCGTACTGGCACAGGACTATCCGGACATTGAATACATCATTGTTGACGGTGCTTCAACAGACGGTACGCAAAAGGCTATAGAGGAAATGATAAACGACAAGCCTGCACATATTGATATAAAATACATTTCCGAACCGGACAGCGGAATGTACGAGGCTTTGAACAAGGGCATACGCATGGCAACGGGCGATGTCATAGCACTGCTGCACTCCGACGACATGATGTTCGACACTCATACGGTGAGCGATGTGATGCGTGAGATGGAACATACGGGGTGTGACTTCCTTTATGCAGACGGCTTGTTTGTAGATGCACAACGGACGGAGAAGGTGGTGCGCAACTGGATTGGCGGAAGATATTCCAAATGGAAGGTGCGTCACGGCTGGCTGCCGCTGCACCCCACATGCTACATACGCCGTGAAGTGATGGAACGGTTAGGGCTGTATGACGAGAGCTATAAGATTGCTGCCGACACCGACCTGCTGGTGCGATATCTGTTAGAGAACACGCTGAGTGTGGAATATCTCAAGCGTTACGTGGTACGAATGCGAATGGGCGGACTGAGCACCGACAACAGCCGACGCGCCAAGATGTGGAAGGAGGACATAAGGGTGTACCGCTCGCACGGTTTCAGGCACGTCACGCTGACAAAAATAGAGAAGATGATGTGGAAGGTGCCGCAGTTTATAAAGGCAAGATTAATTTGACGTCATTAGTGTATATCTTTTGCAGGATATGCAGCAGAATGACGTGGCAGGTGTTGAATATCTCATTAAAGTAAAAATACAAGAAAATGTCTAACTTCAAAGAGGATTTATTGAAGAAAATTGCCGATCGGAAAATTGTTTCAGGAGTTATAGGCCTTGGCTATGTCGGGTTGCCGTTGGCCGTAGAGACCGCGAAAGCCGGTTTCAAGACCATAGGCTTCGATGTTAAGAAAGAGAAAATAGACTCTGTTAATCAAGGACGAAACTATATCGGAGATGTTGACGGTTCTGACTTGCGCACGCTTGTTGAGAAAGGCATGCTTGCTGCTACAACGGATTTCAGTGGTCTTGACAAGGTTGACTTCGTGGCCATTTGTGTTCCCACCCCGCTTAACGGGTATCGGAAACCTGACCTCAGTTATGTGGAGTCAGCAGTAAAATCAATAGCAGAGAATCTGCACAAAGGGATGATTGTGGTACTTGAATCAACCTCTTATCCCGGTTCTACCGAGGAACTGGTAAAGCCTGTTCTTGAATCTTCCGGTCTGAGATGCGGTGAGGACTTCTATCTCGGTTTCTCTCCGGAGCGTGTCGATCCGGGCAACGCAATCTACAATACAAAGAATATTCCCAAAGTGGCGGGTGGTATTGGTGCTGATGCCGGTGAGCTTATCTCTGCAATGTATGAGGCGGTGATGGGGAGTAAGGTGTTCCGGGCTTCTTCTCCTGCCGTGGCGGAGATGGCCAAAATGCTGGAGAATTCTTACCGCAACATAAATATCGGCCTGATTAACGAGTTTGCCATTTTCTGCAATAAGATTGGCATTGACGTATGGGAAGTGATTGAAGCCGCAAAGACCAAGCCTTTTGGTTTCGCCCCATTCTATCCCAGTCCGGGACTGGGCGGCCACTGCATACCTGTCGATCCCTGTTACCTGAATTACAAAGCGGGTGCGTATGATTTCCGGTTTTTGACGATAGAGGCGTCGATGGACGTCAACGACCGTATGCCGGACTACTGTGTGGAACGTATTGGAGATATGTTATACCGCCGTTTCCGCAAACCGCTCAACGGCTCAAGAATACTTGTACTCGGCGTCGCTTACAAACAGGATGTTGACGATTGTCGCGAGTCACCCGCAATCCGTATAATCGACAAATTGCGCACAAAAGGAGCGGACATAATGTTTTACGACCCGTATATTGCCAGATACCTTTACCACGGCAAGGTTTATGAAGGAGAGAGGGAACTGACGGCTGAACTTATCCGTAGTGCCGACACAGTAGTGATAATCCCCCCACATAGTAATGTGGATTACGAATTTGTAATACGTCATGCAAAGGCCGTTTTCGATACCTGTAATGTTACCAGAAACCTTACCGACAGGAGTAATGTAGAACTGCTTTGATCATCTGATATGGAAGACAAGAAGTATTTTGTACATCCGTCAAGCTATGTCGATGATAATGTCACCGTCGGCGACGGCACTAAAATATGGCATTTCTGTCATGTGCAGACAGGAGCCTCAATAGGACGCAACTGCTCTTTGGGGCAGAACGTGAATGTCGGCAACAATGTCAGGATTGGTAACGGGGTGCGTATCCAAAACAATGTATCAGTATATGAGGGCGTTGAAATTGAAGACAATGTATTTTGCGGTCCGTCATGTGTGTTTACTAACGTAATAACTCCACGTGCGCATTTCCCGGTACATGGCTTATATGCCAAAACACTCGTTAAAGAGGGGGCGTCGATAGGTGCGAACTGCACTATAATTTGTGGTCATACCATAGGTCGCAGTGCATTGATTGCCGCAGGTGCCGTGGTGACAAAAGATGTGAGAGACCATGCGCTTATGGCCGGTGTGCCTGCCCGGCAGGCAGGATGGGTGTGTGAATGCGGCCGGCGGCTCGATGAAACCTTGAAATGTTCGTGCGGAAGGTTGTATTCGCTTGACGGAGAATGCTTAAGAAAGAAACGTTGACCATGCAATTCAGGGATATAAAAAAGCAATATCAAGTTTTGAAATCAGACATAGACAAGGCTATACTCGATGTTGCAGCTTCAGGCGCATATATAATGGGACCTCAGGTGAAAGAACTTGAAAGACAGCTTGCAGGATATGCCGGGACGAAACATTGCATATCATGCGCCAGCGGCACCGATGCCTTGACACTTGCCCTGAAAGCATTGGGCGTCAAACGTGGGGATGCCGTGTTTGTTCCCGACTTCACATTCTTTTCATCGGCAGAAGCGGTGTCGTTAGAGGGTGCAACCCCTGTTTTTGTAGATGTGGACCGCGAAACCTTCAATATCGCCCCTGCGGATCTTGAGGATAAAATAGAAGTGACGATTCGGAATGGAGAATTGGCTCCGAAAGTCATAATCACAGTTGACTTGTTCGGGCTTCCCGCAAATTATCCTGCCATCCTAAGGATTGCCCGCAATCACCATCTTATCGTACTCGAAGACAGCGCCCAAGGATTTGGCGGTTCTGTCAACGGCAAACGCAGTTGTTCTTTCGGCGATATTTCGATTACTTCATTTTTTCCGAGCAAGCCGCTTGGGTGTTATGGTGACGGAGGGGCTTGTTTCACCGACAACGATGAATGGGCCGCACTGATAAAGTCATATCGTATGCATGGGAAAGGCGCTTCCAAATACGAAAATGTCCGTATTGGCATGAACTCGCGCCTGGACACCATTCAGGCATCCATCCTTCAAGTAAAGCTGAAGGCTTTTGCCGGAGAACTTGCGGCTGTCAACGAGGTTGCGGCAGAATATACAGACCGTTTGACAGACATAGTGGAAAAACCTGTTGTTCCTGCCGGCTTTCTATCAAGCTGGGCACAATATACCATTAAACTGAACTGTAAAACCGAACGTGACGGATTGCAGGCATATCTTAAAGGACAAGGAATCCCGTCGATGGTTTACTATCCGACTCCTATGCACCGGCAAACAGCATACAGGAACATGAGTCTGCCAGAGACAGACTGCCCTGTTGCCGACAAATTGTGCGGGACAGTGCTCTCACTGCCGATGCACCCCTATATTTCATTGGAAGAAATTGATGAAGTATGTAATGCAATCAAGGTCTTTCTGACATAGAAAAGAATAAACAGGAGACATTCTTATAAATAGTATAAATAAGCGGAGTAATAATTAATCACTTTTTCTCTCTATTATCCTGATATTTCATATTTTAAGAAAAACGTTATGAAAAAAAAGACTATCATTCATGTTGCCCCTTTCCCCATTCAGAATATGGGGAAAGGAAAAGGAAGAGTTTCCACCTACCTGCCCCTCAAGGGGTTGGTAAAAAATGGATATGACAATATCTATATAACCAATAGCCCTTATGCAAGTTCGGACGATTCGGAACCAGGGATAGAAGTTGTTAAAATAAACGATCCGTTTACAAAGACGAACTTTGCCTATACAAGATTATATATGTTGTTTATTGGTTTCCCTATAATTTATCCGCTTTTTCTGTATCATGCCATAAGAATGGCAAAAAACAGAAATGTGTCTGTTGTCTGTTGCCATTCGTATTATTTGGCTTTTGTGGGATACATACTTTCCAAAATATTTAAGGCAAAATACGTTTCGAAATTCTATGGTATTGGAATGCCAAGTGCTCCCGGGCATCCGGACTTAATACGTAAGTCCGCTTTCTGGTATCCTTCAGATTTGTATATCATCACAGATGATGGCTCAAATGGATATGAATATGCATTAAAGAGAGGCATATCTCCTGATAAAATAGCATTCCTTCGTAATGGAATCGATAAACCGGAGAATTTGAGAAAGGACGAGTGCTTGTATAAAGAACTTGCTCCAAACAATGAAAAACTTTTACTCTCTGTCTCTCGGCTTGTTAATTCAAAAAATGTAGATAAAATAATAGAAGCGTTCTATGAAGTATCGAAAATAATACCCAATACACGATTAGTTATTGTTGGCGATGGTTTGAAGCGGAAGGAATTGGAAACAAAGACATTCCGATTGGGCATTTCTGACCGTGTCAGTTTTGTCGGAGCTATCTATCATAAAGATGTGTTCAGATATCAAAGTATTGCTGATATATTTATTAGTATGAATGGTATAAGTAGTCTTTCCAATCCTGTTTTTGAGGCAATGAGTTGTGGAAAATGTGTTATTGCTTTAGATCGGGGCGATACCCGTAAATTAATCAAAGATGGAGAAAACGGAATAGTAATAAAATCGTATGAGGAGTTGAAAGACGCGATAATAAAACTTCTTTCGGATCCCAATCTGATTGCCCGATTAGGATTGGAAGCCCAAAAGACAATCTCTACATGGTATTCTTGGGAAGAAAGAGTTCAAATAGAAATGGAAATGATAAACAGTTTATGCGAGAACAACACTCCGTTAATTATCAGTAAATAAAACAGGATGTAGTAGAATGGAAAAAATAGATTTTGTGATCACATGGGTAGATGACAATGACCCGATATGGCAAAAAACTTTTCATACCTACCTGCCTCAAAGTCAATACATGGATGACATTCGTCATATACGTTACCGCAATTGGGATAACTTACGTTATTGGTTTCGTGGAGTGGAGAAGTTTACCCCATGGGTAAACAAGGTACATCTCATTACCAGCGGACAGATACCGGATTGGTTGAATCTGAATGCACACAAACTGCACTTCGTGAAACATTCGGATTATATCCCGGCCGAATATCTGCCGACATTCAGCTCACGCCCTATAATGCTGAATCTTCACCGCATAAAAGGATTATCCGAGTATTTCGTCTGCTTCGATGACGATTTCTTCTTGATTGATAAGGTTGAACCGGAAAGATTTTTCAGGAATGGACTGCCATGTGACATGGCGGCATTCAACGCTTTAAGTCCCAACAGAATTTTTACGCATAACATAGTAAATGATCTGCGTATAATAAATGCCTCTTTTAAAAAACATGAAATGCTGCACAAACATTATAGAAAATGGTTCTCTCCCCAGGCGGGAACCAAATTGTTACGCACACTCTTTTTATTACCTTGGCGCTACTTCACAGGTTTTTATGATCATCACCTTCCATATGGTTTTCTTAAGTCCACTTTTGAAGAAGTATGGGAAAAACACTCAGAAATCCTGCTCCGAACTACAGCTACACGATTTAGAAGTATCGCTGACGTTCAAATATGGCTGTTCCGTTACTGGCAACTGGCAAAAGGAGACTTTGTCCCGTTAAATGTACAAAAGGATGGTACCTGTTTCCAAATATCGGATAATTCTTTAGATAAAATAGTTAAGACAATTGAACGTCAGAAGAAAAAAATTGTTTGTCTGAACGACGGAGAAGTATCTTCTTTTGAAGCGGCCAAAGAACGGATAAATGCTGCTTTTCAAAAGATCTTGCCTGAGAAATCATCGTTCGAAAAATAACTGGTACAAGCAGAGGAAATGATGGAAAGAAAAAATTTTGCATTGATCGGTGTGGCGGGCTACATCGCACCGCGCCACATCAAGGCTATTGCCGATACGGGCAATAACCTTATGGCCGCATACGACCGCTTTGACAGTGTCGGGCGCCTGGACAGCTCTTTCCCTGAATGCTTCTTCTTTACAGGAAACGAGCAATTTGACCGTTTCTGCTCCAAGCAGATGAAGACAGACTATCCGCTGCATTATACGTCAATCTGCACGCCCAACCATACACACGATACTTTTATCCGTTACGGGCTGCGACTCGGTACGGATGTAATCTGCGAGAAGCCTCTTGTGCTCAACCCTTATAACATCGACAATCTGATGGATATAGAGAAGGAAACCGGACACAAAGCATATACCATCCTGCAACTGAGGCTTCATGACTCAATCGTGGCGTTGAAGAAAAAGATTGACGAAAGCCAAGGAAACAAAATCCATGATGTAGATCTGACCTACATTACTGCACGGGGAAGATGGTACTACACCTCATGGAAGGGCGACATTCAAAAAAGCGGCGGCATCGCCACCAATATCGGGGTACATTTCTATGATATGCTCCAGTGGATATTCGGACCGGTGAAACAGAATGTGGTACATGTGATGAGTTTCGACCGTGTTGCCGGCTATCTGGAACTTAAGAAGGCGCGGGTACGTTATTTCCTCAGTATCAACTCAGACTGTCTGCCTGAAAACGCCGTGCAAGGAGGGAAGAGAACCTACAGAACCATCAGTATCGATGGGGACGAATTTGAATTCAGCGCAGGCTTTACCGAACTTCATACCATGAGTTACCGGAAAATTCTGGATGGCGAAGGCTTTCGTATCAGCGAAGCCCGTGACAGCATACAGATTGTAAGTGACATACGCCATGCCACGCCCATAGGCTTGAAAGGAGACTACCACCCGCTTGCAAAGCTGCCACTTAGTGCCCGGCCGTTCGGATGGGATGAGAAACGATAATCATTCTTACACATTGTTGGATCTATTTGCCTGTATATAACCTTAAATTCGCGGCTTAAATAATACCAACGCCCCCTTGAACGATTTGCTTATGAGGCTCAGCATGGCCATGTTTTTTTCAAGAGCGGGCAATTTCTTGATGTGGACAAGTGAAATGAAATGCATTGAAACCATTCTATGATGGCGATTCTTGGTGGACAGTAGTACTGCACATCTCTGACCCGCCATTTTGCACAATTATATATATTGAACTATGAAAAAATAAAATCGTTGATGCAAAAAAACTATATTTGAACAGCAACATGGTTCTTTTCCGTTTTTATTTTCGTATATTTGGGACAGAAAAAGTTCAATATCAAACATTTAAACAAAATACAATGAAAACACGTATCATCTTTCTTATTTTGTCTGTCGCCACCAGCATCACGAACATGGCACAGACTGCCTATCTGCCTTCTGAAGAAAACCTGAAAGCACGCAGAGAGTTTCAGGACAGCAAATTCGGCATATTCATACATTGGGGACTGTATGCCATGCTTGCCACAGGCGAATGGACCATGACCAATAAAAACCTTAATTATAAAGAATATGCCAAACTGGCGGGAGGTTTCTATCCGTCGGAATTTGATGCCGGCAAATGGGTGGCGGCCATAAAGAATTCCGGTGCAAAATACATCTGCTTCACTACCCGTCATCATGAAGGGTTCTCTATGTTCGACACAAAATATTCCGACTATAATGTGGTAAAAGCAACTCCTTTCAAGCGCGACATCGTAAAAGAACTGGCCGAAGCCTGCCATAAACAAGGAATAAAGCTGCATTTCTATTACTCGCATCTCGACTGGACACGCGAAGATTATCCATGGGGGCGAACAGGGCGCGGAACCGGACGGCCAGACCCTAAAGGCAACTGGAAGAGCTATTACCGGTTTATGAACAACCAACTGGGAGAACTGCTTACAAACTACGGGCCGATAGGTGCCATCTGGTTTGACGGCTGGTGGGATCAGGACGAGAACAAAGACTTTGACTGGGAACTGCCCGAACAATATGCGCTGATACATAAGCTGCAACCGTCATGCCTTATCGGCAACAACCACCACCAGAAACCTTTTGCGGGTGAAGACATCCAAATATTCGAACGCGACTTGCCTGGAGAGAACAAAGCGGGACTTTCCGGACAGTCGGTCAGCAGCCTGCCTTTGGAAACATGTGAAACAATGAACGGCATGTGGGGATACAAGATTGCCGATCAAAACTACAAATCCACAAAAACGCTGATACATTATCTTGTAAAAGCTGCAGGCAAAAATGCCAACCTGCTGATGAACATCGGTCCGCAACCAGACGGCGAGCTACCTGCCATAGCCTTACAAAGACTTGAAGAAATGGGAGAATGGCTTAAACAATATGGTGAGACGATATACGGCACACGCGGCGGTCCTGTAGCTCCGCACGACTGGGGTGTCACCACCCAAAAGGGGAACAAGGTGTATGTCCACATCCTAAATCTTAAAGACAATGCATTGCTGCTGCCGCTTACAGGCAAGAAAGTGAAAAATGCAATAACTTTCAAAGACAAGTCTGCTGTAAAGTTCACAAATACAAAAGCAGGGGTGATACTTGAATTTGCCCATATCCCTACAGACACAGATTATGTAATAGAGCTTTCCTACTGAACATAAATTACAAAAAATGCATGCAAATACATTTTATATGCAAATAAATAATCTATGATTTACATTTTTTTGTATATTTGCGGTCTATTGACCACATAATACATCATAGAATATAATATAACTAAATAATTTATGTACAAACTCAAACATATCCGAATTGCGGGTCTCGCCTCATTTATAACAATGATGACAACAGGTATGTCAGCACATGCGGCCGTACATTATGTAAAGACCGGTTCTAACAGTGGCGACGGCACATCATGGGCGTCTGCATACTCAACCCTCGACGAAGCTCTCGACGCATCGCAGCCGGGCGATGAAATATGGGTTGCCGCAGGTATTTACAAACCGACGCGCCTTATCAACACATCGGTAAAAAACTCACGTACTTTTTTTCTTAAAGACGGTGTATCTCTTTACGGCGGCTTCTCGGGTACAGAAAGCAGCAAAGACGAGCGTGTGCAAAAATCAGGCGGCAACATCTGGGACATGGCAAACGAGACCATACTCAGCGGTGACGATGACGTGCCGGATGTATGGGAGCGCGAAATATCTTCAGGTACCACATACCGCTACACATGGAAAACCGAAAACAGCCAGATACCTGGTTCGCAGAACAATGCCACACACGTATTGTATAACGGGGACATTATACGCAACAACACCATAATCGACGGATTCACCATTACCGGCGGCAATGCCAACCAGCATAAGGCAAAGGCATCGGGCGGCGGAATATATGCAACCGGCAACGTCAGCATAAACGCTTGCCGTATAATAGAAAACTCTACATATTTCCGCAATGAGCCGCTCACCAACGACATTCAGGCACTTGGCGGAGGAATATATCTCAACGGTGCCGGTGACGCCTCTGTAACCAACTGCTATTTCTCACGCAACTACGCCACTTCAAGCTATACCATAGGCAGGGGCGGCGGACTGTATGCAAAGAATGCGAAAGTATCGGGATGCACATTTGAAGACTGTGTCGGCGAGGACGGCGGCGGTGCCGTATATCAGATAAACGGTACACTCGCAGACTGCACGTTCAGCAACTGTTACGGTTCCGCAGGCGGCGCGCTCTATGCAGCCGGCACTGTAGAAAGAGTTTCGGCAAGCGAGTGCCGTTCGCTCAACGGCGGCGGCATATACGTTGACAAAGGCGGCACCGTGACCCACGCAAAGGTGTGGAACTGTTATGCCGATGCCACTGAGTACGGCGACAACCTCGGAGGCTCAGGCGGAGGTATCTTTGTGCATGGTGGAAATGTTTTGGGATGTGTTGTATACAACAACATGTCATTTAACGGCGGAGGTATATGCATACGCTCAGGCAGGGTTATAAACAGCACCGTGCAGAACAACGCGACACGCAAGGACAATCCCGCCGTGGCAAACATAGACAAATGGCCGGAGAGCGGGGCCATCGCCGGTGTGGCAAACTGCATTGGTGATGTAAATACTGCTGCGTCAAACTTCACCGCTCCCACAACTTTTACAGGCATGCCTGATGACGACATTCAGAAAGAGGCTCTTGCACTTGCAGACTGGAGCCTTGCAGCAGGAAGCGAATTTATTGATGCCGGGACACCTACCGAAGGCTTGCAGGAAGCAACCGACTTTGCCGGCAATGCACGCGTTACGGGCAGAAGCATTGATGTCGGCGCGTATGAGTATGTCATGGGCGGCACGGGGATTGATAAGGTCGAAAACGGCATGGACAGCGGTGATATCAATTCAATAAGCTATTATACCGTTTCGGGCATCTCTCTCGGCTCGGCTGTTCCTGAACACGGATACTACATCGTGCGGACTGACTTTAACGACGGACACACCGCTTATCGTAAATGCTTCAAAAAATAAAATACTGCCGTTGGCATGCAATAAGCGGCAAGACATCCATGCCAACGGCTTATCAAGCTTAAACATAAACATTTTAATTTTAACTTTATGAGAAAATTTCTATCTTTTGCATTGACCCTATTCTGTTTAGTGACAATCAATGCCATGGAGCCTCTCACACCCGAGCAGCTCGCAAAACTTGCAATTCAAATCAACAGCTCGGAAGACGGATTCTCCCTCAGTTCTACTGTCAGTCCGGAATATACCGACGCGTCTAATCCGACCACTATCAACATCCAGAACTTCAACGGTACCGGTATGCCGCTCAGAATGAACGTAGACTGGGAGACAGCAACCGTATCAGTAATACCATCTACTTTCGACCAGGAGTTTGACGAAGACACGTATCAGACATTTTATCTAATGGTAGTCAATGCCGAAGCCGCTGAGCTTGCCTCACCTATGGACAGCAAGTTCCAAAGTTCCAAAATTACAGGTACGATAAGCGAGGACGGCATAACGCTCGATTCGTGGAACATAGTAAGAGTGCCGCAGACATTCAGCTCTATGACAAAGGTATATGCAAAAACGCAAAACACAAGAATCGTGAAAGCCAACGCTACAATGTCGCAACAGCGTCTGGACTGGGATGGCGACTGGGAAAACCTTGTAGACGCAGAAGCTATGGACTTCCCCGTATATACAGAGGTGGAAGGCGAGAACCTTATCGTCTACGGATGGGACGGCATGGAATCGTGCGTAAAGTTCAAGCAAAATGTGGAGAACGGCAAATATACATACTCCAACAATCCTGCCGACGTAATATACAATTATAAGAACAAAAGAGACTATGTGCTGTGCACGCTGCCGGGATATACATGGGACGAAGTTAGTAACTTTACTGCAAGTAACGCCAAGCCCATGGTATCAGAAGAAGTAACTGACGGCAAGGAACTTGTTTTCGGTCCATGGATAGTAGAATCTTTCGGAGACAGCTATAACACTGAACGCTCGTTTGGCAAATCTGCAAAAATAACATTCGATACTCCATTGCCCATTACAACGGAGGTTGCAGCCAACGCCACGCTGACATTCGACGGCAAAAAAGAAAGCGTTATAATATCATTCATGACTACAAACGGGAACTTCAAGGCAGAGATAAACGGAGAAAGCTATACCGTATCAAATATTACCCCGAACACAAACAAGAGCATAGAATTGCCGCTTAACGGCGCAACAACGGTATCTGTTTATGCCGACGGACTGTCACGTCTTAATATCAACGAACAGGGACTTACGGCAATAGACCTTACCAACGCTCCCGCGCTGACCATGCTGCAGCTTGCCGGCAACGCGCTGACCGAACTTAATGCTACAGGTAACCCGTTGCTTACAGGCATTTATGCCGAAAACAACAACATTGCATCCATTGACATTACAAACAATACTGCTCTCAGGGTGCTCTCAATATTCAACAACAACATCAGCGGCACACTCGACCTGTCGGCAATGCAGGCGTTGTCGAAAGTAGACATAGACAACAACAACGTAAGCGAACTGATATTGCCAACCCACTCATACTTAGTGGAGGTAGACTGTGAGAACAATCAGCTTGCCCATATTGACATAGCCGGACGCAAAGGTCTGAGAGACATCAATATATACGGTAACAATATCAAGTCACTCAACCTGTCCGGACTTGCTGCACTTGAGAGCCTTTATGCCGGTGAAAATGAAATAACCGAAATAAAGAACCTTGCAGACTGCAAGGTAATTGAGACATTAAACATAAGCTCAAACCAACTGACAGACATAGACATAAGCGTTGCACCGACCATAACGGGACTCTATCTTTACAATAATAACATCTCTACTCTTGATATATCGAAAAACCCGAATCTTTCATGGATAAACGTAAGCGACAACCATATCGGTGCACTCGACTTGTCTAAGCTGACTAATCTGCGACTGCTC
Source organism: uncultured Prevotella sp. (assembly GCA_900545525.1). Lineage (GTDB taxonomy): Bacteria > Bacteroidota > Bacteroidia > Bacteroidales > Bacteroidaceae > Prevotella. Next base: position 83,146 of record UQZX01000003.1, read on the forward strand.
CATGCAAACAACAACGAACTGAAGGAGCTTGACTTGTCTAACTCTCCCTACTGTTCACAGCTTACCGTCGGCAACAACAACATCGACAAGCTCGACCTGTCAAAGCTGACCGCACTCTATTGGCTCAAGGTTGACGGAAACAACCTTACAGAACTCGACGTTACCAACAGCGCATACCTCAGCCTTCTGGAATGCGGCAACAACAAGCTTACTTCGCTCGACATCAGCAAGAACACATATCTGCGCCGCCTTGCTGCCGAGGGCAATATGCTGACATCCATAGACATTGCTTCAAACCCAAATTTGTGCGGCATCACACTGCAAGACAATGCCATGGACGCACAGACCATAAACAACATGATAGACCACTTGATTAATGTAAGCGAAATGGAGCCTCTTGAAGGAAGCGAGTGGATAACCATGCTCGACATAAGCCGCATGCCCGGCACAAAAGATGCAAACATCGCCGCTGCAACAGCCAAGGGCTGGAATGTCATGGCAGAAGTGCCAACCAGCATCAACGATATTGATATGAACAATGGTGAAGTGGCATCAGTAAGCTATTACACCGTTTCAGGAATGTCACTCGGCTCGGCTGTTCCGCAACCGGGATATTACATCAAACAAATTACCTTTACTGACGGACGCACCGTTTCACGCAAGTGCTTCGTAAAGTAAATGTATTAATGAAACAATAATTACGGGCGGTGTACCAGCTTTTGGTACACCGCCCGTAATTATTTCACAAAATGCAAGAAAAGAACAACATGGCATTACATGTTTCATTTTTAATGTATATCTTTGTATTTATTATACTATAAAGACATCAAACCCGACAGATTTATGGAAATAAGGAAATACATCGAGAAGAACGAAGAACGGTTTCTTGAAGAACTTTTCAGTCTGATACGCATACCGAGCATCAGCTCACTGTCAAGCCACAAACCTTACATGACGGCATGTGCCGAAAAATGGAAACAACTGTTGTTGGAAGCCGGTGCCGACAGGGCGGAGATAATGGAGAGCGAAGGCAATCCGCTGGTGTATGCCGAGAAGCATGTCAGCGACAATGCACAGACAGTTCTTGTATATGCCCATTATGACGTTATGCCGGCTGAGCCTTTAGAACTGTGGAAGAGCGACCCGTTTGAGCCGGAAATACGCGACGGCAGGATATGGGCACGCGGTGCCGACGACGACAAGGGGCAGGCAATGATACAGGTGAAGGCATTCGAATATCTGGTACGTGAGAACCTGCTGACGCACAACGTCAAGTTTATCTTTGAGGGCGAGGAAGAAATTGGTTCGCCAAGCCTCAACGCCTTTATAAGCAAGCATAAAGAACTGTTGCGTTCTGACGTGATACTTGTATCAGACACAAGCATGCTCGGGGCAGACATGCCGTCGCTCACCACCGGACTGCGCGGACTTGCCTACTGGGAGATAGAGGTGACCGGCCCCAACCGCGACCTGCACTCCGGACACTTTGGCGGTGCCGTGGCAAATCCTATCAATACATTGTGCGAGATGCTTGCAACGGTTGTCGACAAGGACGGGCGCATAACCATTCCGCATTTCTACGACGACGTGGAAGACGTGCCGCAGAAGGAGCGTGAGATGATTGCACAGATACCCTTTGACGAGAAGAAATACATGCAGGCAATAGGCGTCAATGCTCTCAAGGGCGAAAAAGGCTATGCCACGCTTGAGCGTAACAGTTGCCGGCCGTCGTTCGACATCTGCGGCATCTGGGGCGGATATACCGGCGAGGGCGCAAAGACGGTATTGCCGTCAAAGGCATACGCAAAGGTTTCGAGCCGCCTTGTGGCAAACCAAAAGCACGAAAAGATTTCACAGCTCTTCGTCGACTACATTGAAAGCATAGCCCCCGACTATGTACAGGTGAAGGTTACTCCCATGCACGGCGGCGAAGGATACGTCTGCCCTATCGACCTTCCTGCCTATCAGGCAGCGGAAAAAGGCTTCGCCAAGGCTTTCGGCAAACAGCCCCTGGCTGTAAGGCGCGGGGGAAGCATACCTATAATAAGCGACTTTGAGAAGATTCTCGGCGTGAAGACGGTGCTTATGGGCTTCGGGCTGGAAAGCGACGCGATACATTCGCCCAACGAAAACTTCCGTCTCGACATTTTCCGCAAAGGCATCGAAGCCGTGGTGGAGTTTTACAGGGAGTGGAAATAAGCCCCAAGAGAAAGGAAAGTATGCTGCTTTAGCCTCCAAAGTGCGCCACTTATGGCTGCAATGTATGCCACTTTATACCGTAAAGTGCGTGACTTTAGACTGTAAAGTGCGCCACTTCAGACCGTAAAGCAATGTTTGCGGCATATATTACATTTAAGTGAGGTTGTGTCAAAATACTCATACAGCAAAGATGTCCCTACTGGTTAGAAGAATTGTATTTTAACACAACCTCGCAAAGGCATGCCGACACACCGGGCGGCTATAACCTTGCAGAAAGATATAAACACGTTACCGTTGCTGCCGCCTGTTACCGTTGCGCAAACCGTTGCCGCTGCGTTTTGCGAGCCGGTTCATCATCCGCCGTTCCAGTTCATACACCCGCTTTATCTGCTTTTGTGTAAGGAACTTGCTGTATTCCTCATAATACTTCTGCCGTATGTCCAATATCTTACGGCTGTGCTCAAAGCGCGCCTTTATCGCCTGCTCAGACTCTGCCTCGGTCTCTGCCTGCGCACCCCGACGCGCTCCCTTGCCCCGGCGCGGTCCGAGAGCCCATATCTCTTTCTGGCACTTGCAGTAGGTCTCTACAAAACGGCTGGTTGTCGCATCGTCCATTGTCATAGTGCCGGCAATGTGTCTCGCCTGCTTCTCCGCCAGTTCCTCACGCGTAAGGCGCTTCTGTTTATCACTCTTTTGGGCACACACCGTGCCGCAGCAAACCGCCAGTGCGACGGTAAGCATCAATGTCCTTAAAAAACTTCTCATGATTTCAAATTTATTTATTCGTTAATAAATACATCGTCCTGATATACTGACAGCATGTACACCTGATCTTCCGTACTGAGATTGCCGAACGCCTGCTCCACATCAGCAAAGCCCACATGAGAGTGCGCATCATACCTGCCGCCTATGGCAAAAAACAGTATCACGGCTGCGGCAGCCGTTGTAAGTGCCGCTAATGTAACACGCATGAACGGACATCTGTTCTCCGCTTTCCGCTTTTTCTGAATTACCGCCTTATTATATATATCGTCCTCAAGCTTCGCAAAGAAATCATCAGGAACGGTATAAGGCAGCCGCTTCCCCACCCTGTTGAAGTCAAAATCTTTCTTCATTACTTTATTTATTTTTAGTCATGTGAGTTCATATACTGTATTATTTTGCCTTTGGCAATATGATAGTTTGCCTTTACGGCAGAAACCGCTGAGTCTGTAACCGCTGCTATTTCCGCATAATCCATATCGTCATAATAGCGCAGGTTGAACACAATCTGCTGACGGGGAGGAAGCGAAAGAATGGCATTCTGCAGGAGCACCGTCTCCAAGTCGCTGTAATCCACATAGCTGCCTGAAGCAATACATCCGGCACAAGCGTTCCGGTCATCCAAAGACAGGTGCCCTGCCCCATTTCTGTCCAGCATGCGTAAAGCCTCGTTTGTGGCTATCTTGTAAATCCACTGCCTTAACGAACGGTCTTCATCGAACCTGCCGAAAGAGCGGAATATCCTTACAAATGTCTCTTGGACGGCATCCTGTGCATCGTCGTGCGCAACGACCAGCCGGCGTATGTGCCAGTAGACAGGTTCCTTGTACGCATCCATCAGCAGCCGGAAGCCTTTGTCGGGATGCTTCCTCATTGCAAGAATGATATCTTTGTCGTTTGCAGCCATTACGCAACAGGTATTATCCATTTTGTCATAAGTTAAGTTCCACTCATTATTATCCGTCAGACTGTTCTTCCGGACGAACTTCTATATATTATACCCGGCAAAGGGCAAAAAGTCAAATCGCCGGACATGAAAAAGTCGCGGTATTAACCACACAACTGTCATTTTTAATTATTATCTTTGCAACAAACTACAAACAAACTGATATATGAAGAAAACATTTACATGCGTGGCTCTTACTACAATGTTTGCAGCGATGGGCTTTGCACAGAAAACATTTGACATCAGCGTCACGAACAATTCAAAGGCGGGGCGCAGCAATGCGCCGGTGGTGCTGCAACTCAGCCAATACGGCAACAGTATTAAATCAGCTCTCGTGACAATGGACGGCAAGGAGATACCATGCCAATTGGATGACATTGACGGGAACGGTACATTTGACGAACTTTGTTTTCTTACAGACATAGCCGGAAAAACTACGAAAACATTCAACATACAGTTGTCCGACACAGGCAAGCCGCGGCAATACGAGCAGCAGGTATATGTTGAGATGATGCTTGCCAACAAGAAGATAAAGGAGGCAAACAAGCAGAACCTGTATATTTCGCAGCTCACGGTTGAGAACGGTGTCAACGCCTACTGGATGATACACCACCACGGAGCTGCCTTTGAAAGCGACCTCGTGGCATACCGCATATATTTCGACCACAGGCAGACGGTTGACATCTACGGAAAATACCGCAAGGGACTTGAACTGAAGGAGACACAGTTCTATCCCGACAGCAAACAGAAGGAACAGGGATACGGCGACGATGTGCTTTGGGTTGGACAGACTTTCGGCGTAGGCGCACTGCGCGGATGGGACGGCAAGCAGCCGACAATGCTCACGGACGTTGAACACCGCAGCCAGCGCATAGTTGCACGCGGTCCGCTGCGCACCATCGTTGAAGTGAAAGACCAGGGATGGACGCCGCAACCGGGTCAGGAACCGATAGACATGACGACATATTACACGCTGTATGCCGGACACCGCGACTGCTCGGTTGACGTAAAGTTCAACAGGAATGCTGAAGCATACAGGTTTGCAACGGGCATCATCAACGTGAAGAACTCCACCGAACACAGCGACAAGAAAGGACTGCGCGGATGCTGGGGCACCGACTGGCCGGTATCGGCAAAGGACAGCGTGGGACACAAGCGCGAGACCGTGGGACTGGGAATCTGCATTCCTACAGAGAATATCGTGAGCGAGGAAACGGCAAACAAAGACAATTACGGTTTTGTCGTAAAGCCGACAGCCGACAGACTTCACTACGACATAGTGTTCTGTAGCGACAACGAGTCGTTCGGCATGCACAGCGACAAAGACTGGTACAAGTTCCTTGACGGATGGAAGAAAGAACTGCAACTGCCCCTTGTTGTGGAAGAGAAACATTAACCGTGCATCTGACAATAAATCAACAACTTACAAATACTAATCCAAGAGGTGGCATTTCAGGCTCTGAAATGCCACCTCTTGCGTTCTAAAAGACCATGTTTCAGACCTCAATACGCCACTTCTTAGAAAGCGGGCCGGATATCATGCTTCCATGAACAGGGACAGAATATAAACACAGCCGACACCGTCAAGTCTGACAGACATTTATTTTTCTTTGTTCCTATATTGTTTTGGAGAGACTCCCACCTGCTGCCTGAAATACTTTCCGAAAGCAGACTGCGAAGGGAAATTCAACTTATATGAAATCTCCTGAATACTGAGCGAAGAGTCCTTCAACATGATTTTTGCCTCCAGAATAACATATTCGTCCACCCATTCGGCAGCTGTTTTTCCTGTATACTCCTTGATAGCCCCCGACAGATAGTTGGGAGTAAGACAAAGCTTTCCGGCATAAAACTTCACACCCCGCGCATAAGTATGGTACAGTTTTACAAGAGCCATGAACTTGTTGAAAAGCTGCTTGTTACGGGTCATCCCGACATTCTCCTTATAATACTGTCTCTGGTAAAGGCTCACCACTGATATTATTGTATAAGAAAAAGCATGTATAATTCCTCTTACCACCTCAGATGCCTCTGTACGCACACTACTGATATTGGCACTCAACAGAGAATAATACGGCTTTAAAGCTACTATCTCAGCATGAGGAAGGCAACAGGAGGCGTTCTGCCGTATGTCGAGATAAAAATCAGAACGCCGTTTGAAGTCTATCTCAAGTTCATTCAGAAAACCGGATGAAATGAGTACGGCGTATGCTTCGAGCGCCTCGGCATGATGTATCTGTATTATGTCATCTGGAAAATTTACCAATATCATGTCACGGCAGATACGGTAGTGCTTCAGATTGACACTGCAATCAACTTCACCTCCCGTACATACCAGCACAAGGACAGCATCTATCCGGCAAGGAGACTTGAAGCGTTCCACATCTTCCACCCTGTCCGTTATAAAAAGATCGTTGTGGTAGCAAAATCCCGTATGGCTGCCGCGTTGCCTGAATTGTTCGATAGTAATTGTGTGTAATCCCATAACAATGCTGTATTATCGTTGCCAATAAAATGTTTTCATTTCACATATAAGCCCCATTTTCATGTATTGCAAATATAAGAGATATTGATAAAAAGAAGAAGAATTTTCCGACTTTTCAAGCCATATACAGCGTCTTTCATCATTACAATCCTTTAATTTGACCAATACTTCCTTTAATTGTATCTTTTTATCAGGCTTATAATAACGATTTTTGCACACCAAAAATAATACGACAACAAGATTAAAAACATTCATTCACAATGAAGAGACTGATTATTGCAACCTTGTATATTGCCCTCGCCGGACAAGCCGATGCACAAGAAACGGCAGTTACTTTGTCACTCGACAGCTGCCGTGCGCTTGCCATGAGGAACAACAAGGAACTGCGCATTGCCGGCAACAAGCGTAAAGCTGCCTATTATGAACGCAAGGCAGCATTTACAAAATATCTGCCACGTATTTCCGCAACAGGAGCCTACATGTATACATCCAAGGAAATATCCCTGCTAAACGGAGAACAAAAGGAAACACTCGGGAACCTCGGTTCAAATATTTCCGCTTTGGTTCCTCCACTAAAGGACATGTCGGATGTGCTCAACGGCGCGGGCAGTTCATTGGTTGAAGCCCTGCATACTGACACCAGAAACATGGGAACTGTCGGCATCATGTTGACCCAGCCAGTCTACACTGGCGGAAAAATTGCAGCCTATAACCGCATTACCCGATATGCGGAACAGATAGCAGCAAGACAAAACGACCTTACACTCCAGCAGGTCATAGTAGACGTAGATGAAACCTACTGGCAGATTGTTTCACTACAAAGTAAGAAAAAGCTTGCAGAAAGTTATCTGAAACTGGTACAGAAGTTGGACGATGACGTGCAACGGATGATTGATGAGGGCTTTGCCACGAAGGCAGACGGACTGAGCGTAAAGGTCAAGGTGAACGAGGCACGGGTATCACTGATACAAGCTGAAAACGGACTTGCAATCTCCCGCATGCTTCTATGCCAGCTCTGCGGACTTGACACAAGCACACAGGTGACACTTGCTGACGAGAACGAAAAACACAAACAACCCGACCCGATGCCTGTAACAGCCGATGTACAGACAGCACTTGCATGCCGTCCCGAGCTGAACATACTCTCTGTTTCTGCCGACATATACAGGGAAAAGGTAAGGCTGGCACGTGCCGAATTTATGCCCGCCATTGCCCTTACTGGCGGCTATGTTGCCAGCAACCCTTCGGTTTTCAACAGTTTCGAACGAAAGATGAAAGGCATGTGGAACATGGGGATAATGGTAAATATCCCCTTAGTTACATTCGGAGAACGCATATACAAGGTCAAGGCGGCACGCGCAGAGGCGGCAAACGCCATTTTACGGTTAGAAGAAACACGTGAGAAGGTTGAACTGCAGGTCTGCCAAAACAAGCAAAAAGTACAGGAAGCCACCGAACGTCTGCAAACAGCCCTACGAAGTTGTGAAGAAGCCGACGAAAACCTGCGCTATGCAACACTGGGCATGCAGGAAGGAATAATACCGATAAGCAACGTACTTGAGGCACAGACAGCATGGCTAAAAAGCCATTCTGAGCATGTATCATCGCAAATAGAACTTAAACTTGCCAACCTGTACCTGCTCAAATCGGCAGGGCTTCTGAATATAAACAATAATTAAGAGTAATCCGCAAAGCATATTATCATGAAAAAGAATAAGAATTTCACCGTTGTTCTTGCCACGGCACTTGTGCTGACAGGCATCATTGTCGTTGTAATAATCGCAGGTCTCTGCATGCCCGAACATCCTGACATAATACAAGGACAGGCAGAAACCACCGACTACCGCCTTTCCTGTAAAGTGCCTGCCCGTGTGCTTGAGTTCCGCGTACAGGAAGGCGACCGTGTACGCAGGGGCGATACACTTGTCATACTCGAAGCTCCGGACATACGTGCCAAGCTGTCACAGGCTGAAGCAGCATACGCCGCGGCGCGGGCACAAGAAGAGAAAGCACAGAACGGCACACGCCAGGAACAGATACAACAAGCTTATGAAATGTGGCAGAAGGCACTTGCAGGGAAGGAGGTTGCCGAGAAGACCTACAAACGTATCAGCCGCCTTTTTGAACAAGGAGTGATATCTGAACAGAAACGTGATGAGGCACGGGCAAACTACGAAGCCATGACAGCCACAGAAAAGGCAGCACGCGCACAATATGAAATGGCATGCAACGGAGCACGCAACGAAGACAAGGACGCTGCAAGGGCACAAGCACAACGGGCACAAGGTGCCATAAACGAGGTTTCATCGTATGTAGATGAAACCGTCTTACTGGCAATGACAGACGGGGTTGTCACCGAGATATTCCCCGAAACGGGAGAACTTGTCGGAACTGGGGCACCCATAATGAACATTGCCTGCACGGACGATGTATGGTTCACCTTCAACATACGCGAGGACTTGCTGCCCGGTCTGAAGGCAGGCACAGAAACCCAGGTGTATCTGCCTGCCCTCGACAAGCATGTCACTGTAAGGATTACCAAAATAAAGGATGTCGGTTCATTTGCCGTATGGAAAGCCACAAAAGCCCTCGACAAGTTTGACCTTAAAACATTCGAGGTAAAGACACGCCCCTTGAAACCGTCTGAAACAGAAGGAATACGCAGCGGTATGTCGGCTATAATAGAAAAATAACTTCATCATATTCCACCTATTATATATGATATGACAACAATCTGTAACAGGCTCATTACAATATTCCGCCGCGAACTACGCATTTTCGCCCACCGCCCGCTGTTCCTCTTTACGATGATAGTGGCTCCGGTACTGTGCATCATCTTCTTCACCACGCTGATGGCAGACGGACTGCCCACCAAACTTCCTTCCGGGCTGGTTGACGAAGACGACACCCACATCACACGCATAATAACCCGGATACTCGGCTCAATGGAAGAAACAGACCTTGCAGTACGTTATCCTTCATTCACAGAGGCACGCCACGCCATGCAACGTGGAGAGATATACGGATTCTTCTATATTCCGCAGGGACTGACAGAAGATGCCATTGCCAACCGCCAGCCCAGACTCTCGTTCTACACAAACGAGACCTACTTCGTACCGGGAACCTTGCTGATGAAAGACCTCCGCTATGCCTGTGAACTTGCCGGTCTTGCCCTGACACGCGAAACACTCTATGGCAAGGGACTCACCGAAGAGCAGGCAATGGGCATCCTGCAACCGATAGTAATCGAGACACACCCGCTGAACAATCCCTATCTCGACTATTCGGTATATCTCAACAACATAATACTGCCCGGGATACTGATATTGCTCGTCATGCTGTCGACAACCTACACCATAGGGCTTGAATGGAAACGCAACACGCAGCGTGAACTTTACTCCATGAGCGGATATTCCTCAACAGTGGCACTTGTCGGGAAACTTCTGCCGCAGACATTTCTTTTTTCGCTCATATTTGTTTTCTATGATGTGTATTTCTACAAGTTTCTGATGTTCCCTTGCAATTCCGGCATCTGGGCTATGATGCTGCTCGGCATAGTTACTGTAATGGCGGCACAGGCTTTCGGCGTTTTCCTCTTCGGAGCATTCATCGGACAGATGCGGTTGTCCATGTGCCTGTGCTCACTGTGGGGGATCCTGTCGTTCTCACTCGCAGGCTTTACCTATCCTGTTCCGGCAATGGACGGACTTCTGCAAAGGCTGTCGTGGCTCTTCCCGCTCAGACATTATTACCTGATTTATGTAAATCAGGCACTGGACGGTTATTCTATCCTTTACGTATGGCGGTCTGCAGTGGCTCTGCTTGCCTTCCTGCTGTTGCCATGCACCGTGCTGTGGAGATACCGTGCCGCCTTCCTAAAATATGAATACAAGAAATAGAAAATTATGAAATCCATATCAAACATCCTGCAAATATGGTACAACGAGCTGACAACCGTCATGCACGACAAAGGTATCCTTATATTCATCCTTTTTGTGCCGCTGGCTTATCCGTTACTCTACTCATACGTTTATACCAACGAAGTGGTGCGCAATGTACCTGCCGCCGTAGTGGATGAGTCTAATTCCTCGCTCAGCCGGGAGCTCATCCGCAAAGTTGATGCCTCACCCGATGTGTATATCCACTCTTTATGCCATAATATGTCCGAGGCGGAGGAACTTATAAAACGCCAGCAGGTCTACGGCATAGTCCGTATTCCATCAACCTTTGACAGGGACATCTGGCAAGGCAAGCAAACACACATTGGACTTTATTGCGACATGTGCTCGATGCTTTACTACAAGGCTCTGATGCTTACCGCAACCAATGTTTCTTTAGATATGAACAAAGATATCAAGGTGGAAAACCACTTGCATGCCACTACCGGCAGGCAGGAAGAGATAATACGTATGCCCGTCGAGTATGACTACGTATCACTATACAATCCACAAAGTGGCTTCGCGGCATTTCTCATTCCACCCGTGCTGATGCTCATAATACAACAGACACTTCTGCTCGGCATCGGCATGTCGGCTGGCGATACACGTGAGCGGTGGCACGGCAGTTTAGTACCTCTCCTCAGTGCATACAAGAATCCGCTGCACATCGCCGCAGGCAAGATGCTTTTCTATTTTATGCTTTATTTCATATTAGGCATTTACATGTTCACGTTCGTCACCCGCAGTTTTGCCCTGCCACAGCTGGGAGGCTACATCACATTTTTGGCTTTCCTCACCCCTTTTCTGCTTGCATGTATATCACTTGCCATGGTCCTTTCGGCATTGGTCTACAGACGTGAAGACTGCATTATGATATTTGTTTTCCTTTCAGTGCCTTTGCTTTTCCTGTCGGGCATCTCATGGCCTGGTTCCTCCATGCCCGCATTTTGGAAATATGTGTCGTGGCTTTTCCCCTCGACTTTCGGACTGAACGGTTATGTACGTATACAGGGAACGGGTGCCTCACTGCACGATGTGGCTTTTGAATACTATGGTCTTTGGATACAGGCAAGTGCATATTTCCTGTTAGCCTGCCTGTTATACCGCCGTCAAATGTCGCGTATTAAGTGAATACCGGGCAGAGACATGTACATACATTATTCCCAGCTCTTTAAGGAGCATAAAAACAAAACTTATCCAATAAGTATCTTAGGACGAAATAACAGACAGAAAGTAAGGTAATAATTCAAAGAAGACAAAACATAAACAAATAAAAAGGCATCCACATGTAAAACGCGCTACCCTTTTGCATACCCGAAAGAAAGGACACTGAACCTGACGTTTCCGCCACGGCTAATCTCGTTGGCACATGATATTATCGTTGAGCCCGTCGTAACCACATCGTCAACAAGAAGGATATGCTTGCCGTCAACAGAAGGATTGTCACAAAGACGGAATACGCCATCCACATTTTCAAGACGCTGCCAACGGTGTTTCTGTGTCTGGCTTTCAACAAATTTCTCGCGCTTCACAATCTTATCAGCCACTGGTATTCCGGTCAGCGAACTTATTCCACGGGCTATCTCCATGCTTTGATTATATCCTCTCTTGCGCTGCCTCTTCCGTGAAAGCGGAACAGGAACAATCATGTCTATGCCGTCAAAGAACGTGCCGCCGAGAAGTTCTGCCGACATCATCCGCCCCATAAAATCGCCCACCTCAGGATGTCCGAGATACTTCAGGGAGTGTACCATGCGGCTCACCTGCGAATGCGGCTCATAATAAATCATTGCGAACGCCCGTTCCACAGGCATCTGTCCCCAAAAGAGCCGCGCCATTTCATTTTCGTAAGGGTTCTTGTCATAATATGTGCGGGGCAGGTGCATATTGCACGTAGCGCATATCACCTCTTCGGTTATACCAAGACGACAACCGCAGATAACACAGGCACGTGGAGAAATAAAGTCAAGAAGCCTGTGCAATATGCCTATTGACCTTTTCATTATCTTTTATTTATAAAATGAAGAATTTGCTGCCGCCATTCGCATTTTTGGGCTAATAAGACTTATAAGGCGACCCATAAGACTAATTGGACTAATGAGGCTAATAAGCCCTATAAGACGACTGGCGGCAGCAAATTCTTCATTCTTCATTCATCATTCTTCATTTATTAATAGCTCCTGGCGATGATGACACGCTTCGCAGCCGGTTTGCCCGACACCATATCAACACCCGGTGTCTGTTCCACACCGAACGGAACGCAACGTATCGTTGCCTGAGTCTCTTCCTTTATCTTTGCCTCTGTCTCGGCAGTACCGTCCCAATGGCACAGGAAGAAGCCGCCGTCCTTCACCTTTTCCTTAAATTCCTCGTAGTTGTCACACTCGTATATGCGGGAGTCGCGGTATGCCTTTGCCTTTGCAAAGATGCTCTGCTGTATGTCGTCAAGCAGTTTCTCAACATATCCGGCTATTCCGTCTACTGCCACTGTCTCTTTCTCGAGCGTATCGCGGCGCATCACCTCTATCGTTCCGTTCTCAAGGTCACGGCTTCCCATAACAAGACGCACGGGAACACCCTTCAATTCGTAGTCGGCAAACTTGAAGCCTGGACGCTTGTTGTCGGCATCGTCGTATTTAACGGATATTCCGGCACTGCGCAACTCGTCTATCACCGGTGTAAGTCTTTCTGTTATGGCAGCAAGCTGCTCCGGCCCCTTTGTTATAGGTATGATAACCACCTGTATGGGGGCAAGCTTCGGCGGAAGCACCAGCCCGTTGTCATCGGAGTGGGTCATGATGAGCGCACCGATAAGGCGCGTCGACACACCCCACGATGTTGCCCAGACATACTCAGGCTTGTTTTCCTTGTTAAGATATGTAACCTCAAACGCCTTGGCAAAGTTCTGACCGAGGAAATGGCTCGTACCGCTCTGCAGAGCCTTACCGTCCTGCATCATCGCCTCGATGGTATAGGTGTCGAGTGCTCCGGCAAAACGTTCTGTCTCGCTCTTTACGCCCTGTATAACAGGCACCGCCATCCATTCTTCCGCAAACTTGGCATATACCTTTATCATCTTCTTCACCTCTGCCTCTGCTTCTTCCCTCGTGGCATGTGCGGTATGTCCCTCCTGCCACAAGAACTCCGACGTGCGCAGGAACGGACGTGTGCGCATTTCCCACCGCATAACGTTGCACCACTGGTTGCACATCAACGGCAGGTCGCGCCATGAGTGTATCCAGTTCTTATACGTATTCCATATAATTGTTTCAGATGTAGGACGAACGATAAGCTCTTCCTCCAGACGTGCCGACGGGTCTACCTCTACGCCGCTCTTGTCTTCTTTTGCACGCAGGCGGTAGTGGGTAACCACGGCACACTCCTTGGCAAATCCCTCAACGTGCTCAGCCTCCCTTGAAAGGAACGACTTGGGGATGAGTAGCGGGAAATAAGCATTCTGTGCTCCTGTCTCCTTGAACATCTTGTCCAGCTGCTGCTGCATCTTCTCCCATATTGCATAGCCATAAGGCTTTATAACCATGCAGCCGCGCACAGCCGACTGCTCAGCAAGGTCCGCCTTCACAACCAAATCATTATACCACTGACTGTAGTTATCAGCCCTTTTGGTAAGATCTTTTAATTCCTTTGCCATTATTTAAATGCTTATTGTTTATAAAATTGATTGCAAAAGTACTAAAAAAAGTTGGTAAATGCCGTATTGTTAGGCAAAAAGAGCTATCTTTGTGCATCGATTATAACATTTTAAAACCATACGATTATGAAGAAGACAAAGATTGCAGCACTGTTTATGTGTTCAGCTTTAGTGTTCAGCTGCGGCAACAACACGGGCAACGGTGCACTGATAGGTACAGGCGGAGGTGCCGTTTTGGGTGCCATAGTAGGTAAGATTGCAGGCAATACGGCTGTCGGTGCTGCCGTGGGTGCTGCCGTGGGTGCCGGTACTGGCGCGCTTATAGGCAAGCACATGGACAAGGTAAAGGCTGAGGCTCAGAAAGAGCTTGAGAACGCAAAGGTTGAAGAAGTGACGGATGCCAACGGACTGAAAGCCGTAAAGCTGACATTCGACTCCGGCATACTTTTCCAGACAAACAAATACGACCTCAACGCTGCATCCAAGGCAAACCTCAACGAACTTGCAGCGCTTATGAACAAATATAACACATGTTCGGTTGACATCTACGGATATACAGACAACACAGGAAGCGACGCTATCAACAACCCGCTGTCTGTAAACCGTGCAAATGCCGTGGCAAACTATCTGAGAAGCCAGCATGTCGCAAACACGCAGATGAAGAAGATTGAAGGTCTGGGAAGTTCCAACCCCGTTGCTGACAACTCCACTGTAGAAGGACGCAAGCAGAACCGACGCGTGGAGGTATTCATGTATGCCAGCGAAGAAATGATTAATCAGGCAAACAACGGAACGCTGCAATAACAGACAATGGTCGTTCTTAATATTATACGCCGTATAATACGTTGGATGGTGGTGGCTTTTTTAGGCTCCACCATTCTTGCTGTTGTAATACTGCGTTTCGTTCCCGTATATTTCACCCCTCTGATGTTCATAAGATGTGCCGAACAGATGAAGGAAGGAGAAAGTCTGAAGCTCGAACATACGTGGGTGGCGCTCGACGACATGTCGAAATACATGCCCGTGGCGGTAATGGCAAGCGAAGACCAGCGCTTCATGAGTCACCACGGTTTCGACTACAACGCCATTGAACAGGCGGCAAGGCACAACCGCACAGGCAAGCGCATGCACGGAGCAAGCACAATAACACAGCAAACGGCAAAGAACGTGTTCCTGTGGCCCGGACGCTCATGGCTGCGCAAGGGACTCGAAGCTTATTTCACTGTACTGATTGAACTGACATGGAGCAAGCAACGGATAATGGAGGTATATCTCAACTCCATAGAAATGGGCAACGGTATATATGGTGCTGATGCTGTGGCAAGAGAGCACTTCGGCAAAAAGGCATCGGAACTGTCACGCGACGAATGTGCGCTCATCGCCGCAACACTTCCCAATCCGCGGGTATACAGCTCCAAGCATCCAAGCCCATACATGCTGAAACGGCAAAGGCAGATAAAACAGCAGATGAGGCACATCCCGCTGCTGGAAGCCAAGAATTAGGAATAGGGACCAATAAGAGTAATTAGACTCATTGGACTAATAAGACCTATTAGGCTTATGAGACCTATTAGACCAATAAGTCTAATTGAACCAACTAACAAAATAATCTTAAGAAATGAAAGGCAACTTCCTCGAAGAACTCAACGAGAGCCAGCGCATGGCGGTGGAATACTGCGACGGGCCGTCGCTTGTAATCGCCGGAGCCGGCTCAGGCAAGACACGCGTGCTGACATACAAGATTGCATATCTCATAGACCATGAGGGATATTATCCATGGGAAATACTCGCCCTCACATTTACAAACAAGGCTGCCAACGAGATGAAGTCGAGAATAGGCAACCTGATAGGTGAAGAGCAGGCGCGGTACATACACATGGGAACATTCCACAGCATCTTCTCGAGGATATTAAGGGTGGAGGCAGAGAGTATAGGATACAGCTCAAACTTCACGATATACGACGAGAACGACTCGCGCAGCCTGCTGAAAAGCATCATCAAGGAAATGCAGCTGAACGACAAGGTGTACAAGCCGGCAACCGTACACCACTACATCAGCATGGCAAAGAACCACATCATACTTCCGCAACAATATGCCGCGGACCGTAGCGCCATGCAGCGCGACTACGAAATGCACATGCCTGCAATGAGCAACATATACACGGCATACTGCGAACGGTGCCGCAAGGCAAATGCCATGGACTTTGACGACCTGCTGACATACACGTTCATAATGCTTAGGGAAAACAGCGACATACGAGAAAAATATTCAGAACGGTTCCGCTATGTACTCGTCGACGAGTATCAGGACACCAACTCCGTACAGCAGCAGATAGTGCTTATGCTCGCAAGCAGGCACAGCCACGTATGTGCCGTGGGCGACGATGCACAAAGCATATACGGCTTCCGCGGGGCAAATATAGACAACATCCTCGACTTCAGACAGATGTTCGAAGACGTACGCCTGTTCAAGCTCGAACAGAACTACCGCAGCACACAGCGGATAGTGAAGGCGGCGAACAGCCTTATAAAGCATAACGAGCGCCAGATACCCAAGGATGTGTTCAGCAAGAATGCGGAAGGCGACAAACTGATACAGAAACAGGCATACAGCGACAAGGAAGAGGCGCTCATCGTGTGCAACGACATCATGCGCATACGCCGCACCGACAACTGTGAATACAGCGACTTTGCAATATTATACCGCACGAATTCGCAGAGCCGCTCGTTCGAGGAGTCAATGCGAAAGATGAACATTCCTTATAAGATATACGGCGGACTGAGCTTTTACCAACGCAAGGAGATAAAGGACATCATAGCCTATTTCCGCCTTGTGGCAAATCCGTCGGACGAGGAGGCTTTCAAACGCATCATAAACTACCCCAAACGCGGAATTGGCGACACGACTGTAGGCAGGATTATCGGTACGGCAACGGACAAAGGCGCAAGTCTTTGGGACGTGATATCCGCACCGCAGCTATACGGGCTGGACGTAAGCAAGGGCACACTGGCAAAGATAGAGAAGTTCAAGATTCTCATAAACGGATATATAGAGCGGGCGGCAAACGAAGACGCATATACTTTGGGCAAATATATTATAGAGTCGAGCGGCATTGCCAACGAGATAAACTCGGACAACTCGCCCGAAGGCATGTCAAGACAAGAGAATGTCAATGAGTTTACAGGCGGTCTTGAGGAGTTTGTGGAAAGCCGAAGGGAAGAAGACCGGGGCGGAGAGACATCCATATCCGACTTTCTTCAGGAGGTGTCCCTGCTTACCGATCTTGACAGCGACAACAACGACAACCACAACTATGTGTCGCTCATGACCGTCCACAGTGCCAAAGGACTTGAATTTCCCAACGTATTCATCGTGGGCATGGAAGAAAACATCTTCCCCAACCAGATGTGCATGGGCAGCAAGAGGGAAATGGAAGAAGAGCGGCGCCTGCTATACGTGGCAATAACACGTGCAGAGAGGCACTGCATACTGACATGTGCAAAGAACCGTTTCCGCTACGGCAAACTGGAGTTCGGCACCCCAAGCCGCTTCCTCAGCGACATAGACCCGTCGCTGATATCAATGGAAAGGGCTGACGAGGGGTATTTCGGGGGCAACCACAGCCGCAACACAGCCACAACGTTCGGCAGCAGCCGCTATCAGAACAGCCGCCCCGTGGCTTCGCAGTTCCGTTCCGACCCGCAGAGGCGCATTGTGCAGCACCGTGAAGAGCCTGCCACAGACCCGTTTTCCGACAGTTTCAAGAAGCTGCTCCGCACCCAAGGCTCCGGACAGCGGCATATCCCGTCGCCCTCCCCTGTCCCGCCACATCCGGTACAGCCTGCAACTAAAGCCACGACTGCGCCCGGCACCATAAACGAGGGCAACATCATTGAACACGAACGTTTCGGAATAGGCAGCGTGATACGAGTGGAAGGCACCGGCGAGAACACCAAGGCTACCGTACAGTTCAAGAACGCCGGTACCAAACAGCTGCTGCTGAAATTTGCACGGTTTAAGGTCATAGGGTAAAGTATGCCACTTTATACCGTAAAGTGCGACACATAAAGCTCCAAAGTGCGCCACTTTACAGGTTATAGTTACGCACTTTACAGTGTGAAGTGGCGCACTTTATAAACTTATCCCAACATCTGCGCCACATACACGGTCCGACAGTGCTTTAATGGGGGGGGAAAAATACTCATTAAAGGCATATTATTACAAAATTCCTACTTTATTACTATGGTCTTGAACCAGTCCTTTAGTATTCCTCCATAACCGTTCTGTGAGTCGCTTATCAATATTATGACGCGGCTGCCGTCTTTCAGGAACGGTCCGAGACACATACCTTCATAGTTGGCAAACGAATAGTCGATGAGGGATATACCGGTGCGCCAAGCATATACAAGACGCTTGTCCATATAAGGCGAAGATGCCGTCAGCGGTTCATCGGGGCTTACAGGAACAGCCTTGGGAGGATTAACCTCATAAATCTTGCAGTTAACGAACGCCCCTATCTTCTGCTTGGGTACATACAACTCACGCTCAAGCACCAGCAGCCTACCGTTGTCAAGAGCCAGTACCTCGCTGACGCCCATTGCATAGTTGTCCGCAGCTTTTCCCGCCACAGGCTCGTCCATAAGATAGGCATACTGGCTAAGCGGCTGCAGGTCTTCGCCGAACGACTGCAGACGCAGCCTGTTTCTTGCCTTATTTGAAGATGTCGACTGCACACCGTCACATGTCAGCGTACTTTCGTTCATTGTCCAGTACATGCCCGTATGCACATTGTATGCAAGAGACTCCAGTCCGGCATTGCCTACAGCATGACGGTAGACATCAGGCACCGCCAGACGGCGTCCCGTGGTGTCGCCACGCAACGTATACTCGGCGATCGAATTGTCTGCCTCGCTGCTTATGAACAGGGTGTTAGTGACTGGATTATAAGCAACAGCCTCCAAGTCGCCGCCCGACATGTCGTTGCCATGAAAGCCGTTGTCCCTCACCGAAAGTATATCGCCAGTAATCGAGTCTACGGCAATCTTAAAGACAAAAAAGCCGTTACTCAACGACTTGTCGCTTACCACGGCATACTCATCTCCGCGTATATGTGTAATACCGCTGTAATTTCCGGGAAGGATTACAGGAAAATGGTGTTGCTTGTTAACCCTCAATAACTCAGATTGCGCAGAAACCATCTGCGCAATCATAAGTATATACATAAATGTTAATAATAATCTTCTCACTTCTGCCTTACAAATTTTATTTTCTTTCCCTTTGGAACAACCGGCGTTTTCCACGACTCCTTATCAACATATATGGTCGATTTTCCTTTCGGAGCATTATCCACGGCTTTCTGCAAATCGAAATACTGACCGCTGCCGTCCGCCGCAACGATGGCATCATAGTGCCTAACGTACTTCTTCAGGGCAGGGACCTGCCTCGAAGCCTCGTCGGCAAGCAGTCTGGCAACGACACTTGCACCATATATATTATAATGTGTGTTGTCCTGACGCCCTTCTGGCTGCGACGGAGTCTCTCCAGGAAGATACCACATGTGCAGTTTCTTTGAGCCTTCCACACCGAGCGACTGCTCCAAATCATGAGTAATCCTGTTCGCATCGACAAAAGGAACATTCATCTCCCTTGCCACATTGAGCGGAGCAACGATATAGTCGCCATGAGTGTCGATGAGCACCTCTCCCTCTTTAAGCCCTGCCGAAGAGTTTGTACGCAAGTCGTCGTCGGTGACAGCAGTCTTACTTCCGCTGAAGTTGCGGCGCACAACACTGTTAAATAGCACAGGTATACCACCCCTTTCCCTCGTTTCACGCACAAACTTGCGCAGGTTGTCATCAAATGTGGAACCGGGCACGGTATGTCTCTTCTCATCAGGTTTCTCATCATTATGACCGAACTGTATGAACACATAGTCGCCGGGCTTTATCAACCCGAGCACCTTATCCCAGCGTCCCTCGTCAATAAAGCTCTTCGACGAACGCCCGTTCTGCGCGTGATTGTCCACACGCACGTCATCCGAGAAGCAGTGTCTGAGCATCATGCCCCATCCACGTTCCAGCTTTCCGCCCTTTATGTCCTTGTTTGCCATGGTCGAGTCGCCGATCGTAAATATCGTTATGACATTGTCCGCCCTGAATGCCGACAAAAACACAACAACTGCCAGCACAGACACCAGCCTTCCAACTGTCCTCATCATTGCCTGACCTCCCCTTTTATAATGACGATAAGCTCATCGGGCGTTACTGCCGTCTGCGCTCCCGTCACCATGTTCTTCAAAGTAACCTTGCCTTCATTCATCTCGTTCTCGCCTGCAAGGGCTACGAAAGGAATGTTCTTGGCATTGGCATAGCTCATCTGTTTCTTCATCTTCGCGGCATCAGGATAAAGCTCCGTCCTTATTCCGCTGTTGCGCGCCTTGTCTACAATGGGCATGCAATAAGCCGTTTCCTTGTTGCCGAAGTTGATAAACATAAGCTGCGTTCCCTTTACCGCCTCCTGAGGATAAAGGTCGAGGGCATTGAGCACGTCGAAGATGCGCTCCGCACCGAAAGATATGCCCACGCCGCTAAGTCCTGGCATTCCGAATATGCCAGTAAGATTGTCGTAGCGACCGCCACCGGTGATGCTTCCCATTGGGGTATCGACAGCCTTAACCTCGAATATCGCACCGGTGTAATAGTTAAGACCACGCGCAAGTGTAAGATCAAGCTGCACCTCGTTTGCCAGCCCTGCTGTCTTGAGCATATCAAGTATGAAACGGGTTTCATCGACTCCCTTCAGCCCCGTTTCGGAGCCTTTCAGGACATCTGCAATTACAGCGAGCTTGTCGTCGTTGTTTCCTGCAAGCGAGATTATAGGCTGCAGCTTCTCTATCGCGTCTGCCGATATACCTGCGCAGGCAAGCTCTTCGTTAACCTTCTCAAGACCTATCTTGTCCAGCTTGTCTATTGCCACGGTTATGTCTACAATCTTGTCTGCCTCACCGATAACCTCGGCTATGCCGGTAAGAATCTTCCTGTTGTTGATTTTTATCTGAACACGCACGCCGAAACGCGTAAACACTGTGTCGACAATCTTCATCAGCTCCACCTCATTCAACAATGAATCACTGCCCACGATGTCGGCATCGCACTGGTAGAACTCACGATAACGTCCCTTTTGCGGGCGGTCGGCACGCCATACCGGCTGTATCTGATAGCGCTTGAAAGGAAGCTGAAGCTCATCACGGTGCATGACAACATAACGGGCAAACGGCACCGTAAGGTCATATCGCAGACCTTTCTCGCAAAACTTAGCCGCAAGGCGCAACGAGTTGCGCTCTTTCAGCTCATCGTCGGTTGTCTTTCCCATGAAGTCGCCGCTGTTAAGGATTTTGAACAACAGGCGGTCGCCCTCCTCTCCATACTTGCCCATGAGCGTATGTAGCGTTTCCATTGCAGGTGTCTCTATCTGCTGAAATCCATACAGGGCATACACTTCCTTTATAGTGTCGAATATATAGTTGCGCTTAGCCATCTCCTGTGGAGAAAAGTCACGCGTTCCCTTGGGTATACTTGGTTTCTGTGCCATATATCTCTTATATAATCACTTCCTCACAATAGTCTGTTCACGATCCGGACCAATAGATATAATAGTAATAGGTGTCTCCAACTCTTCCTCAAGGAACCTGACGTATGCAGAGAACGCCTCGGGGAACTGCTCCTCCGACGTCATTCCCGTCATATCCGTGTTCCAGCCCTTAAGTTCTTTATAAACAGGCTCTATGCCCTCTTCTATGTTATACGGGAAATGGTCTGTTTCCTTGCCGTTCTGTTTGTATGCCACACACGCCTTGATGACATCGAAGCTGTCGAGCACGTCGCTCTTCATCATTATCAGTTTTGTGACACCGTTAACCATTATGGCATAACGGAGAGCCACGAGGTCAATCCAGCCGCAACGGCGCTCGCGCCCGGTAACGGCACCATACTCATGACCGAGGTCGCGTATCTTCGCGCCTGTCTCGTCGAACAGCTCCGTGGGGAACGGTCCGGCACCCACGCGCGTGCAGTATGCTTTCATTATACCATACACATCGCCAATCTTGTTCGGACCGATGCCAAGACCGGTGCATGCCCCGGCACAAATGGTGTTTGACGAAGTCACGAAAGGATAGCTTCCAAAGTCTACATCGAGCATAGTACCCTGCGCACCCTCACACAATATGTTCTTTCCGGAGTTCAGAAGCCCGTTAATCTCAAACTCAGAGTCGACTATATTGAACCGGCGCATATACTCTATGCCCTCCATCCATTTTTTCTCATCCTCCGTAATATCATAGTCTGTATAGCCCAACGCCTTCAGCATCTGTTCGTGGCGGGCTTTGTGAGCTGCATACTTCTCTTCAAAGTTTTCAAAGATATCTCCCACGCGCAGACCGTTGCGCGATGTCTTGTCCGTATATGTCGGACCGATGCCTTTTCCTGTTGTCCCCACCTTGTTCTTCCCTTTCAATGCCTCGTATGCGGCATCGAGCACACGGTGTGTAGGCATTATGAGATGTGCCTTGCGCGAAATATGCAGACGGTTGACAAGCGAATGTCCACTCTTTTCCAAGTCTTTTGCCTCCTGCATGAACAAATCGGGTGCAAGCACAACACCGTTGCCTATGATATTGACCTTGCCTCCCTGGAATATTCCGGAAGGTATGCTGCGCAATACATACTTCTCACCTTCAAACTCCAATGTATGTCCGGCATTGGGACCTCCCTGAAAACGGGCAATAACATCATAGTTGGGTGTCAGCACATCCACAACCTTTCCTTTACCTTCATCGCCCCACTGCAGACCCAGCAGGACATCAACCTTTCCTTTTTTCATTTCCTTATATCATTTTGTTTTACTTTTCTGCTCTTTCTTTTTCTTACGCGTGATACGTGCCCGGCACGAACTGCACTCACCATAAAGATACAGCGAGAAACGTTCTTTCCTGAAGCGTTTCAGACTGATATGCTCTATTGCCTCCTCCACTTCCGGAGCACTAAACTCTGACACATCACCGCAAATGCGGCAAATACGCAGAAAATGGTTCTCATTGGAATAGCAGGCTTCATACAGCGTCGTGCCGTCCAAATGATGACATATCACCAGACGTAGCTTTATAAACAGATTTATTGTATTGTAGATTGTTGCGCGGCTTACGGCAAAATTGCCTTTCTCAAGCTCTTCACCCAGCTCTTGTATGGAAAAGCGCCTGTTCAGACTATAGACTGTATCCAGTATCGCAAATCTTTCAGGAGTTTTACGATGATTCTTCTGTTCCAGATAATCGGTAAGTATCTGTCTTACCTCAGTCTTTATTCTCTCTTTCATCTGTTTAAGCCAAACAACCTTACAAAAATACAACATTTATCCATAATACGGCACTTTTTTAACCATAAAATTGTATTTCCACAAAGTACAAACATCTTTTCTGAGCTTTTGTCTTAACAAACTGATTGTCTCGAAATATCTTACCTGTTAAAATGCCTGCGCGAGTCCGAGATATGAATATGTTACCATGACCTCCGGTATTATCGACATATTTGCCGACAAAAATCACATCAAGAAAAAACTATTCAACAGTGAAGACCCACCTAATACACTTATATTATAAATAAAAAGATAGTGTGCCCCAATATGTCCCTACTGGCTGGAAAAGTTGAATTTTGACACACCATCTTTTCCATAACGTGTCTAAGTATAAGGAGAAGATTATATACAACAATTTTTGTACATAATCCGTTTTATAACCATGCAGGTTATTGAATTGTTTTATTTAAATCTTTTATTTGTGCTTATATACAACAGTATACTTTGATTCTTTAGGTTTGCTGACACAGTTTGTTCCCATGTCAACACACCAGCCGATAATACCTCCGATAGCAATATTGCCCCATGTCCAGCCATTAACTTTCTTTTGGAGTACAATGTCTTGAAACATGTAGTTTTCTGACTGTATAGAGATGCGTTGTCCGTCTATCTTATGTCTTTTAACTTCAACAGTAGCAGGCAATTTTACATTTTCGTAAACTTTTTTCTCTGTTGTAATCGTTACAGGCTCATCAACGCCCCAGCCTTCCAACAGTATTTTAGGGCTTCCACCATCAAAAAGTGTAGCACATGAAGTAAGTGTCATGATGCCAAAGGACATAAGAAGAAATTTGATTTTCATTGTTTTTATATTTTATTATTTTTATATTGTATGCAAAGATAATGCAAACCAAACGCTATCAAGCTTGTTTCCTATTGCTGAAGTGCAGTTTATTTTATGCAAAGATATAAAACTTTAATGCAAAAAAATAGCTTCATCATATATATTTATTATTAACAGCTATTTATTTGTTAAACATTAGTGTATATCATCATGCTCTGCATACCTGTATTCGCATCATTCGTTATATATTCCCTTTCTTAAATTCAGAAATAGTCATCTCGGCATTAAAACCCATTATCCCCTTGTCTCTTTTCGCAATCTCTTTCAAGACCCTTACTGCTTCTTTTGTCTTAATATGTAATAAGGCGTATGCGGCCCAAATCCTTAATGATAAATCTTCTGCACTAAGAAAAACTGTTAGTTGTTCTAATTGGTTATTCTTAGTTAAATAGTCAATACTTTCCCTAATTATATCATGGCTTCTATTTCCTATTTTATATTTACCGTTCTTTTGGGTCTCACCATGTATGACAGCATGTTTTCTAAATGCTTCCAGTGCTTCTTTTAAACTGTTAAATTTAGTCATAACTGATTCCTTTTAATATTTCAACCTTTTATATATGATTCTTTATTAAACTGTCCTTATAAAAACATCCGCATTTTTAAATGACAGGTCAACTATGCGCTTATCCGTAGTTTTCACTGTAACTGTTATTATTCCATTTACTTGTCTGTATTTTAGAATATCACTGATTATTCCCATGTTTTCTTGCCAATAACATGTATATCTTATCGGTTCATTCCCCTCTTTATGAATCTTGCTTCTTCCCAAGATTTTATTACTAATATATTTTTGCAGTTATTGTTCTTTTCATTTTTTACTATAAACTTATCAAATGAAAGTTCCAACCTTTTATTATCATCTGCATAAAAGAATGAATTTATTTTGATATTATCGAAAGAAAGATTGTGTGTGAATATTATATCATTTGCTTTTTCTTCATAATTTTCTGATTTAATTTCCACAACTGCATTGTCAAATTGTATTTCGATATATCGATTGTCTATTGTTTCTGCATATATTGTACATATTTTTTCTTTCTTTTCATAAAAAGTTAAAAGATTTATAATTCCCATATTGGAATAAAATTTCTCATATCCAGACACGGGAATAATACCATTGTTATATCTGCTTCTTGCCGCTTCCCAATCTTTTATCGTAAGTATACTTTTCTTATTTATATATTTGTTTAAACATATATCATAAACATCATCAAAAAATAATTTAATCCGCCTTTTACGAAAGTCACAGAAAAAACCTTCGACCGGATTGTCCTCAAAGTCATAACCTAAGATTTTTATCATAATATCTTATCGTTTGTAATTATATTTATAAATTCTGTTATTTGATAGATCTTTTGTTAATCGCCTTCTGTTGGGTTATATCTGTATTCATATATCCCATCATGGAAATCTTTTTTCGTTACAGTTCGCTTGTCATATAATTTTTTTGCACGTATTTCTTCTATTGAATATTGTGTCGCGACCTGCCATTTAATTGCATATATATAACAAGTATCTACTTCCATAAAAGTAAATAAAGGAGCATAAAAAGATATAGTATCCGGCATTGTACGGTAAGGAAGCCACAAAAATACTTTTTCCTCATGTATA
This sequence comes from uncultured Prevotella sp., assembly GCA_900545525.1. Classification (GTDB taxonomy): domain Bacteria; phylum Bacteroidota; class Bacteroidia; order Bacteroidales; family Bacteroidaceae; genus Prevotella. Next base: position 108,998 of record UQZX01000003.1, read on the forward strand.
CAAACCCCTGTAGTGTCCTCAGGAAAAATTAAACGACCTATATCCTTGTTATCTTTGCTCCAATATATTCCTTTACCTAAAGAGTCTACCTCTGTTAATTCCAAAAATAATGTATCCTTTGTACGGTTTCTTATACATAAAGAATTTACCGTATCCATAACACAGGAATTAAGTGCTACTAAGTTTAGTAACATTAAAATTAATATTTTGCCGATATTTTTCATAACATACAATCAAATAATGGTAATCGATTAAGAACTTTTAAAATTCGTATGTCAAGTTTCATATCAACGTTTATTTTCCTCGAAAGCAGGTTGCCTGCATTGTTATATGTAGTACGTGTTACAAGCTGCATGTATTTCTATTTTAAGATAAATCTATCATATTTGAATATATATGAGTCTATTTTTCCGCATGTCTTTTCTTATATTTGCGTACTGTCGCATCTATTACCGAGTCTCTTGTTTTTCTTTCAAGGCTATCGTCATGATTCAATCCCTTAGACTCCCAAAATTTCTTTTCGTGGAACTTTGACATTTTTGCCTTTACATCCAGTTCTACGCATTTCTTATCGAACTCGTTCTTTCTCATTGGTCCCATCACCTCTCCAGTTTCCTTGTCTATAATCCAATAGCAATGCTTTATTTCTCTAATCTTAGCAAACTGCAATAACAAGCTGTCTTTTATCTCTTCTTGACACGCACTATACCTGTCACCACCATCATAAACCTGATAGGCTATAATATATCTGTCATCATAGTCATAATTCAACACCTGTGGACGTATAATCCAATCACCGTAAAGACTGTTTTCTGTTTCTTCTTTTATCCTCATAATTGTCCTGTCATCAAGCCACGCGTAACGGTTTCCCAAATCTATGTAAAAAACACCGAGGCATGATGTCAATATTCCACACAGGATAAAAATCTGCAATGTTATAATTTTTCTCTTCATTATTATTTGTTGTGATATAAGCCTTTAAATTATAAAGGTATTTCTTGTACTGATATTATATATATCCACACATAAGAAGCGACATAAGTTCTCTATTATACTCTTTTTTGACTCTATGTCAGTACCTCCAATCTTGACATTATGGTTAAAGCTGTCTGCAAATGTGAAGTATATCATGTTTTTAATTTATATATTCCCTTTCTTAAATTCAGAAATAGTCATTTCTGAATTAAGCGAAATAAGACCACTTTTGCTTCTTTTTATTGCTTTTAATACTTTCATTGCCTCTTTCTCCTTAGTATGTAACAGAGCACATGCCGCCCAATAACGAATATACATATTCTCGTCATCGAGAAAAGAAAATAGCATTTCTAACTTATTATTTTTCTCAATAAAAGATATGCATCGGATTATTTTGTCATAGCTCTTATTGCCCAATTTGTAGTTGCCATTTTCGGTTGACTCACATTGAATGATTGCATGTTGCTTAAACAAAGCGATTGCTTCATCTATTGTTTTTATATGCATAACATTTAAATATTATTTAATTCCGCCAACGGATATTTATTATATCCAACAGAAAAGAGAGTATAAAAGTCTATTGAAAATGTAATTCATTTTATTATTGTCTTTATTTAATAAATACATATATCATTTCTCTTTACTTCTTACGTTTCTTTTGCTCCGTTTTCCATTTCTTCCAATCTTCCTCATTATCCCAAAGCCACTTCTGTTTCTTTAAAGACCTGTTTATACGCTGCATATCAAGTTCTTCCGTTTGTTCGTTTATCGGGTAAAAGACATATTCGCCAAGATTTCTTTGAATTCCCCTAATAATATCAAAAGCCATCAATCTCTCATATCCTTCTATTTTATATCTATGTTTATTCACACACCAAAACCATTGATTCAAGAAAAAAGTATTCGCATAAATTGTATCATTAACCACTTTATATATACCATGTTTAGAAACAAAAGTACTTTCTTTGTTTATATACTTGTAAAGATTGTTTGTTATATCGCTCTCGGTCTTATAATCTTCACCATGAGAAAGATAAAAATCAAGCAATGTTCCGTCTCTTAAGAACATGATACAGTGTCTGGAATAACTGTTGTTATCTGGTATTAAAGGACGGTTATCTTTGTTCGTGTAAAACCCTTTGGTATTTATAAACTGTCCGATATTAATATCCTTACCTGAGTATTTTACAGCAGTTATCTGTTTCGCTTCTTTCTTAGTATTAAACAAAATAAACCCTGACCAACAAGAACTAAGAGCCAATATCGATATTACAAAAACAATTAATCTTTTCATAAACCTAATATTTAGTAATTCCATAATGTAAAAGGATTGGAGGTTCCACAATAATAAAACACACCTTGCTCAAACAAGCTATAATCAAGAAAAAATGGAGTAGGCGATATATATTTATGAACAAAGTTTTGTGTAAGACTCTGAATATAAGTATGACTGAAGCCTAATTTATAAGACATATTTCTTCGCCTATATCCAACCCATATTGGTGCAGAATATACTTTACCATTAATCCAAGCCTTATTTTTTCCAATAAGTTTATCTTTACCATCAAATTCTCCTCCAGAGCTTTCCTCTTTACCCCAATTTGTATCAACATAAGTCCCGATAGAGAATTTACCAATAGTAAGTTCCGCTGCGCTTGTACGCCAACGATCATTAGCGTCTCCCCATAAATCATTAAAAAGGCAGAATGACACATTGCCAGCCTTAAGTCCTAAATGTCCAAGCTTTTGCCCGTCAATATCCTGTCCGTGGAATTTTCCACTTTCGTAAGTAGTGATGCCATAGCTTGCACCATATCCCTTGTATGAAGCACCTACATTCCAACCGCCATAATTACTTCCCATTCCTATTCCTGTTTGAATAGAAAAATCACCACTTGTATAGCCCATGCCCAAACCGGCACCAAAAGAGAAGCCTCCTGTGCCAAAGCCTATAGAAGGTGACATTGAAAAACTAAAATGTTTTGTAACAGGAAAATTTACAGACGGCATAAAAGTATTTAAGAATGTATTTAAACCAGCCAGCATGCCATTTTGTACTGTAGTAGACGATATCACACCAGTAGACATTCCTGCCGTATTAAAACCAATCCATGAAGAAACGGCAGAATATATTCCACTCTTGACTGAATCCCAGCCCCAATGTCCTGATTGCAAACCATTGGAAACATAACCGGTCACAAAACTGACTCCTGCAATGAACAAATCATCTATGCCAAACCATTCCCCGCTCGGGTCCGTATATTTCAGCGGGTTGTTCAGACAGTACGAATAGCGGTTGAAGTTCTGGCTGTTGTCAGGCATCTGCACAAAGTTGTCAGGGCTGAGGAAGCGCCCGAGGTCTGGGTCGTAAAGACGTCCGTTCATGTTTATCAGGTTGAAACGGGGCAGCATCTCATGACCGCAATAGCCGCGTTTCAGACCTATCTTATTAAGTGCGACACTCTGTTTGCCCCACGCGTCGTATGATGCCTCGAACACCTTGCTGCCGTCTGCGTCCACGACTGCCAGTATGCTGCCGAGGTTGTCGGTAAAGGCAACGTATGGCTTGAACACACCGTCCTGCTTTATCACAACCGTATTGCCGTCAAGATAGTAGTACTCGCGCGTCACGCCGTGGTCCGTCACCTTCTCATAATCACCGGCATAGACCGTGCTTGATATCACCCTGCCGTTGTTTGACAGTGACGAATACCAGCGCCCGCCGTCAGGACCGTATAGAAAGTCCATGATGTATGGGCGGGTTATAACCTCCCCTAAAACGTCCCAGTTGTTGCCCGGACGGCTGATACCGCCCATTGTGCTTAGCGTTCTCGGTCCTATCGGATCTGCACCAAGGGTCATGGTGTCCTTTAAAAGCTCATTACCTGTTTCAAGGTTTGACAGCATGCTGAAGTTTATGCGCTTTATCTTTCCAATATCATTGTATGTGGTGCCAAGCGGTCCTTCGGGTATTTTATTGCCGGTATTCTCCACGGCTGTCACGGCATGCGGCTTGTATGAGGCGTCATATTCATAGTTTCCTATGCCCGTCTTATTCAGGATGTTGCCATTGGGAGCATATACCATGCCCATGGTCTCTTCTCCACCGATGCTTACGGACACGAGGCGGTCAAGGCTGTCATAGCCGAATGTCTCCTCCGCACTGCTGTTCCTTTTCCTCGAAAGAAGGTTGCCTGTGCTTCCTTCGTAGTTCAGGCTGACTGCCTCGAACATGTTATTTACTGTCAATCTTCCTATGAGATGAGCCATATTGTCAGCCAATATTTAAAGAACATTTTAAATTATTTGTCTATCTCCACACAGAAGATGTTGCCGATTCTTGTTACTATTCGTTTTGCCATATTATATATTATTCCAATTCATGCCCGACAAACTTTCCAGTCTTAATTTTACTTTCTATTTGAAAAGCAGGATAAACATATCCTATATCCAAATGTCTGTATTCATCCGTCATTTCGCCTATCCGTACGTACTCTTGGTTTATATACCAAACATACCAATTATATGACTTTGTCATATTAACAATATGTATCTCACTATAAAGTCTGAACATAATACCGTCAGTATTTCCTACATTTTTATGTGTTCCTACCTTATACCATGTGTTTTCACGTATTCCTGCACTTAGCACAGTATGCGCATAGAAATCCACCTCGTCATCTACTATTATATCCATATCCGGTTTCCAATCGATAGGATATTTCCTCTTAAAAGCTCGAATTACAGAGCTGTTAAGCTGTGACATGTCATTTGCCACATACTGAAAGAACTTCTTGTACTCACTGTCTATCTCCACACAGAAGATATTCCCGATTCTTGTTACTATTCGTTTTGCCATGATTTTATTTGTTTTTTATACCGTATTTATTCCAATTGAGAGGTGATATGGAATTTCTTATATTAAATAATATACCATTATTTTTGCCCAATCCATACATATTGATTAAGTTTTGTTCTATAATCCTTGATTGTATTCTACTGAGCTTTCCTGTACCATCTATTGTTTTATATTGCAATTTTGAACGATTTGTTCCAGATTTCAAGTGCTCATTAAATCTGATTTGTGGGTCTCGTTCTGTTATTCCGACATACCTTACATTACCATCCGCATCTCTTCCTACATAGACACTGTTGGTACCGGAGCCAGTTGGAGTTTGGAGAGAATTTAATGTTTCTTTGGCTACATTTTCAGGTAAGCCGTAATTACTTGATTTATTGGATGAACTTTGTTCCTTTTCATTTTGGACTTGCTTCACTCCAGTTGCAAATCCACTCATTGCACCTGTTAAAAATCCCATTCCGGCACTTTCTAATCCAGCTCCAAATGCAGAACTTAAGTCAAAACCGTTTCCATTGATAAGGCTGAAGCCTGTTCCTAATGCAAAACCTGTGGCTGCATTGCACAATGAATTATATGTAACATTTTTTAAAACTGTATTTGAAATACTTGATGTAAGGTTTTCTAAAGGTTTGGACAACATGTTACCAAGTTGCCCACCTAAGTAAGACGTCAATAAAGCCGTACTTCCCGACATACCAACCTGTCCCCAGTCTATATTATTCCAACCATTATTAAATCCTTGGTTTAGAATACTGTTTCCTACACCAACTATGATAGCACTTACACCAACCTGTCCTAATAATGCACATCCACCGGCAAGTGCTCCAGTCGCAAATAAAGCAACACCGTGTCCGACGTTCTTTACATTTCCTTCAATTAAATTAATAGTCAGATTAATGGCTCCTCCTAAAATACAGGCAAACACGACATCGTCTATTCCGAATGCCTCCCCGCTCGGGTCCGTATATTTCAGCGGGTTGTTGAGACAGTACGAATAGCGGTTGAAGTTCTGGCTGTTGTCTGGCATCTGCACAAAGTTGTCAGGGCTGAGGAAGCGCCCGAGGTCTGGGTCGTAAAGACGTCCGTTCATGTTTATCAGGTTGAAACGGGGCAGCATCTCATGACCGCAATAGCCGCGTTTCAGACCTATCTTATTAAGTGCGACACTCTGTTTGCCCCACGCGTCGTATGATGCCTCGAACACCTTGCTGCCGTCTGCGTCCACGACTGCCAGTATGCTGCCGAGGTTGTCGGTAAAGGCAACGTATGGCTTGAACACACCGTCCTGCTTTATCACAACCGTATTGCCGTCAAGATAGTAGTACTCGCGCGTCACGCCGTGGTCCGTCACCTTCTCATAATCACCGGCATAGACCGTGCTTGATATCACCCTGCCGTTGTTTGACAGTGACGAATACCAGCGCCCGCCGTCAGGACCGTATAGAAAGTCCATGATGTATGGGCGGGTTATAACCTCCCCTAAAACGTCCCAGTTGTTGCCCGGACGGCTGATACCGCCCATTGTGCTTAGCGTTCTCGGTCCTATCGGATCTGCACCAAGGGTCATGGTGTCCTTTAAAAGCTCATTACCTGTTTCAAGGTTTGACAGCATGCTGAAGTTTATGCGCTTTATCTTTCCAATATCATTGTATGTGGTGCCAAGCGGTCCTTCGGGTATTTTATTGCCGGTATTCTCCACGGCTGTCACGGCATGCGGCTTGTATGAGGCGTCATATTCATAGTTTCCTATGCCCGTCTTATTCAGGATGTTGCCATTGGGAGCATATACCATGCCCATGGTCTCTTCTCCACCGATGCTTACGGACACGAGGCGGTCAAGGCTGTCATAGCCGAATGTCTCCTCCGCACTGCTGTTCCTTTTCCTCGAAAGAAGGTTGCCTGTGCTTCCTTCGTAGTTCAGGCTAAGTGCTTCGAGCGTGTCGGTGCCGCACAGAAGGCTGCGCCTGCACATGAACCCGCGCTCATCGCGGGTGTCGGTTGCCTTCAAGCCTCCCATGAACGATGTGATATATGAAAGCCCGTCATAGTCGTCAACACTGCACAGCGCGCTGTCGTTTGCCAGCACCTGTGTCCTGAAACCAAACTCATCGTACACATATCTTACCTCCAGCCCTCCCGGATAAGATGTCTTTTCGAGAAGATTGTCGCTGTTGTATGTATGGCTGAACGTATATGTACCCTGATTCTTGATGTTGCGTTGTTCTTCCACAACACGTCCATAACTGTCGTATGTGTATTCAACAGAGTTGCCTCCAGTCTCTTTCCTGATAATCCGCTGCGCTCCGAAGCCAGATGTGCCGTAAGTGTATGTGGTGGTTATGTCACCTGCCACAGACGATATTACGCGCCCCGACGCATCAAAACTGTATGCAGTCTCGACATCCCTGCCGTCTCTCTCGGTCAGCAGCCTGCCGTCGGCGGCGTATGTATATGTTGACGTGCCGGCATCAGGGTCTGTAAGCGAGGTCTTGTTTCCGGCGGCATCATACGTCATTGTCACCTCAGTGCCGTTGGTGCTGACACTCTCGGGCTTGCCGATCGACGAGTATCTGTATTCCACCTCCGATATGGGGTCGGAAGAAGACGTAATGTTGCCCCAGGCATCGTATGTCTTTGTATATCCCCGTCCGGCAACGGTGCATACCACGCTGCGGTTGCCGTAGCCGTATTCCGCCGTCTTTCCCGTGCTCGATGTGGATGTCAATATGCGCCCACGTTCATCGTATGTAAAATCTTCGGTTACAGTCAGATTGCCCGTCTTGCCTACAGTCCGCGAGACGTTGCCTTTCTTGTCGTATATTGTCCTTTTTCTGATATTCACATACTTCTCGCCAATAGACTGTACACAAGTCTCGCGTGAGCATTCGTCGTACCATGTGTTCACCCATGGCTTTGACGTAGACGTCTCGCCGATGCAGTATCTGAAATCATAGCTCTTTCCCCACGCTATGCTCCATTCCGTCAGCGTTCCGCCAGGCTCCGTGGTGGATGTCCTGCGCCCCCAACCGTCGTATGTGTGTGTTGTGGTAAGAATGTTGTCAGGCTCTGTGACATCGCTCTCTTCCAAAAGGTTGCCCCACATATCGTAAGCGAAGGTGTTTACTGCCGATGACGGGCTTTCGTATGTCTTTGTCACAAACCGCCCGCTCGCATCATACTCATTGTGCTTTGTAACGGCTACGACGCCCCGTCCCGCCTGCTGTGAAGACAGCACGTTGCCGTATGCGTCGTACGTTGCCGATGTTACGAGCTGCATGTCCGTGCCGCTGTGTTCCGTTTTCGTTGTCACGTTTCCCCTGTCATCGTAGGCATATTCCGTCACATCCGTGAAAGGCACGGCGCTGTCAGCATGCTTCTGCGTTGCCGTTACGGTTGCCGGAAGCCATCTGCCGCCTCTTTTTTCATATCCCGAATATGCAGTCCGGCGGTACATGCCGTCACCGCCGTACAGTATGGTCTTTTCCGTAACCACTCCTTTTGCCGTATCGTATGTTGCAGACGACATGGTGCGGTTGCCGTCAAGGTCAACAGCCTCTGTCCCGGACACGTATGCAAAATAGTTTCCGTTGCCCGTATCGGCAACCGTTGTGCGTGACACCGTTTCCGATGTGCTGCCGCCTATTGTTGTCACCGACCTCACTTCTGTCGGTATAAGGTGCCTGCCGTCACGCTGCACCACTGTCTGCGTCTCCTTTATCTTGGCTGTGGTGTTCTCTTTTGTCACCTCGGTAAAGCCGAGCATGCCTTTTCCGGCAATATGCAGTTTAAGACCTCCGTACCTGTATTTTAAGTATTGTATGCCTGCCGCCCCGTTGTCAAAGCTTGCCGAAGACACTACGGCAACGGGCAGGCAATAGGTGTTCAGCGGATATGCCCCGTCGTCTGCCCTTGTGTATACAGAAGGCATGGCAGCACTTTCATACTGTATTCTTATTCCACGCCCCAGCCCGTCGGTTATCTTCTTTATCTTTCCCAATCCCGGCACAGACGTGCCCATGCTGTACACATGTATCTTCTCGTCAAGCGTTTCAGACGATGTATTTATCATCGTGCCGTAGTTTGCAAGCTCAACCGCTCCGTCGCCGTTGAAATCGCCAAGCACCAGATAGCCTTGTGTGGCGTCCTCGGGATGATATTTTTCCGTTTCCTTGAACACCTTGAGCGTCGTCCCGTCAGAATAGAGCCACTTCATCGTTGTACTTGTGTAGTCATTACGTCCGCTTATCCCGCCGTGATGTTTATAATTGGCTTTCGACACAAACACGTCCGACTTGCCGTCGCTGTTCATGTCCCATACAAGTATGGAGAACTTGTCATCGTCCTTCGATGTGGACTGGTCGCTCCTGTTCAGGTCCTCCGAGCGTCCGTGCGTGAACGTCCCGTCACCGTTGTTGCGCGCAATGCGCAGCCATGTCTCTGGCGACACGTTGTATACAAAGTCCATAAGCCCGTCGCCGTCGAAGTCGCCCTGCTGCACGCGCCAGTTGTTCCCGAAGTCGGTTCCCGTCTTCTTGTTGTCTTCCGTAAAGCACTGCCCCGATGGCGTGCTGCCGTTGTTATAATATATGGTATGCCCGCCGTTATAAAGCAGTATGATGTCCGTAAGCCCGTCGTTGTTGTAGTCGGCGGTGAACAGCTTCTCCGGTTTCGACGGCAGGACGAATTGCAAACCAGTAAGTTTTGCTTTTCCATCTTCCGCATGCTGAAATATTTTACCGTGGTAATATCCGTCTTTGGGGGTTGTCTCCACAAAAAGCACATCGTCCTTTCCGTTGCCGTCTGCATCGAACGTGCAGAACAGCGGGCACTCTGTCGATGCCGTTAACGGTATATAAGGTTTATTGATGTTTGCGGTGTTGCCGGATTTAATGTTCTTTCCCAAAAGAGTATATAAGATTAAGCCACGGCTTTCACCATCCTCAGTATATAACGGAAAAAGCAAATCGTTATATCCGTCACCGTCAAAATCCAACACGGATGTACCACCGATGACTGATATCCAGCCCAAAGCGGCAATTGTCTCCTGCAACTCAAACTTGATGGGATAGTCGTAAGTAACAATATTATTATCGCCGACGCGACTCCTGCTTACATATACTAATGTGCGATAGTGCCAATCAGTTACCCCACCCCCTTGGTTGTCGATAATGCGTGCCTGCGACACCCTGATAATATCGCTTACCCCGTCGCCATTCAGGTCGGCAGCGGCAAACTGCCTTGAGTTTTCCTGTACATAGCTTGAAGCATCTTTGGTTGGTACGTCGAGCGAACGTCCTGACACATACATGTCACCAATGAAGTTCCAGTCAATCTTTATCGGACTGAGCCGTTTGCCGTACCGGTCAAGCTCGTCTATCTGCACAAGGCGCGAAAACTGTGCGTATCCCTTGTCCGATGCCTCGTCGTATTTCAGCTCATAACGGCGGAATGTCACCCCGTCTGTGGCGGTTGTTATGTCCGTCAGCACCACGTCGGCATAGCCTTGGCGGTCTTCAACGGTAAAGGGACGTGCCCTGTCGCCGAGGCTTCTGTAACCGAATGTCACCGTATTTGTTATCCCCCGGCTGACGCTGTTGTTCGTTCCGTATGTTATGACGGTGGGGCGTATGTTAAGGTTTGTCGTCTCATAACTGTATGTAATACAATTCTGATACACATCTTCCGCATAACTTATATGCCATGAGGCTATGCGCTGTGCCCCGTTCTTGTTGATGTAACTAAGGCGTGACGATACCGAACTTCCATATTTATATATGGTGCCGTCTGCCGCATGCACCTCAAACCATGTGTTGGCAGTAGTGTCGCTGTATGTGCCGTGCATGATTACCGTTGTATACGGGTCGCCCTCAACGGTATACACCGCCCCGTCGCAGAAGTGTGTGCCGCTTTGCAGAATAAGCCGTTTTCCGTCAAGAAAAAGGTTGTCGGCGTTTGTATAGGTGATGCCGCGCAACGCACCGTCGTCGTACAGGTTGCTTCCGCCGCGCGTTATAGCAGACAGACCGCCGATGCCGAAGCCATAACCCGCAAGTCCCCATCCCGTCTGACTGTTATACGACAGGCTTATCGCAGGCATCAGAGCACCGCCGTTGGGGCACTCAATGCTCACACTGTACACTGCCGCCCCCATGCTGTTGACATCGAACGCCCCCTTCGGCGTACCTACGGCATATTTGTTTTCGGTGTCAACAGGTATGTCGTCTTCATCTTCAGGAGGATATATAGGCTCTATTGGAGTGTCCGGTACAGGAGGGTCAACCGGAAACTCCGGTTCTATAGGATTAAGACCATAACCTTTGGAAAGGTCCACATGCAGACGGGTTGTGTCCGGATCTGTTTTATTTTGCCATATATTATATACTATGTCCTTTCCTGACAATGTTGCCGGAAAGGCTGTTGCTCCGGAAAAAACGCCGCATGCAATGAGCAGCGACAATTGTATTGTCCTTATAATTGCGCTACATGTCATTTCTTTGTTATTTTCCAAGTTTCCGACATTCCGTTTATTGTAATTCTCATAAGATACACGCCGTTCTGCATGTTCCCCATGTCTATTACTGTGCTGCCATTGTCCATGTCACGCTGCATCACCAATTCTCCCTGTACAGAATACATATCTATTCGGCATCTGTCATCGGTCTTCAAGCCATTAACGGATGCCACAATCCTGTTCCCGTCGTCATTGTTATGTATGTCTGCCGTATATTTGCCGTCAAATCCACGGTTGTTTTTCCCTCTTGGTGCCTTATGCGGGGCTTCGGGAGCTTTCTGCGGCTCAATAACAATCTCTCTCTTCGTCCGGTTCCCGGCGGCATCATAACTGTATCTTATCTTGTTTTGTGCAGATAAAGATAATGTTACAGAAAACAGGACCGTAATAACAAGCGTCTTTGAGGTATTAGATGATAACATGTTTTTCTAAGGTTTGTCAATTGCAAAAATACAAAAAAAGGGAAAAAAGCACAAGAAAATCACCATATATATCCATACACGGGAAACTATTGCATAATATCCTGATAATCAAGATGATATCTTTCAGGCTCTAAAAGACGGCATCTGGCATCCTGAAAGACGGCATTTTACACGCCAAGAGACGGCATATAGGGTTCCCATATACCGCATTCTATTATCCACTCCTTTGAAAAAATATAGACATGGTGACAGATACCATAAAAAATATGTTATTTAAATTCACACCAATATAATTAAAACAAAGCCCTTACAGGTTGGACAAACCTATCTATGAGCTTCATATCTTCAGTGACAATCTGAGCCATTCCGTCCATTTTCTGTATTAGGTCAATCTTCTTTTTGTATGTTGTGATCATGCCATCTGGAAAAGTCACATCTATAATATACCCATTACCTGCATCAGGAACAGATGATATATTCCTTATTATTCCTCTCAACATGCCATATTCCATATAAGGAAATCCATTAAGCCTTACATTAACAGTCTGTCCGGCACGTACTTTACCAAAGCAAACAGACGGTACTGTCATCCTTCCTGTAACCTCGGTACGCCCCAACGGAATAATACTTGCAATATGATCACCATTAGCTACACTCTGATTTTCACTCCAATACTTTACAAATGTCAGTTGTCCAGAAACAGGCGACTCTATAATATATCGGTACTTCCACTGTTCTATAGCCGTTATCAGTTGCTGTCGGCATTGGTTCAACTGCCGTTCATATTCTGCAACTTCATTGTCACGCTGTATGTCAAGTTCTATTATTTGCTGCTCCATCTGCATTATATCAAGATCTGTACTTGTCAGTGTCGCTTCCGAGCCTCTCCTGTTTTGCTCTGTCTGAAGCCTGCTACGTATTGCGCCTTCATAATCTGATTTTGATATAAGTCCTTTTTCATATAGTTTTTCTGTTCTATGTTCGTTGGCATATTCATATTTGGTATCTTCTTTTGCAAGCCTGTTCTTTTCAGCGAGTTGTTCCCTGTATTTTTTATTTTTTGCAATCTGCGCAGCCAATAAAGTTTTCTTTCTTCCTATGTTATCCGTAATAACATAATGCCTATAGTCCATACATATCATCCGGAATGTCTCATACACCTGTTGCAAGTCTCCAAGGTTATAATTCTTCAATAGCCAACGTTCTTTTACAACCTCTGCACAACTTAACGACAAGCTTCTTCTCAACATATCATAAACATCACAAAGGTCTTTATAGCTTGCAGTATTATATATCAACGCTATTGGCTGCCCTCTCTCCACCATACTTTTATCCCCTGTAAATATACGGTCAATCCTGCCTTCACTTCTTGCAAAAAGATCTGCCGGAGGATTAAGAGTTGTGATTGTTATCGTCGCATCAACCGTTTGTGGATATTTAATAAAACAGCAAGCAACAACAATCCATGATATTATTACTGCCACCAGTGTTATGCCATAACGGATAATCCATGAAGGTAATTTCCCGATGATGTCAGAAGCTTCATCACTATAGAAAGTATCTTGTAACAGCAGACCTTCATTTAAATCATCTGCATCTACTCTCGACTTTTTACTTGCCATAGACCGTTCTCCTTTAATTTCCCAGTTCCAGTTGGTTCTTTATCAGCTTGTAATAATCTCCGCGCCGGTTTATAAGTTCTTCATGAGTGCCTTGTTCCGTTATCTTCCCTTTGTAAACCACCACAATATTGTCGGCATTCCTTACCGTACTCAGACGATGGGCAACAATAACCACAGTCCTGTTTCTGAAAAGGACATTTAACTTTTCCATGATGAAACGCTCATTATTTGCATCAAGTGAATTAGTTGCCTCGTCAAATATCAGGTATTTGGCATCCTTATACGCTGCACGTGCTATAAGAAGCCTCTGTTTCTGTCCTGTACTAAGTCCATGTCCCTCCATGCCGATTTTTGTATGATACCCCAAAGGAAGTCCGTCTATGAAGTCACCGATATTTGCAGTCTCCACTGCCCTCCTTACACGTTCCATATTTGGGACATCATCACATACTGCTATATTATTAATTATCGTATCGGAAAAGATAAACCCCTCCTGCATCACGGCTCCACACTTTGAGCGCCATACGCTGTCGCTGTATTTGCCAAGCCTGTTTCCACCAAGCATAACCTCACCTTCGGATGGATGATAAAAACCAAGAATAAGCTTTAACAAGGTTGTCTTGCCGCTTCCGCTGTTACCCACTATTGCCGTAACCTTATTTGAAGGTATGGTCATACTGATGCCGTCTAACACCTTTTCCGAGTGAAGTCCTCCATACTGAAAAGTCACATTCCGAAATTCTATATCGGCATTGTCCGGTATCTCACGTATCTTTGGCTGTGCCACCGGTTCTTCATCTTCTTTTCCGTATATATCGTTAAGCCGCTCAAGTGATATTTTTGCATCCTGCGTAGACTGTACAAATGTGATGAACTGTGAGACCGGCGCATTCAGTTGCCCCATTATATATTGAACGGCTGTCATCATGCCAAGTGTCATGTCACCGTCAATTACGGCTTTTGCCGTAAGAAAAGAAATCATAATATTCTTTATCTGGTCTATAAAAATGCCACCAACATTCTGTGTCTGTCCTAACATAAGGCTCTTTATGCTAACATTGAATAACCGTGCCTGTATGCGCTCCCATTCCCAGCGTTTCTTCCTCTCACAGTTGTTCAGCTTTATATCTTGCATACCTGTTACCAGCTGTACTAAATTACTCTGATTGGTCGCCGCCACCTGAAAACGCATATAATCAAGTTTACGCCTGCGCTTCATAAAAAGCAAAACCCATAGTATATACAATGCACTGCCAAAAACAAAAATTCCGAGAACTTCTAAATTATATCCCGCCATAACAACTCCATAAACAACAAATGTGACAACTGCCATCACCATACTGAGCAACGACTCTGTCAAAAAAGACTGTATACGGCTATAATCACCTATGCGTTGCAAAATGTCACCAACCATCTTGCTGTCAAAAAAAGATATAGGCAACCGCATGAGTTTGCTTAGGAAGTCGGAAATAAGCGAAATGCTCAAACGCACGGTCATGTGCAACATCAGCCAGCTGCGTATCAGACCGTTCGCCATCTGCCCCAACACTATCACCAACTGTGACACAAGCATCACAACAATAAAATCAAGATTATTAGTTCCTATACCTGTATCTACTATAGCTTGGGTCACAAAAGGGAGTATCAGGCTTAATATGCTGCCTACAGCCATTCCGAGCAACAATTGTACTATATAAGCCTTGAACGGTCGTAAATAGCGTATGAGATACGACAACCCCATAACAGTCCTGTCCTCGTCATACCCGATATTATAAAACTCAGGGGCTGGCTCCAACAATAGTGCCGTGCCGCACCTTTGAGACTCATGATGCCCTGAGGACAGCCAGCATCTCAGAAAATCTTTTTGAGAATATTCCAACAAGCCGGAAGCTGGGTCTGATAAATAGACCTTATCTTTCTTTATTTTATAAACTACAACAAAATGTTTCTGATTCCAGTGGACAATACAAGGCAAAGGAGCATCGTTAAACAGTTGTTCCCATGTTATCTTCACACCTGCTGTATGAAAGCCTATTTTCTCGGCGGCATCGCTTACCCCAAGCATTGATACGCCTTCACGTGTTACATGGCACAGTTCACGCATACGTGCTGCAGAATAAGATCTACCATAATGTTTCGCGACAATACGAAGACATGTACTGCCGCAATCCATGGCATCCAATTGTTGATAAACAGGAAAACGCATCGTTTTTTAATAATATCAATGAAATTTTACTTTTCTATTAAAGGCAATGCCGCATCATATTCATTTAAAAGCCGTCTAATTCTCTCTTTATCTGTTTCTTTATGTTTTTTCTTAAAGAAAAATCGATAAATCTTACGTATCAAGCCTAAAGGTCTGAAACTCATGTCGTCCGGATGTATTCCCAATAATTGCATGTCTATATTTGACTGTCGCGGTCTATATCTTTTGGCTTTATTTATTCCATAAACTAGAACTTCTGGCAAAACAGGAACACCACTGTCATAGATTGCAGTATCCTTATTCTCGACAATGACACCTTCATGCGGCATATCAACAACAAGGGAGTCTTTCATGATTTCACGGCAATTCATTTCTACAAATACGAATAATAATACATATAAGAACACAGGTCTTTCCATTTACTCTTCATTTAAGTTCAATCGCTTCATCTCCTCCTTGGCTGCGCTTTGCTCGTTCATTTCCCTGCTCTTGCGAAAACGCCAGGTAAGGGTTATCCCGAACTTACGGGTCTCGCAAAACTGTTTGTGGTTAAAATTCAAATTATTCAGTTGCCATGTCGCCTTATTGTGTCCTTTGTCAAACAGGTCGTATATATCAACCGACAAGTCCAGACGGTCTTTGAGGAACGACTTCTTCAGGCTAAAGTTCAACGAGCAGTATGGCTTTACTTTTAACATCTGCAAATATCCGCCAAGATTATAGTCTAAACGCGCTGAAAAGAGCAGACCTTTGGGCAAGTTGAAGTCACTTGCGACAGAACCTAATATAACGGGGCGACCATCATGAAGGGTTGTGCCCTCTGGACCGGAATAATGGAAAAACGATTTCATTAAGACCAGCGAGAACATTGGAGTCCACCATTTCAATGTATGACTAAGGTATACACTCCCCGTAAGAGCCTGCCTGTCCGAAAAATTCTCAACCCTGCCAACAACAACCGACGGATTTTCAGGCATGCTAAAGAAATTGCCGATGATAGGATGACGGATATAATCATAGCCAAGACTAAGATAAAGAAACTTATACACCAGTGTATAGTTAAGACAATAGGTGGTGGAAGCCCTGAGACACGGATTGCCCAACGACATATTGTAGCGGTTCTGATATGCCATATTATCATTCATATCCGTAAAATCGGGGCGTTGTGTCTCTATATATGCGTTAAGGTTTTGCATCAGCATACCCTTTTGATGACCAATACTAAGCGACGGAAAAAAGCCATGCGTGCCGTGAGTGTCCTTCTCTTCCGAATTCCATTTGTCCTGCCACGAATATACATACTCATAGCGCAATCCTGTTTCAAAGTTAAAATCGCCCATTTGCCTACCGTACTTCACAAACAGCGAGCTCTTTGTCTCACGGTTGCTTGTACAGCCTATATAATCAGAATATTTGTAAAGAATATTGTCTTTACCCCATGAATGGCTGAAATCGTAGCCCATGGCAATGTTGCCAAACTTTTCAGTACTGTAAGAGGCGTGTATGTTAGCAGCGGCAATATTCCACCGTGACTTCTGTGTGTATGCTACCGCTTTTTCTGCAGACACATAATCATGTTCCAACAGTTCCTTGGCTCCGTCCTGCAACTTGTTTACATAGTCGGCGCATGTATTCAGACTCCAGTTACTTCCTATTTTTGTGTTGTAATAAAAATTCAGATGATGACTGGTAACATTGTCGTCATTGCTACCATCTGTATTCATAAACGAGGGAACACCTATATTGGGTATCATTGAAATTGTATCCCGTCTGCAAACTGTTGTCCTGCCGTAACTACCAATGTATTGAAAGCCAACAGACGACTCCGGAGAGAAACGATACACCATGCCGCCTTTATAATTATGACTGTTTACCGACAATAACGAACGAATATGTTCATCCTTGTTCCACACGGCGGATGCCTGCATGCTCACCGTGGAATAAACATCATCCTGCGATTTCGTCCTGCCGTAATAATATGAAAAAAAGAAGTCCCACTTACCTGTATTATAACCAGAATAAAAGCCCGTCCTACCGGACAGATGCCTGCCTAGCGTAAGATTTCCAATGGCATTAAACGCAATACCTTCGCCAAGCCGTTTTGTCAGGATGTCTATCACTGCACTGCTTCCGACATCATAGCTCACATCCGTACCGGTGACCACCTTAACAGACTTTATCTGATCCATTTGCAGATTGTCTACTTCCGAAGCGTCCATAACTTTACGACCGTTTATATAGAACACGAACGATGACTTGCCAATGACCTGCACGCTACGCCCCGACCGCATTATGCCCGGTATACGTCCCAGCAGTTCATATATGTCATTCTGTCTTTTCAGTATTCCGTCGTTCTCAACATCAACCAGCAGTCCGTTCCCTGTCAACTTGAACGTTTGCTTCTTTGCGGTCACCTTTACTTCATCAAGCGCAACAGGCAAAGACTCCAAACAGACAACAGGCAGTTCTTTATCCCCTTCTATACTAATCTCCTTACATATTGTGCGGCAACTAAGAAATGAATAACGTGCGATATATTTTCCTTCTGCCAGAACAACATCATACATGCCAAGACTGTCTGTTACGGCACCTGTTACAAATGTACTGTCCGATACCGAAAGAAGAGCAACGTTTACTAAAGGCATTCCCTTACCGTCAGTCTCCGTTACCTTACCGGATATTCTATATTGAGCATTAGCATGCAGGCTGTAGAGACACAACAGTAATCCCCAAATGCAACCTAAAGATATATTACTTCCTTTCATTCTATTATCATTTATGTAGTAATTTTTCTATTCTAATAAATAATTAACGGATTATCATTTTATATTGATATATAAAGCTTTATTTAATCATATCATAATATGATTTGTCAAATATCATCTTACAAAAAATCCTTTTATTGTAAAATTCAACTCTTGATAATGGAGGACAAATATTTCTAAAAAGACATTTACAACAATAAGAATATTTATTACGTGTCATTTTCCATAAAGAATCTTGTCCTATTAGCCGATGATACTGAACATCATCAATATTTATGAAATTCCCGATAACTTGATTATCATTACATAAAATATCACCGTTTATATCAACAAATAAATCTCCCCAATATAATGAATTTATAAATTCTTTATGTATCAGATTATCAATTGTAATCGGCATTCCTATAATGTCTGTTACATCATAAGACAATAATTCATTTAAATCATTGACACAACAGTTTGGATTTACTGTTACTTTTAATTGTTGGTCACCCTTTAAATTCAATGTTTCCAATAATGAATATTCAGTTGTATTCTTTATCTGGATTTTAAAGAAAACGCTTGGAGGACATGATTTTAAGATTAAAATATCCGTTAAAGATATGTCACTTAAATTATCTATCAATACATTTATTGTTGCATCCTCACATATACTTAATATTTCCTTTTTATGAGATTTAAAATCAAGCAAAGGTATATTAACAATTAAAGAACAACACTTGTTCTTAAGTTTTCTTAGAATGTCAGAATTTTTATTTAGAGATATACTATCTGCATTTAATTCTATAATTTCAAGGTTCTCAAAATATGACAAACTATTATAAACTAAGGTAAAGACCTTAGAAGACATTGATTCATTCTTAGTCTCGTTTATGACATAAAAAAATAAACTTATCTTATTTGTCAGATTTATATTGAGCTTCTTTATTAATGCTTTCGATATATATTTATTATCTGTTTTTTTTGAAAAGAATACATTATAATAATTGTATAATTCTGTAGAACTGTTTTTTAATAACTTTGTTTTATCTGAAACTATCTTATCAACCTTCCCCCAGTGATCTTCATCTATTTTACTCGCAACTTCTCTATTAATAGAATTATCATTAACTACAAATGATAATTTATTTTCCATATAAACATTTTCATAGAATTGAAAACATTCAATCCTTTTATTAAGTGTATCAAAAAATAGGACTTTATTTTCTTTAAAATCACAATATACAAACGGGTATAGTCGAATTAATAACATATTTTGTTATTTATTGTTCACTAAATTATTAATTTCCTTTATTGCTTGTTCTTTCGAACAAAAACATGATTTATTTTCAATTTCTTCTATATCAGAGAAAAAACATTTTGAGCATGAAAAACATTTATAGCATTTTGAGCAAATACTTTGATATTTATTTAATATATTCTGATAACATTGATTTATCTTTTTATTATAAATAATAAAACCTTTTTCTGTTATTTTCCCCAATATGTATTTTCGTGAGATTTTTTCACAAACTAATAATTGACCGTCTACTGTAACAAATACTTTTGTGGCAAAAAGGAAACAAGTTGCCCCTGGATAATAAAAGCGTTCATTGTTTTTTATTTCATTATAATCATCTATAACATATAATGAATTCTTCCACCAAGCACAAATATTACCATATGTTTTTGGAAAAAATTGTTTATATGCATCAGGATACTTTTGTTTAAGGAAACTAAGTTCTTTTTCACTATAGCGGTGTTGGTTACTTATTACCTTAAACAATTTATTATTCTTTTTTATATCAGAAGTAGAAACAAAAGAAAATGAAGGGACTTTACCCCATCTTGAAAAAAATCTAATTGCATCTATACAATTACTTTTATTATGTAATACCGTAGAGAACGAAATATACTTATCAAAATATTTGCGATTAGTTTTATATATTAAGTCAATATTCCGCTTTACTGTATGAAAACTATTTTCCCCTGTTACTTTTACTCTATATGCATTATTTCTGAAATTACCATCCAAACTTATAAACAAAGAAAAATTATGTTCTATTAAATAGTCTAAATACTGATTCAACAATAAACCATTTGTTGTCATCCCAAAAGAAATCTGTACATCTGGTAATATTGTTTTAGCTTGTTTTACGCATTCTTTAATAATATCAAAACGACATAAAGGCTCTCCTCCATAAAAAGATATACGTAAATCTGATTTTATATTATATTTTTTGCGCAGGTTTAAAAGTTTTATTAAATAGTCTGTTATACTATTCTTATCTCCCGTCCTATGTTTCTGTATTTTCTTATATAATGAGCCATAACAACAATATATACAGCGAAGATTACAACTTTCTGTAATTTCCAATGTTATATGTTTGACATTTGACAGACTTTTTATAACATCTTCCCTTTTTATTTCTGGATAAATATAAAGTTTCTTATCATATTTTTGTTCTACAGACAAGAACGTATCAGCCAACCATGTACTTTCGCTATCAAGACTTTTACTCAATTCGTTTATCTGTTCAACACTATCTATATCATCCGCATTCAAAAAAAAGGAATAAACTTCTTTTGAACATGGATACAGCCATTTATTTAAACAATCAAATATATAGAACTGATTGCTATGATGTACTGGAATATATTTATTATTAATCATTTTATTACTTAAAGAGGGTGTGCTTAAACACTACGCTCAAAGATGTGCAAAAGCTTTATTTATAAACACTATACACATGAATGTGTATATGTTTAAACACATCCCCTTTATATAGTCTAAAATTTATTTTGCTTTTGACAATCTGTTATAAAAGTTTCTCATTCAACTCTACTTCTTCTTTCTCAACTTCAGTATACTTATGCTGAGGTATAGTATCCCTTCGTATTGTATCTTGAGGTAATGGGTTATTATCTCTCATATTTTTTAGCGTTTTATTCACACCATTACTATAGTTTGTTCCACATTTTCCGCCTTTACAGGTGTTTCCTCCACCCGTTAAATGAGACATTTCCTTTGTGTTCAATTCATTTGCAGTTAATTTTGCTAAATTTAATTTTGTCATAGTTATTACTATATTTTTATTACCTCGCTGTTTTAATGTCGGTCGCTCGGTTCACCTTATTTGCTCTGTTCTTTATGAGTTACAAAAATCAATCATCCCATACAGATACGTATCTCTATATTCTATTTCAATATTATACATAGCATCCTCATCGGGAAGTTGCAAACAAATACCGGTCTTTGTTAAAGGAGAAGTCACATCCGCAACAATCATTCCATTGTTATCAGTAAGTGTTATATGCACGTTTTCTATAAGTATCTCTGACGTTATTGTTACTGAACCATTATTATATATAACACGAGGATAAGAACAACTTACAACCGAACGAGGTTTTATTGTAGACTTTGTATCTAACGGACGACCGTATAAATATAAGACTACTTCTGTTCCGATTTCGGTTTCATTATGATACCCGTCAAAACTCGAAACAGTAGAACACATAACAAGTGCAATAATGAATACAAACAGTTTTTTCATAATTTGTTTTTTGACTGCAAATATATCCACTATATGCCTCTATGTGCAAAGAAAAAGTGTGCATTTTGTGCGCATTTCATCAACGCCGGTGTGCATTTTGTGCGCACAATAAGGATAAGTGTCTTATAATGAAAGAATTAGCTTATCCCATTCTGACGGTCCGCCTTTTATGCCAAAAGCTTTTTCATATAATCGCCTTCGTGTTGAATTTATCGCCTCCTTGCTGTGATTTGTCATATAAGCTATATACGTTGGACGGATATTAATCTTTAAAAGCAGGCAAATTCTATATTCCTGAGTACTTATTCCGGGAACGTAATCGTGAACCTTTAGCTCAAAATTCTCATAAATTCCGTTTACCGTGCTGTTCAGTTCCTTCCATTCATCATCTGTCAAAGCCTCATGGTTTTGCAAATAGTCTGATATCTTCTTTTTTATCAGTCTGTATATATCAGAGCCTTTTATCTGCAGCTTCTTATCTTCCATAATACGCTGTTCTTCCAAAATCCTGTTTTTCTCTGCAAGTTCGGCTTTTTCTTTCTCAAGCTTGTTCAAGTTGTCTTTGTGTCTGTACCATAAAATACCTGATGACAATATAAACACAAGCAAAACAAATATAAACAAAATTATGTTTTTCTGTCCCTTTTCTTTTTGCAGATTAATTTTCAACTCATAATTATCCCTTTCACGTAAGCTATAATTATACATAGTCAACGAATTTGCCACAGCTTCCGTCATATTTATCTTTTTGATAGAATCTGTTATCTGCATATAAAGATTCAGATACTTTTTTACCTCTTTATTATTCCCCTTGTCAAGGTAATATTCAGCCAAACCTTTATATGCTCCTTGTTTTCCATAAATATTTCCAACATCCAATAACTTTTTATAACAGATAAAAGCCGAGTCTGTTTTTCCTGTTTTTTCGTACAAATCAGAATAAATAGACAATGTGGAACTTATGTCTCTTGGATCTAAATATGGAGCAGCATGATGTAAACATTTCACAGTTGCATCTGTATTTCCCAAATTAATATACAAGGCTGCCATTTGTTCATTTATATTAGCAAACGTTCCTGTATCCTTTATCTTTACAGCCAAATCCAATGCTTTCTTGTAATAATATAGTGTGCTGTCCAACTTTTCCCGTGCCCAATATACCCCACCTATATCACGGAAATTATATATGAGACCTACTGTGTCTTCTATGGCAGAATATACACTATTTTCTTTTACAAACTCTTTCAATGCCTCTTTATAAAATCCCTGATAATCTAAGATTGTACCTGTCTGCCCATAGATATATGCCAAAAGCTTCGTATTTTCAGACCCACAATTCTTTATTACATCTTCCGCCTTTCTGAAAAAGTCAAGTGCTTGCGGAGCATCCTGCAAATCACGATAAACGCGCCCTGCATAATAATAAACCATTGGCAGCAATGCCTTGTCTCCACCGTTCTCATAATAATCTACAAGACGGAGTATTACAGTATCTGATGTATGTGTTATATATGCTTTGTCCGCAGCCTTGATTTGCAAAAGAGCATAATAGTTTTTAACAGCATCTCCAGCTGTCATTATTTGTGGTCGCATGCTGTTGAGCATGGCAACTGCCATGTCGGGATTCTTATCGGCAATACTGTCGGCTACTATAAGACTCTCGGGATAACGGTTGTCTGAACAGGAATAAAAGGCAACAATAAATAATATAAGTAAGAATGTTTTTATTTTTATCATGGTACAAAATTAAAAATTATCTTTGAAAGAACGGTTAGATACAAGAAATTTGTAGGTAAGGAGTAAAGGAAGTAAAAGGAGAAAAGGGAGAAAGGAGCCTGTTTCTCCCTTTTCTCCCCTTACATATCCCTAAAAAACAAATAACATGGGTCCGTGATAAAGAACAATTATTCGTTATCACGGACCCACGTTACTTTATTGAAAATAGTTTAGAACCAATCAAATCATAGCATATTACTTCTTGTCATCTGCGATTACTTTCCATACAACCGAACTAAGAGCTGCTCCAACAAACGGTGCAACGATAAACAGCCATAACTGTGAAAGTGCCTCACCTCCCTCGAACAGAGCCGGTCCGATGCTGCGAGCCGGATTTACAGATGTACCGGTAATGGGAATACATACAATATGTACCAACACCAATGTTAAACCTATAGCCAGACCTGCCAAGTTTCCGGCACCTTTCTTATCATCCGTCGAACCAAGCACTACAAGTACAAAAATAAATGTGAACACGGCTTCTGCAATGAATGCCTGCCACATCATTCCGTCCGAGAAACCATTAGAGCCGGTCGCCGTAGGTCCTTCGTGCACGCCAGTAGATACAAGCGCAAATAATACAGCCGAACCTATAATGGCTCCAATTGTCTGGAAAAGCATATACATCCCGGCATCCTTGCCACTCATTCTTCCTGACAATAACACTCCTAATGTGATAGCCGGATTTATGTGACAACCGGATATTCCGCCTATGGTATACGCCATAGCAACTACGGACAAGCCGAAAGCCAAAGCCACGCCTACAGTTCCTACTCCGGCACCAACTGTTCCGGCAATACTGCCGGCAAAGACTGCGCTGCCACATCCCATTAAAACCAGAACCATAGTTCCAATCATTTCAGCAATGTACTTCTTCATAATTCAAAATATTATAAATAAAAAAACGAATTGTATATATAATACGAGGTCAAATATAAGCAATTTTATCGATATTATAGTGATTATGAATTAAAAACATTGCATTTTGTCCGTTTTTTGTTTGCATGCTATTCATTACGGCACGACATCATACATGCCGCAGCCGCACGCCTAACCTGCAATGAGCCACAGGCTATAGCCGACTGTGCCTGATCTTCAAGTTCGTGCATGTCTCTCTCATGCAAAGCAAAACCTCTCTTTAAAAGCCTTGCAAGAACGTTATAGCCACATATCTGACAAATATCGTTTTCTGACGCAATCCACTCAAAAGCACAGTCGGACACGCCGTCTACATATTGATAAAGATTAAATGCCGCCATTTCCGCAATTTCAACAGACGGTGTCTGCTCCATCCACACCGACAGAAGCTCTGCATCCATCTTTTCTGCCGGCATTATCAGCGTTGCAAGTATCTTGCACTCACGTATGTCCTCTTTCCATAATGCCATGGCAAGGTCGTAGTCCTTGTCATATTCCGCTGCCATGCGCTTTAGGACCGGAAGTTCTATCCCCCAGTTTATCTTATACTCAAGACCTTTATCCCTCATTGACTGCGACGCAACACCGTTCATTGACAAGAAGAACCGTTGTTTTATCTCTCTAAGCTTATCGTGTGTATTCATTATTGTTATATTTGCATTGAATGTATAGCACATGCGGACGTATTACCCGTACACCCGAACAGTCACATCCCCCAATTATTAATTATCAAAGTCCGAACTCCCGCCCATATCTCAACATCTGTGCAGTATAGGTTTCTGTATAGTCAACGTCTATATCCGTTATTTCCCCATTATCGTCAAGAACCGGTTTCAAAACAGGATTTATAAAACCTTTATACGGTGCAAGGTTCAGACGTTCATAACGGCGGATTATCTCGTCATGTAACACCGGGTCTATATCAACGGCATATTTCTCGACGAGTTCACGCGCCGCATCATAATCGCCCTCGCTCTTTATTCGCTGTATTTCGGCAAGAAGCGTTGCGAAGAGACTGCGAAGTTTTTCATAGCTGTTTATACGGACAAAGGTTTTATCATTGCGTGATACAAGTTCCACAACACCTTCGCCACAACCTTTTTCATAACACCAGCGGGCAATGAGGGCACGGTTGCGCATGTGAGCCTCCTCAATCTTGTTACCGGGTTTTATCCGTACAAGTTGTGTCATCATGCCGTTCATGATATAGGTATAATACTGTGACTTATAAGCTTCTTTGTCGGGAAGCAGCCCAAGTTCAAGCATCTTTTCGTCAGCCATGTAATATAATGCGAACAAGTCGGCACGCGCCTCCTCTATCGTACTGCCGTATGCTTTCAGTGAGTCAGGGTCGACACCGTCGAGCAGTCTGCCGCTTCCATGCCCAAGACATTCATGCAGGTCGGTGTGCAGGTCATCACAATAGCCGCCATATTTGTCAATAAGTTCCATTGTCTCACGGTCTATTACAAATTCCTCCTTAAAGCCGCTTCCGCGAGATGCCTCATTGTATGCTGCGGTAATATTGCTTATCGTTATGCTCTTGCTGCCATACCGGATCCTTATCCAGTCAGCATTGGGAAGGTTTATACCAATTGCCGTTGCCGGATACTCGTCGCCACCAAGCATTGCTGCGCATATCACATTTGCCGTAACGCCTTTTACATGCGACTTGCGAAAACGCGGGTCTACGGGAGAATGGTCTTCAAACCACTGGGCATTGTCGCTTATTGTACGTGTACGCCTGCTACCCTCCACGTCACGATATTCCACAAGTCCTTCCCATGAGCCTTTCAGCCCAAGCGGATCACCATAAACTTCTATAAATCCGTTGATGAAATCTACATGCCCTTCGTTCTCTCCTACCCACTCAATACAATATTTATTAAAATCATGCAGATCTCCAGTGCGGTAAAACCTTATCAGAGTTTCTATTACTCTGCGTTGCCTGTCGTTTTCTGCAACTCCGGCAGCCTTATCAAGCCAATATATAATGTTCTTTATTGCCTTGCCGTACATGCCGTCTTCCTTCCACATAATTTCTTTTACCACACCGTTTATTTTCGTAACATGAGTATTCAAACCATAAGACGGCGGTTCCTCATCGGCTATGTCTTTCAGACCCGCATAAAAGTCTTCCACTTCTTTCTGTGTCACACCGTCATAATAGTTGCATGCCGATGTCCGTACAAGGTCTTCGCCGTCAGCCTGATTAACACGTTTTGGCAATATATCCGGATTGAATATCACGGGGAATACCTCACGACAAAACTCATCAAGTGTCTGTCCGCCGCATAAAGGCAGTTCAGTGGTGTCCACATCACACAAGGCATCTCTTAGAAACTGCTCCGAAAACTCCGGCACAAACTTCTCACATCCATAGTGATGATAGATGCCGCTTGAAAACCATACGCGTTTAAGATAAACCGTAAGAGCCTTGAAGTCACGGCTGTCACGGTCGCCTTTAAATCCCGTATAAACTGCCTCAAGCATCTTTCTTATACGCAGGTTGTACTTTCCGAACTGGTCGAACGTGATGTCACGCCCGCACAACGCTGCCTGAGAAAGATAATACACAAGTTTTTTCTGCCAGAGTGTCAGGCTGTCAAAACCATTAAGCCTGTATCTGAGCATCTGTATATCGGCAAAACGCTCATCGGTATATTTAAAACTACTCATTGCTGTTTTGAGATTATTGGGTTATAAAATTATTTTTATATGATATCAATAAAGGAAACACATTTCGATCTGTTTCCATAATTCACTGTCCATTCTTTACTTTCATCATTTTCCTGAACTTCAACGGTGTCATTCCCGCTATTCTCGTAAAATACGTAAAGAAAGACTGTTTATTAAGAAATCCGACAGCAGTACCTATATCCTCTATATTTACATCGTCATACTCCTTATCACCTAACATCGCCATGGCATCTTCCACACGAAATTTATTGACAAAAGTCTTGTAGTTCATACCATAACATTCGTTTAACACTAAAGACACGTATCGCAAATTAGTATTCAGGTCTTTTGCCAACATCCTTACGGTATAGTCATTAGACCTGTACATTCTTTTGGTCTTTATGATATAAAACATATCATCTCTCAGTCTGTCACGTGTAACCGCTTTCATCTATATACTAATAATGTGTATATGTTTATGCGATAAACATCGCACTATAACCAACAGTCCGATCTTTAACATCAAGGTTAAACTGTCCGGAAGTATTCAGAACAATGGGACATGTTCCGAACATATCTGCAAAGGTAACACTTTCTGTGAAAATCATTTCGCTGAATTATAAAAAAAGACTCTTGCCGCATTATGTATAAACAAAATAACATGGCAAGAGTCTTAATAAAAGACATGACGCAGTCTATATCACAAAAACTGTTGGTTATCGCAGCTTTACTTGTTTTTTCTTTCCTGTAACAAAGGTTATCAGAGCCGTTCCGTTCTCATCTATATTTATTTTTGTGTATTTGGGTTCTATAATCACCGTTCCGTCCAAAGCTATTATTCCCCATTGACTGTAATACTTCTCCACTGCACAATATCTGCCAACAGGAGACTGTATATTACGGTAAACAGGAGGAACGACAACACGATTGCCGACTTTCAGCCCCCACTTCTCTCCGGACTTATAGGGCACGGCACCATTAATATCATTCAGAAGTTTTTGTCTTTTCCTGCATTTTTCTGTCTGTAGAATACGGACATTCTCCTTTGCCCTTTCCGACAAGCGGTTTATTTCATCAAGACATTCTCCCGCACTGTTACACCCAATAAATCTTTTCCCTTTTCCTTCTTCCACATGATAGTATCTGCCGTTGTCGTCTCTCACAATGATGCTTGCGTCTTCCAAAACACGGCACATCCAATAAAAGCTATCGTAATCATCGGCTAACAGACAAGCATATCCGGTATTGCATTCATCCTGTAAAATCTCATCACGCATACATTCCCGTGGAACATTGATGTCAAAGAGTGTAAGATAGAAATCCCGACGCGGCACATGGAAGCTGTCTATATTCAAACCGGTGACATATACTTTCTTAGTACGGCTATAATACAAATGCCCCACTTTAAGAAGTTCAACATTGCCATATCGTTTTATTTCCGGTTTGATGTTATATGCCTTGAAACTATGCAAGTCTATATAGACCCGGCTGCCACGCTGCAGATCGGCAACAAGGAAACAATCTTTTATAAATTTCATGGACCGGCAGTTCTTTTTCTCCCATATAACCTTGCCTGACAAATCGACAAGTCCGCATCTTCCATTCAACATGCTTACGGCTGCCATATCATATCCAATATCTAAAACCGACATAAATATGGCATCGGTAATCTTTTCATCACCATGTTTCAAGCCCCACAAGCCATTGTCCTTGTCCTGCCATGCCTTAAAAGCCACGGTTGCCCGCAATTGTGATGCAGAGGCATGCTCCTGTTCTTTCAGTTCTGCCTGCAAACGTTCATGTGAAATAACCATTCCGACACCAAGGTCCGGCTCTACGGCATATGGTTGCAGTCTTGAAAGACTGGAAATCTGCTTTATACGTGAGAAATGTACTCCTTTGCCTGCAATGTCTCCACGGAACATCGCGTCCCAGTCCCACGTTGAGGTTGGCAGTCCGAATATCCGATAAAGTCCCACGTTATCTATCATCATACACGAATTCTTACCTTCCACCCTGCGAAGTCCGCGTCCGACCTGCTGCAAATATTTGGCAAGCGAAAGCGTAGGTCTCGCCATTTGGACAAACTCCACATCAGGACAATCGAAACCCTCGCTGAAGACATCAACATTTACCAAAACCTTTATTTTACCTTCTTTAAAGTCTCTGACAAGACGTTTGCGCTCTGCCACCGGTGTTTTACTGTCAATAGCCACGGCATCGACTCCATGCTGACTATAATACCTTGCTATCTGCCGTGCATGCTCTATACTTATTGCATATACAATACCTTTTTTGTCACGGGCAAATTTATCAGCACTCATATACAGACGCTCTATACTTTGACGCCTGTTCAATACGGCATTCATCTCTTTCACCTGATAGTCTCCGTCGGCACCACGCTTTCCGAGACTGTCTATAAGTCTTTGTTCCTCGCTGTCTGAACAAATCGAGACATAATCGAACAATGACAGTTGTCCTTTAACGATAAACTCGGAAATGCTCCACGATGTTATCAGTACATCAAACAAATCTGTAAATCCACGCCTGTTCATGCGGCAGGGAGTTGCCGTCATCCCCAGCTTCCTTGCTTCGGGATATCTTCTCCACAATTCCATGTAGGTATCTGCCAAAGCATGATGCGCCTCATCGACAATTATCAGTTGCGGCTTTTCCTTTATATCATCCCAATGACGGGCAAGCCATTGTATTGACAGGACATCAACATCTGCACTATCCGTTCTTATTCCATACTTTGCAACCGTCTCGTCTATCTGAGCAACCAGTTCCCTGCGATGAGTCACAATCCAGACACGCCCATTATCTTCACGTATAAAATCTCTCACTACAGATGCCAGCACATGTGTCTTGCCTGTGCCAGTAGGCATCTGCACCATGACACTATTATGAGTTCTCCATGCCTCAGACAGACGTTTTACTACATCTTTCTGATAATCACGCAAAACAATATTGCCGCTCTTCATAAAATCACATGAGACAAAATGCGCCTCAACTGAGCCACCAGCCCAATGAAACAAAATGAAAATGTTTCAATAAAAAGATTACTGAATATGATTATTCATGTATCTCCACAAGAAATGCCAAAAGCGGAACACGGGTTCACAAAGACATTCAGACGGGAAAAAACGGAGTAATCGGACATCCCTATATATCCTTGCAATATTATGCCGGACAGAATTAGCCTGCACTCCACAAAAAATACGATTATCATACTGCCCAAAGTTGCCTCCTTCGATAATCTCATCCAACAAGAAGGAACCACGCTTCTCATCCGGCGGGACAATCATATAAACCCTGTCCATTAAAAACACCCGTCCCAATACCCACATCACTGCACGCGCAAAGTCATGGAGCCCTAAATATTTCAGTTCGTCCTCTAAATCTTCCTTGAACCTGACATCAACAGCATCCTTATTCCTCAGCAAAAGGAAATAGTAGTCGGCAAACTGCCTCAATCCTATACCTTCCTGAAAGAAATGATTAGCAATATGAGACAGCTGGTATACGGCATTAAAACTGAATGTCGGCACGGATATTACTCCGTCGCACTGGGGAATGGAGACTGCGTTATCAAACTGCATGTTGGCATGTTTCTCAAACCATTTCTGCAACCTATTGTTATGAATGGGGTTCAACATAAAAGTGGGGCGATAATGTACTTCCACGCTGATACCATTATAAGGTCGCCAGTCAATATGATGATAACAAGCCTTGCCGGATATTCCACATTTCCTTGCCAGCTTTATGACACAACGACATCCGCCCTCCACCCAAATATCAATATCACCGGGAGTCCTCACCATTGTACTGGGGTACAGCAGGGCATTACCCTTACCCTTTAATATGCAGGTACGGTATCCTCTTGCTTTAAACCATCCAGTTACGGCAACTGCCGCCCTGTTGACCTCATGGTTGCGCATTTCTATTCTGCGGCGCAACGCCGACCATTCAAGCACGAGGTCCCTTGGAGGCCACTGTCCTTGAGGCAGCCTCTCCAATGCAGCAAAGCACAGCCCGTCAACAGCCTGTCTCCTTGCAATATCAGAAAGCGTACGCCACTCGTCCGATGATGGAGCGTATGAAAGACACGTGCGGCATCCTACTGCAACTTGCAGAAGTTCAAGAAAAAGTACTGTCATTGTTTTTTATGGTATAACGCCGTATTATCTCGAAGCAGAAGCTATGAGGATTGCGTAATGCCGTGATACTGTCACGGTAGTTTGTCTTATGGAAACAGCAAATGGAGGCCAGCCGGTTCATCCAAGCTGCATCATAGCATTACTGAGGGAATGATGCCGTCAGCATATTTGCGCTCTATGTACTCTGGCAACGTTACATATTCCCCGTATGTCTCTACTGACAGCACGACATGCCTCCTTTCAGGGAATGCCGTGCGCTGCGAGGCTATACAGGCACGGACAAGGGGCTGGGACACGGTCAATGCCCTGAAGCCAGCATGACCAGATTACGGGTTGTGCCTCACCTGTACTTTCATCATTGTACTTCTCTTTCAGGCGAAGCATCAGGGGACGGTATTTGTCAAGGAGGTACGGGACCGTCACTGCCAATAACGCAGGATATACACTTTTTAACGTACGTCCGTGGAAGAGTGCGGAGAGGGACCGGCGGAGCATGGCACCGACAAGCCCCATGCCGGCATATTCACGCAACAGCCTTACTCCGCCAAACTGGCGGAAGCGCCTATATGCTTTCTTTATATCAGTACTCATAAAAGGCTCAGGATATTTTATCCCTGAATATATTCAACAGAAACAAAGCATTGCCTATCAGATACCTGCGCCACATTCGTTTGGGTTCCATCAGCAGCCTGTAAAACCATTCAAGACCATGCTTTTGCCACCACTCCGGAGCACGCCTGACAGTTCCTGCGAAAAAATCAAAAACTGCACCTATTGTACCAACATGACAATGAATATCCAGCTCATCCCAATGCTCATACACCCACTTCTCCTGTTTGGGAGCCGTCATTCCTATCCACAGCAGGTCTGGATTTGCGTTATTTATTGCCTCTACCATTGCCCTGTTATCCTCCTCTGAAAACACCGGTTTGTAAGGAGGCGAATATGTCACAACTTCTATATTGTGATATAGATACGAAGCCTCCTGCCTTATCTTCGTCAAAACCTCTTCAGAAGAGCCAAGAAACATAACCTTCTTTTTAAATGAAGAATGAAGATTAAATGAAGAATTATTATTACAACTGTTGATGTCACAACATTCTTCATCTGCTTTTCCCACAGTCGCCGAACGTTGTTTCTTTAATTCTTCATTCTTCATTCTACATTCTTCATTTTGTTGCCTACATTCTTCATTTACCTTGTTCATCTCATGAACAAACAAGTCCCATCCCGCTATCCTCTCTTTCGGTTGCGACTTCGCCTTCAGCCAACGACACGCCATTACAATACTCGCACCATCAGGAATAAGATAATCACCGTTCCGTAATGCCTCGGCAAACAGCGCATCATTCTGTGCCGTGTTATAAGAATGTGCGTTTATCGTGTTTATAAGCATCTTGCCAGCGGGAATACGCGACAAGGCACCGCGGCTTTCCACGAAGGTCAAATCTTTAAGTCGTAACATGTTGTTATGATTTTATTTGGTAGGAATAAAAAACAGATATACCTATACAGGTAATACAATTAAAGCCTTGCACTGATACGAAATCATTCATTCGTAACGAACGTTTTCAAGAGAAATCATTCATTCACAATGAATAATTTCACGGAAAATGTTCATTCGTAATGAATAATTTACTATTTTTGCACAAGACAAACATCCGTTATATATGATGAAAGACTTATTAAAAAGAATTATATTTGAACAGCAAGACAGCAATGTTGACATTGCGTCACGTACTATACCACGCACCATTGAGAACGAATGGCTGGAAACCAATGAAATACTTATAATATCGGGAATACGCCGTTGCGGAAAATCCGTCCTGTTGCAGCAAATACGCAGCAAGCAGCCTGAACAGGATTTCTTTTTCAATTTCGATGACGAAAGACTTGTAAATTTCAAACTTGACGATTTCCAGACGTTACAAGAATGCTTTATAGAGCTTTTTGGAGAACAGCACACATACTATTTCGATGAAATACAAAACGTCAGCGGATGGGAGATGTTTGTACGCAGACTTTACAATAACGGATGCAAGGTGTTCATAACAGGCTCAAATGCGAAAATGCTCAGCCGCGAACTCGGCACACATCTTACCGGACGTTATATCCTGATTGAAATCTATCCGTTCTCATTCAAAGAATACCTGTCACTGCAAGAAGTAGAACTGCAACCCAAAGAGATGTATACGACAGTCGGACGCACAAATCTTCTCAGACATTTCAAAGATTACCTATCCAAGGGTGGCTTTCCTAAATATCTTACAACAGCATCATCACGATATCTGTCCTCGCTCTATGAAAGTATTGTCTATCGTGACATCATAACACGCAACGGACTGACAAACGAAAAGGAAATTCTT
Source organism: uncultured Prevotella sp. (assembly GCA_900545525.1). Lineage (GTDB taxonomy): Bacteria > Bacteroidota > Bacteroidia > Bacteroidales > Bacteroidaceae > Prevotella. Next base: position 142,793 of record UQZX01000003.1, read on the forward strand.
GAACTTGTTTTCTATCTCGCCAGCAATGCGACCAAGCGGACCACATATTCGTCATTAGGCAAAATCATCGGCATACGCCATCCCGAAACCATAAAAAACTACATAGAGTATATCTGTCAGACATATCTGATGTTTCAGTTGATGAAATATTCGTCTTCACTAAAAGCACAAATGCTCAGTCCCAAGAAAATTTATTTCATTGACAATGCAATTATCCGGCGCATAGGTTTCAACGCCACTGAAAATATTGGCATAAATCTGGAAAACCTTGTGTTCATAGAACTGAAACGCCGCGAATGTGAGGTATTTTATTACGCAGACAAGAAAGAATGTGACTTCATTGTCCGCAAAGGAATACAGATTGTGCAGGCATATCAGGTGACGGTATCCATGACAAATCCGGAAACCCGAAAACGTGAGATAAGTGGCATATGTGAGGCAATGCAAGCTTTCGGCCTCACTACCGGACACATAATAACAATGGACGAGAAAGAAACCATCAATCTCGAAAACGGGAATGTTATTAATGTCGTACCGGCATGGGAATGGATGTTGGGGTGATGGAAAATGAAGATAAAGACAATGTTTACTCCAATATTATTTTTTGTGGGCATCAACATGAGAGTTCTCGCAATATACGATGCATGTTGTCCTCAAACGCTTGAAGAGTGAATTGCTTCTTAAATTTCTTATAGCCATCCTCTCCCATCTTCACCCGCAGCTCCTTGTTATCAAGAAGACGTCCGATGCAATCAGAAAGAGATTGGGCATCCTGCTTTCTGCAAACAAATCCATTTACTCTGTCGTTCACTAGATCTGTAATTCCGCCTTCATTCGTAGTTATAAGAGGAAGTTTGAATTCCATTGCTTCAAGAAGCACAAGCGGGAAACATTCGTTATGATAAAACGTTGGAAAAACGAACACATCTGCGTTTTCAAAGAAATCCCTTTTTTCGTCGCCATACTTACGGCCATGATACACCGTAATTCTGTCCAACCCACGCCCTTCCACCTCGCGGGCGAAACGCCCGGCATCAATCTCCGCGGTCTCGCCACCTACAAAATCACAGACAAAGCTATATCCTTTGTCCCTCAATATCCGGCAAGCATCGAGCAGCACAAGTACACCTTTGCTTTCAAGAAGATTGGAAAGAAACAAAAGATGCGGTATCTTGTTGTGCCGTTCCGCCACTGGTTCTGTCTGAAGTGTCTCCGGTATTCCATTGGGACATATATAAACTTCATCGCGCTTGACATATTTCTTCACATCGGCATACAACGCCTCTGCCAACAATATAACCTTCAAGCCCTTGAAGAAACAACGATACAATTTATCATCAAGCCAACGTTCCTGCCTTGTCACAACTCCTTTATTGTGATAGTGTACAACGACCCGGCATCCCATACGCTTTAGCATCTGCACAACAATAAAATCCTTGTAGAAAGCCCCGCCGCAAGCGTTAGGCGTGACATATACAAGCTGCGGTTTATATAGCTTCACTTCTCTGCGGATTTGCCGTAACAACGTCATAAACAGCCTTATCTTCCTCTGCCCAACCTTACCAATATCGCTTAAATCACACGCCGTGGTGAGATTGATATAATGACAATCAAACGCCTCATTTATCACACGACTGTCATGAATATATTTGCCTACCATGGCAGCACCGTGCACAGGCGGGGGCATGTGCATTATAAATAAAATGTTCAAGGTATTAATCATACTTAATAAATAGTCTCAGAAGAGCCTTTTTATTTGTCATACCAAATAAAATCATGTATGACGAAACGATCCATCAGCATGAATTCGGCAATTTGGAAGCTATACATGACAATCATCCCCAATAAATATCTTCATACTCATGTTGCATCCTTTCTATTGAAAAATTCTCTTTAGCAAAATCATATGCAATATCCGCATATTTTTTATAATCATCACTATTATCAAGTGATAATATCAACTTAATAAAATCATCTACATCATTATTCTCTACTTTCAATGGCCAATCTGCCGGTAACGTATCTCCAAGCCCAGGACAATTATTGATTATTGACGGAGTATGGGCCAGACTTGCTTCTATTGGCATCAAAGCAAGTCCCTCATGATTAGACGGCATAAACAAATAATCAAACGAGCCGATATACTGATTCAAGCCAAATATTTTATCATATAAAGAGACATTATCAAAAACAGACAAAGACCGGCATACCTTTTCTTTCATTGAACCATTCCCCACAATATGGAAATGATATTTCTTATTGTTTCCCAAAGCTGTTACCACTGCTATAAGTTGGTCTATACCTTTTTGATATTCAAACCTTCCTGCAAACAATATGTTTATCTTTTTTTTGACTATATTCTCAAACGGTTTTTGTCTGACGGCCTGCAATCCATTGAAAACAATCCGAGGAGATTCACCATAAACATCATTATAACATTTTTGGGTTGAACTACTGATAGCTATGTTCGCCTGCTTCTGTTTGAAAAAGGCCTCAACCTTATCACCAATCCCATGCCATTGATTCCATAATTCTGTATTATGAATGGTACGTACATATTTAATATGCGGAAATAACCATCCAAACATCCTGCTCCATAAATAGATACTTAAGTCTGGTATTTCCGTATGCGTGTGTATAATTTGAGGCTTCCATTTTAATACCACCCACAAAAACCACAATGGAAAAAGAATGATTCCGATCTTGTTGTTTCTAATCGGTGAACGATGATAATGAATGTGGGATTCTTTCAATTCCTGTATAAATGTTTCACAAAAAGCACCTTCTCCATGTACTACCTCCACTACATGATATTCCATACCCACAGTTTCGGACTTAGCTATATTAACCGCAACACGTTCTGCACCACCAATATCAAGATGGGTTATAATATGGAAAATACGCATAATTAAGAACTGTTAATATATATTTTTTAAGAATCTATCTGCTGTAGCATACCATGTAAAATGCTCTAACACTCGTTGTCTCGCACCGTGTACTTTCCTTCCGGAGCGTATTATTCCAGCCATTTCTTCTATTGAAGAACACAAAAAACCACTTTTCCCATTCTCTATGATACAGTCAGGCCCCGGAGCATGACGAGCAACAACTGTTGTTTTATGATACATTGCTTCAAGGATAGACATGCCGAATATCTCTTTGGGATTGAAATTTATGACATAATCCGATACCTCATAATATTCATGCACCTCTTTGTTCGGCAATTTTCCAAGAAAATGTATTTTATTATATTTCTCACATGAATGTAGTTTTTTTATATACTCCTCAGTCTGCATCCAAGGTGTACCAACATGTATAATCAAATAATCATCTCCCAGCATCTCTGCAAAAGGGAAAATGTCCATCGGATGCTTATCCGGTCGCAAAGCACATACCAAAAACACTATCGTTTTGTCAGACGGCAGACCCAATTTATTCTTCAATTCTTCTTTATCAGTTGAAACAAAGGGAATTATGTCTATGTCCAAACCAACAGGTGCCCACTCTGCACTTGAAACACCTTTTTCCTTTAATTCATCCACTACAGCCGGAGTCTTGCAAAAAACTTTTGTCTTCTTGAATGTTGCAAAATTTCTGCTACTCAGCCAATCCATTACAAATCTGGAAATCGCTTTAGGCGAAGAACTGTGTATCGTACCCACATAACAATAGTGCTTCCACCCATGTTTCAGGCAATAACCAACCGCCTCCGGCACACAAAGAAGATTGTCACTCTGAAGATGATAAATATCAATTCCCAATGGTTTTAGCAAAGAAAAATCAGGCAATATATGGTGAACAATTCTTATCCTGTAAGGCAAATATATTTTCTTTATGTTTTCTGTCACTTTAACTTCCGTTCTGCATCGCTTGTCACGAGAAGACACCCAATAAACTATTATTGTCTGATGTCCCAGCCTTTCCAAGGCTTTGGCCAAGCCTATCTCCTGTACATTATAGCTACCGGACAGCCATTCACCATAATCCAAATGAATATATCCAAAAACCATTTTCTACTATTATATCTGAATAATATTTTTCGTAACAACACTCCAATCCAAACATTGAAGATATTCTTTCATTTTGTTTCGTTCCGTCTCGAAATGATTAGGATTATTCAAAACATACTCCATCTGTATAGCCAATGAATTAACATCTCCTGCTTTACAAAAAAGTCCTATTCTACCATCATTCAGTTGCTCTTTTAATCCTCCTGTATCACTTGCTATTATTGGTGTCTGATATTCAAGAGCTATAGGAATCACACCTGATTGACTTGCATCTAAATATGGTAGCACCACAACTGTGTAAGGAACGCTAAAAAAATCTCCTATTTCTTCATCTGCAATATACCTGTTCTCTATCCTCACTTTTGCCATGTTCTCAAAAACAGATTTATATTTACTGAAATCTCCACTGCCGGCAATGGTGAGTGTTACGTTGGAATAGGATTGGCTGATTCTTTCATACGCCTTGGCCAACACGCCCAGCCCCTTGTACTCTTCAATACGACCAAAGAACAAGAAGGTTATGCTATCAGACTTCTCCACAGGTTGGCATGCCTTTTGTTTATACACGCTCATCCTGCCATGCGGCATATAATGAATGTGCTCTTTATCAAATCCATACACCTTTTCAACTGTTGGAATAAAACTTTTTGTCAGCACAACAATATCACTTGCTGTCTTGATATATCGTGTTGTCATCCATTTCTCAAACAGTCCTACTCCAGAATGGAATATCGGGTCATGACAAATTATCACTTTCTTATTTACATAAAAACAGCTCATAACGGTAGAAGCCCAAGGATGATAAAACGTGCTTATGACATAGTCAAAACATATAGTCCTAAACTTACGTCTTAAAGCGAACTGCTCTTTTATAAAGAAGTTATAAGATGCCTTTATTGCAGTTTCTCGAGTACCTGTTTCTATAAAAGAAACACTTTTGAGATTTCTCTCTTTTTCCCAATCTTTTCTATTCGATATTTTAGACGAAAGCAAAGCATGAACTTCACAATTATTCTGTGCCAATCCACGAGCCATCTCCAATGTAAAAACAGGGCCGGCCCCTTCTTTAAAGAGAAAAGTAATTAATATCTTCTTGCACATTTTATCTAAACCAAGGATTCCAATTTAACACATAATAATCCACAAGTCCCCTCTGCCTTATATATTTAGCGGGGACACCGGAATAAAAACCATCCTCCTTATACTCACCTTTGATAACAGTACTATTTGCACCTATCAAACAAGCTTTCTTTAAATTAGCTCCCGCCAATATAACAGTTCGTGCACCTATCCATACATTATCCTCTATCTTAACAGGTAATTCAAAAAAAGCGAATGATTCAGATTGTGCGTTATGTGAACCTGTAACTATAATCGAATATATGCTAACAGAAACATTATCATGAATTATAATACCACCACGAGCATCCAAATGACAGTTTTCATTAATAATGGTATTCTTTCCTATTCTAATTTTCCAAGGCTTTATCACGACCGTTCCCATTAATATTCGTGAGCCATTGCCGATTTTCATGCCCAAGAGCCGATAACACAACTTGCGAAAATGCCAACAAGGAACATAGGCCACAAAATAATTAAGAATAATATATATAAAGTCAAGAACGAGATTTTTCATCAGTCAACATCATTTTTAATCGTTGCAGTCCTGTATTGACATAAATCCATTTTGAAAACCTGAAGTACCACGTTTTTCTACGATTTAGTTTTTGCCTTTCAGTATCTGAAAGCCATGAACCCATATATAAATGTATTGTAGTTGTTTTAGAAGTCCGATCCCAATTGCCAAAGAAATCCATTGCATTAAAGTATGTACGTGGATAAATATGTAGATCTCCTATCAATTGTTCACTGTTATCTGATTTCAAACCATACTTCTCGACTAAATAATTGGTAACAACTACAGCATTTGCCATATTTGATCTGATAATATCCATAGAAAATGACTGCTTATAGTATTCAAGAAATTCTGCTATTAAATGATGTTTAGGCGGAAATCCCATTACTCCCATTGATAGAACTTTTCCGTCTTCAAACCCCATAAAAGCCGCGTCTTTTTCTACAAATGGATTTAGGCTTTTCTCCATTTTTTCATCTGTGTCTAAATAAACTCCGCCATATTCATAAAGTGTTTTCAATCGCACATAGTCTGCCACGAAAGCATATTTCTTGTTTTTATAAGCTCCTTTACACCATTCACTGGAATTTATATCGAACGATTCTTCATTCCAAAGTTTGAACTCATAATCAGGAAGATGCTCTTTCCACGATTTGATACATTTTGTTATTAGTGGAGGTAATTCCTTCCCTCCGAACCAACAATAGTGAATAATTTTGGGTATCATCTTATCAATTATTAATGTGATTACCTAATATACACTCTAAGAACATCTTTCTGAGCCGTAACATAAGGCAAAAATCTCTTCATCAATGGTATAATCACTATATATGAGGCAAGAGTTATACACACCGTTATGAAATAAGCCCAATCCGCATTATGAATAAATCTATTTATAATCATAGAAATAACAGCCAACACCAAAAGATGAGTTAACAATATCATTATCGAGTATCTGCCTATATAAGATATAAAAGGTAATCTCACAATAGCTTTCGACAAATATAAAATACACAAAGTACCCGTTATGCCTCTAATATAAAAAACAAATGGATTAATATCAAATTTATTTTCTATAAACATTGTTTCTCCTCCAGACAAACCATAAGTTATACCTACTAAAAATAAAACAAATAAAGGCCAATACTTATCATACTTGTTTTTAATAAGGATATTTGAATATTTCCTGAAAATGTAACCTATTGCAAAGAATGGCAAAGTAGTCATAGTTGTATCAACAAACATCGGCAGATTTATATTTACGCGTCCAAGATAAAGTCCGATAAAACCAATTATGAACATCAATAGACAAAGAACCGTCACCTTAAAACGATTTATACTACATTTTTCCACACATATCAAACAAAAATAGAATATTATATTAGCTTCAAATAGACTTAATAAGAACCACAATGGTATGTTAGTAAACTTTTCATAATAGAAATCAATAAAACTATGCCACCCAATAACAGATTTCACCCCGACATTTATGTTACACCATTGTAATATTAAAGGTATCAAAACCGCAGTACATATATAGAAAAAGCAAAACGGAATTAACAATTTATTAGTTTTCTTCAATGTAAAATCAAAAAAGCCTCTATATGTTTTGAAAAACAATCCTGACAAAAAATAGTATAAAGGCATACGGAATGTATTACCAATCATTGTATTAAACATATACTCCTTATGAAAGAAATATATATCACAATGAAACATAACGACAAGAATAATACATAATCCCTTAGCCAAATCTATGTATTCTATTCTGCCATCCTGCCTTTTACCCCCCCCGATTGAAGATTTATTAACATTTTCTTTCGATACTTTTCTATAATAAATCATTATACAAATCAGATTAAATTACACTTTTATTCATTCTGAACCACAAACCAGGCCATAAGCAACGAACATGAATTGTAAAATAATGTTTCAGCGCAATACAGAAACCATAATGGCGATTCTCCAAATAAAAAATTTCCTTTGGAGGCATCCCATTAGGTCGATGCATTAGTTTCCAGCGTTTCTTCAAAGGTACATCCGGGTCACACCATGCGTCAATACGTTCATGCAAATCACATTCACCAAGCGGATGGCCTGCCTGCAACATTTTAATTCCTGCTTTACGTGCGCGCAGTCCATAATCAAAATCACCACGGGCATGAGTGAAATAAGAATCAAGAGTTCCCAATATATCATACACATAACTTGGAATGAGCACAATATTACCGTTTATCATCACAACCGGCACCGGAGCATCATCAACAGAAGGAGAAGCCACATTACCAGTTTCATCCCGTCCTCCATAAGTCAGCCTACCATGGGTTACCGTATCAACGGTCGAACCTACAGCAATCACCTTATCATCATATTGTCCGCATACGTTCAATAATGACAGTACACAATCTTCATAAATGAATGTATCATCATTCAGCCATAGATAATAATCGTATTGTACATTCTCGTTACCATACGCCTCCGCCATCTTCCATGCCTCAATCATTCCCCGGTTCCAAAACACACCTTCCACTGTTTTTATATAAACGTATGGGAACACGTCCTTCACAGATACAACAGTATCATCAGTTGACCCACCATCCACAATGAAAACATCCAATATAACATCTGACGAAAGTTGCTGTTTCTCCAAATTATACAGACACTTTATGGTCTTCTCCTTACGGTTATATACTGTCAAAAGTACGGCTATCCTTTTCATGTCTTCCACAATTTTATAAAACAGAAAATATCTATGCCCTTATAGAATGATAGACAGATCTCATCAACCATTTGAAATCTAACCGTGGTGATTTATGTAAAAATATAACAGGTTTATACTTGTCATTTACATGCACCGGCACTTTATAGGCATAGAATGACGATTTGTAAGTCTCAGGGTGCAAACCTCGTTGACTGATATCCCGATGGGGAAGAAAGTTGTACTTTTTGCAAAGTAATGAAAATATACTTTGGTCTTCGCGATGAGCTACAAACGAGGTACCATAATTTTTGGTTATAGCATCATGCTTTCCTAAACCGGCAGGCGACAGTAATTCTATGTCGCAACATAATGATAACCATTCTGCTATAAATTTGCGAGTAGTAGGCGTTACAAGAAAGCAGAAGTAAGTCGCAATAATTTGGTTGCTTGTCTTATACTTTTCTTCTGTAAGCCCCATTTTTTCAAAGCACAATGGTTTTGTGAAACAAGATTCTATTAGAGGAATATCGCAGACAAACAAGGGATTATCTTCTGAAAGAAACTCAAGTATTATGTTTATATTTCGCTTGAACAAGGAACCAGAGTCGCAATAAAAGACAATATCTCCATCACTGCATTCATCCAAGACCTTATTCACAAAATATGGTTTCCATAGCCATAAACCGTTTCCTCTTTTTTGTGATAGGATATCTAAATGTCGGGATAAAAAATGTTGATCAATGTCATTAGGTGAGAACTCGTATATTTTGTCAAATCGTGCAATATGTTTCCCTGTCCAAGTGTTCCATTTACGCGTAGGTTCATAACGCTCATCTGCATAGTTAACAAGTACTCTCATTTCTTTATCTTAAAATATAAGTAAGGAAAAATTAGAAATAATATACATTTGGGCTTTAAGATGCATTGACTTATATTCTGCAAGAAGAATGCAACATATTGTTTGTATATATATTTACTTCTTCCCATATTATATCCACGGAGGTATGCACCAAATAACCAATCAAAAATAATGGAAGTATCCACTGATCTGTCCAACATATACTTATAAAGTTTATTTTTGGCTATAATGTCACTTTGTAATTTTTCATCGTTTAGATGGAATGAGGCGGACACAAAGTTTTCGTAATAATAATAGTACCCTTTGGAAGTATAGACAATATGTTTAGTACGGCTGAGCAAATCCGGTACTAAATACAAATCTTCTGCATACGACATATTTTCCGGTAAGCGTAAATTCCCCCATAACTTTCTGCTGTATAGTTTGTTTGGTAATATGTTTAAGTCAAACTGATTACTCAGCTTTCTCATATCTACTTTGCCGTCATAAAAATGTTGTATGCCTTTGTCTGGATAGCATATTTCTTCATTGTCGGTCACTCGGGTTCGTCCGCACATCACTAAATCTGCATTGTGTTGTTGCAGAAGTTCCCACATTTTTTCATACATATCAGGGGCTATCCAGTCATCAGCATCTACAAAAGCAAAGTAGTTCCCTGTTGTTTTCTCCAATCCATAATTGCGTGTTGCACTGACACCGCTGTTCTGTTTTCTAAAATATTTTAGTCTGTTTTTAGAGTTCTTTGCCAATGTCTGTACTATAATCCCACACTTGTCAGTGGAACCATCGTCTACAACTATAATCTCAATATGAGGATAAGTTTGCTTCATCACCGATTGCAAACAACGTTCAATATATTTTTCAGCGTTATACATTGGTATGATTACACTGATTAATGGATATGGATTCATAGAATTAATATGAGACATATACAATCATCAAGATTATAATATATGGATAAGCAATTTTTGTAGGCAATATCTGTCTTTGCTGTTCCAAGTATTTTCGTTATCAATGTTAATAATATGATGTCCTGTAGCTTGGATCCCAATTTTTATGCGTTTGTCTTTGAACTTTGGATGCAAATTATATTCTTTGGGCAAAATAATTTCATAATCAGATATTGTTTGTTGAGATATTGAACGAATTATATTATCGGCATTTTTGATATTCTTGTCTATTATAACACTAACAAAAGGCTGAGAATTATCGATTGTAATCCAATTGGAAGGTATGTATTTCTTGTAACTCAAATCAGGGTTGTTGTTGGTCCATTTAGAAGGTGCTATATGTATACAATCGTCATGTATATTAAGCCATGCAGCCATTAAACTAAACGTACTATTTGCAATGATATTTGCTTTGCAATAAGACATAAGTTGCATATCACGAAAAGAGTTGGCACCTTGATTCCAGTTTATATATGTTGCATCATTGAAATTTAAATTTTGCTTAACCCAATCAATATCATCGGAAAATATATAAAACTTAGGCCTTGTGAATTTCTGCATAATATAGTTTATAGCATCATTATAGTATTGTTTTTCGCAAATGTCTCCTAACAATATACGCCAAACGATTTTAGATTGATAATCGCCTCTGCGAATATGCACACTAACTGATTGACATTCCAACATCTCTTTTCTGAGATTTATATTACGTATATCTTTATCTACAGGGAATTCAAAGATATAATGAAGTTCTTCTTTTATTGCAGGAAAGAACGTATATGACTTATAACGTGGGAAAACAATAAATGGAATGATTGAATTTCTACATATATCAAAATGCCAATGTAAGCCTAAAATATTCATCACACCATTAATATATCTATTTATATTTGCATATAACGTTCTACATAGTCTTATTTTCTTTTTCTCACCTCCTATTAATTCTGTATTTTTAAAAACTCTGTTAATCTCCAAACCATTATGATCCAACAAGCCTTCATGTATAGGAGACAACTCTGCACTTATCTTTTTTTTCTTTAAATAATACCATAAGGAGTATGATAACATCTGATTTCCTAAACCTCCGGCGATAGTAATATAATGTTTACGAAAATCTTTCATAAATACATCAACTTTTTGATTAAAACATGTGTAATCATACTTTACCAATAGCATGCGCCTTCTACTCTATCCGCATTTTGTGGTCGTTCAGAATCAGATGGGTAAACCCAATGTTCGTTCATTAGGTTGTTGTAGTAATTTTCTTTTATGAAAGGAAGCGCTGCCATGCCGCAAGCTGGGTTAGTCCACCGTTTCCCTTTTATTCCGAATAGCATTTGTAAGACTCCACCTAAGTGAACTGCTTTTTTTCCCATGCGTTTTACATGGGCTGCCAAGGGAAATCCATAGGCTCCGCATCCGATTAATGCAATATCGTAATCTCGTTTGTCAATTTCATCTTTCATGTATTGTAGTGCATCAAACCATGTGTCAAATGAACTTTTGCCACCTAAACTTTGAACGGCTTTGATTGTTTCTAAATGGAATTTTGGCAATACTTCCGGATTTTTGAATAGTAAAGTTCGTTTTTTCTCATATTGATGGCGTATTGTTTCTGTGAAAGGATGCACCACTAGTACCTTTTTCCCTTCCAAAATTCGTGACCAAGGATGTACCGCATGATAAGGTTCTAATAGTAATAGTTGAACGGCTTTTACTTTTCGTACATCAACCAGTCTGCGTTCTTCCAAGCGCCATGAACCCAATATGTCTATTTGTTTGGAATCTTCTATCATAAGTTCTGCAAATCTCCCTAAACTTTGTTCTGTCAATGGGAAGAATCCAGAAAGATGTTGCATATTAGACACACCAGTTCTATTCCACCAAAATTGTGGTGTTTTATCAGTAATGTAATTCCATATATTATGTCTGAAAGTCTCTATACCCAAATAATTGTTTATACACAAAAGCTCAGTACTACCATATCGAGCAATCATACAAGGGGTATCTGATTGTAACTGACGATAGATTGTATCAGATGCAATATTGGGATCCATAATTCTATCTAACGGTTTCAAGTATGATCCGTAATGATCAACATAGAAACGATGGAGCCCACGTAATAATATATCAGCGAAACGATTCATAAATTTAATGCTCAACTTACGTAATGTTAGTATAATTGTTCTTTATTTTTATTACTTAATGTTCATCTATAAGTGTAATTTTGTTTTCACATTTTTAATTATTGGCGTAATGGTTGATAATATGATCTTTTTTTCTTCAGATGAAAAACCAATGATCCAGCATGAAATGATAAATGTAATTGTTGTTGAAATTGTGCAAATAAGTAAACGTAAGAATGACTCATCCAAATTGTAGGTAATTAATTCACCTGCCGAAAAAGTTATAATGGTTATTAAAAAGGCAGGATACGCTACAATGTGTAAGAAGTCACGGTATTTCATTTGGCAGTTTTTTTGTGCATAATATAGTATAATGACACTACCAACACCATTCCATATAAATATCCATACTATGTAGAACCAATAAGGGGAGAATCCTAAATGGAAAAGTAACAGACTGATAGGTAGAGGTAAAAAATATGAGCATCCCCTAAAGATTGAGTAATATTTTATATGACCTTCTGCTGTGATAGCACTTGTCAGAGTTATCGTTAATTGATCTAACATATTTCTTGCTATTTCAAAACGAAAAAAACAGACACTCCATTCCGGTACGTTCTTCAACCACAGTTGAAGGATATAAGGCGTTTCAATGATAAATGGAAAAGCGAAGAAAGCGATGATGAAGAATGACATTTTCGATCCAAACAAAGATATACGTATCATATTGGAAATTTCGTGACTTCCGGCTTTCTTCCCTATAATAGGATTAACTGCCATCAACATCGTGCGTGAAAAGACCATTAATTGACCAGATATTTGGTTGGCAACTCCTTGTGCTGCATTCAGTATGGTTCCAAAAAAGGAGTTCAATAAAATTCCCATGCCATATTGTGCAATCATGGAAGAAGCCGAATTAATAAATCCCCAACCTGCAAATGAGGTCATCTCTTTCATTAGAGTTCTGTCATAATATTTGCGGATGCAGAACTGACATTCAGCATAGTTTCGGTGGCAATAAACGCGTAGAATCACCATAAGTATTAATGAAACAAGAGTTGTGAGTACACCATATAGAATTAATTTGTCCGCGCATACATATACTATAGTCAAAGCGATTGCCAATTTCAGGATGGTTTGAAAGGTGCCTACAATGCTAAAGTATCGCATATTTTCGTGTGCATTGATGATGGCGTTGTAGGGAACAGTTTGAATGGTTAGTACGGTTGATAGTAACGTTAATTGATAAATCCATTTTGCTGATGAAATCCTATCTGCAGGAATATTCAGAATCCCATTAAAGAAAAAGAAATAAGCAATTTCAAAAATTACAACCATCAGTAGTGATAATAAAAAATGGATACTTATGCTGACAGTAAAAATACTTTTCTTTCTTTCCGGTTTTCCTTCTCCTTCTGCATAATTTATAAAACGTTGAGTTGTGGAAGACATCGCTGCATTAAGAAAGCCCAATATACCAATAGCACCACCAATAATGCAAAATATACCAAAATCAGAGGCTCCAAGAGCATTAAGTATCAATCGGGTCGAATATAAAGACACAAACATAGACAATGCCATGTTTGCATAAAGATACCCACTGTTCTTTAAGACCCTATTAGCTGTTTCCGACATAAAAAGACTTATTTACTTTTTTGTTCTCTATAAAATAAGGATAAAACATCATTGTAAACAAAGCAAAATTCATTATATGCGGTTGGCCTAATCCCATATTTACAACCAATAAAATTCGGACAAGTGAATCCCATATACCCCTATTATGTTTAAGAACCTGATAAAAACTGAAGCCAAAAAGAATGGAATACGGCACAACTCCTATCGCCAAAAGTAAAAATAAGAGTCCGGCACATCCATCCAATCCCATATCATTTAATCTATCATAACCAACTCCCCATAAAGTAGCAGGATTGTTTTCTATTGTCATTAAGACCCCGGCAATACTTTCTGTACGCGCTCTTCCCGATTTATTTGAAAAATCCACCTGTCCTTCTTCATATATCTTATCATATACAGCCGTATTCATAAAATCCTGCCCAAGATCTGTATATGAGAAGAAAAATATAGAACAGATAAACATTATCCAAAACAGATATTTCATACGTCTATCTACTTTATGATGTTTAGATTGCAATAAAAAACAAACTATTATTATTGCCATTGCAATATAACCACTTGTTGAAAGAGTTGTAAATAACGCAACAAAGAAAACCAGCAAATACCTAAACCGTTCTTTTTCAGGAAAAAGATAAGAACGGAATAACACAAAGTATAAGGCAACCGACAATACACACTGATATTGCCCGGGTTCTCCAAAAGGACCACAATTTCTATCACTATGTAAAAATACAAAACGGTAAACAAATCCTCCATAACTATATATCTCATCCTGTGAAAAAGATGGATATAAAAAGGGATATAAAACGGCACTGACACCGAACCCCAACGTTTTGGTTATCGCAAATATAATTATACTAATTAATGCTATATAGTATATAAGTTTTATCAATCGCTGGATATAGTGTTGGGCATCTATCTTAAACGAAGCATATACAATCAATAATATTGAGGTAATACTAAAAGTAGTGCCAATACTCAATGTCGAACTTGCGACAATCAGAAGCATTGACATGAAAAATGCTCCGATAAAAGTCAAATATGAATTCTGAAGTCTCTGTGCTGATGGCTTAAAAAACACATAAAAAATGCCCATTAAAAGGACAAGAATTATGAAATTATCATTCCCCATATATGACGGCAAGGCCATTCCTGCTGAAGACATCATTACATAAATGTAAAGATATTGAATGAAAGCTGTTTTATCTTTAAAGAAAAGAAACTTTTTATTCCGCATTTAGCAAATAATATTAATCATTAATATCCGGTCTAACTTCAATCTCTTCTAAAAATATCCCTCGTATACACCTTATCCTGTACATCATCAAGACAAGCGTCATACCTGTTAGCTATAATCGCATGGCTTTGCTTCTTGAATTCATCAAGATTATTCACAACACGACTGCCGAAAAATGTGCTGCCGTCTTCGAGCGTAGGCTCGTAAATGATGACTTCGGCTCCCTTTGCCTTGACGCGTTTCATCACACCCTGTATAGATGACTGGCGGAAGTTGTCTGAGTTCGACTTCATGGTCAGGCGATAAACTCCCACGGTCACCTGTTTCTCAGACTGGCGGTCATAACCGTTTGCAGAGTTGTAATCATAATAGCCGGCTTTATGGAGCACTTGGTCGGCAATAAAGTCCTTACGGGTGCGGTTGCTCTCCACAATTGCCTCAATGAGGTTCTCGGGCACATCAGCATAGTTGGCAAGCAGCTGCTTGGTGTCTTTGGGCAGGCAATAGCCGCCATAACCAAACGACGGGTTGTTGTAATGCCGACCGATACGAGGGTCGAGGCTTACACCATCGATGATGGCCTGAGTGTCAAGACCTTTTACCTCGGCGTATGTATCAAGCTCATTAAAATAAGACACGCGCAGAGCAAGATAGGTGTTGGCGAAGAGCTTGACCGCCTCGGCCTCCTTCAGTC